>JACQHZ010000144.1 GCA_016198745.1 Verrucomicrobiota bacterium
CTTGCCCAATCGCCAAAATCCTCTCAGCCACGGTTGCATAATTAAATTGTCACGATACTAGTCACGCATTGGCATGAAACTTATCCATCCTCCAAAGCTCAAAGGCGTCCTGCCTGTCATTCCAACCCCCTTTCATCCCGACGGCGAGATTGACGAGAAAGGCCTGCGCGCCATCGTGGATTTCGCGATCCAGCAGGGCGCGGGCGGGATTTGTTCGCCCATGTTCGCGAGCGAGTTTTACAAGCTGAGCGAAGAGGAGATTCGCCTTGTGACGCGCGTCGTGGTGGAGCAGGCGCGCGGCCGCGCGCCCGTCGTGGCGCAATGCAACCACACCTCGTTGCGCGGCGTGCTGGCGCGCGTTCAATACGCCGAATCGGTCGGGGCGGATTGGATCGGGGTGCTTGTGCCCTGTCTGTTTCCCATCAAGGCGCCGGACATCGAACGCTTTTACATCGAGATATGCCGAAACACACGGCTTCCGGTGCTGGCGCAGGACGCCGATTACGCGGGCGGCCTGCTGCCTTCCGAGGTCCTGGTGCGCCTCTGCCGAAAGACGAACAATTTTCGCGGAGTCAAACTTGAAGGAGCTCTCAATGGCCCGCGTTTCGAAATGCTCCGGCGCGAGACGCACGGACGGCTCGCGCTCACCAGCGGTTGGGCGGGACTCGACATCTTCGACGCCGTCTCGCGCGGAGTGGACGGCGTGGTGCCGGGGGCGGCCATGACGCCGACCTATGTCAAATGCTGGAACGCCTTCAAGCGCGGGCAGAGCGATCGCGGATTTCGGGCCATGGAGACTTTCATGCCGCTGGCGACTCTGGCGATGCAGAACCTGGAGCTGCTGCATTACATCGAGAAATACATGCTGACGCGCCTGGGCGTGATCGCAAGCGATCACGTGCGCGAGCCAACCCTGCGCGTCGAGGAGGGATACCGCCGGCAAATCCGGCAGATGGCGGATCGCTATTTCAAGGCGGCGAAAGGGGGATAGTTCGCCGCGGCCAATGAAATATGCGGGACTTTTGTTGGCGTCCTATTTCGACCCTGCGATTTCAGGAAAATCTTCGGGTTTCAACGGGCGCCCTTTTGTAACGCCACGATGGCGATATGCCCCCTTGATGGCATCCCGTACGTCGGCGCGAATGTTGGGATCCGGATCGTCCAGGAGAAATCTCAATGTCCGGACACCCGCCTCGGTGCGGTTGTCGAGATAGTGAACGAACTCCTCGACACCCAGGTTTTTGATGGCGTATTCGATCGGGATTTCGTCGCCCACCTTGAGGTCCTGCGCGTTGCATCGCAACGACATTTGGAGCTTTGCGGTCTTGCCGTTGTAGCCGATATCTTCAGCTTGCAGCTTAACCGTGACTTGCTCCTGCCGCGACGGGTTCTCTTGTTTCCGACGCATTTGCAACACTCGAATTGCGTCGTTGAGCAACTCGATCGTCACGCGGTCGTTCTGGTTCGCCGCCAGTTTCAACGAGGTCACGCCCTTTTTATCGGCCGCCTCTGCGTCCGCGCCTTTGTAAAGAAGGAACCGTATCGCGTCATGATGCCCGCCCTGGACCGCCCATAGTAGAGGCGTCCATCCGTTTTCGCCTTTCGCGTTCACCTCCGCGCCGTGTTCCGCCAAGTCCCTCACTTCAACCGGATCGCCTTGTTTTGCGGCGGCGAGCAACGCTATGTTTGCTGATCTTCGAATCTGCGTTGCGATCTTGAATTTTTCTTCTTCCAAGGCCATCTCCAACGCGGTTTTCCCGTCGGAATTCTTCATGCGGACATCCCCGCCCTGATCGAGGAGGAATTTCAACGACTCCATGTTGCCGTGCTCCGCCGCCGCGATGAGCGCGGTGGTCCCATCCTCTCTCTTCGCGTTGACATCCGCCCCTTTCTCCATGAACAACTTCAGCACGTCGTTTCCAACCCCTGTCACGGGCGCTGCCCAAATCAGTGCGGTTCCGTGCTTTCCCTTTCCAGCTTCCAAATCGGCGCCCTTGTCAAGCAACAGTCGCACCACCTCGATTTGACCCCGGCCTGCTGCGAGCATCAGGGCGGTTGCGCCAACCCGCCGGCTCACGGCGTTCACGTCAACCCCTTGTTCCAACAGGAGTTTAACCCGGTTGACGTCACCGCTTTCGGCGGCAACCACAAGAGCGTCGGCCTGATTTTCGGCAGCGCACGATATCGATCCCGTGAAAAAAAGCCATCCCATCCCAACGACCAGCCGCCACGTTGCGATTCGGCAAAATTGACGAGCGCCCATCGTCATGACATGACCTCAATACACCGGAATCCTTCAGAACGCAACGCGATCCCGTCGCGCGGGTGCATTACCTGCATCTCGGCCTTTTTTCTCGACTCTGCGTCTCGCCTCATCACCCGACTTCCAATTTTTCTGTGACACGTGTCACATCTTTTTTGTATGACATCAGACCTGGCGTTCAATATGGGTCCGCGCACGAACGGACGCACTTCCAGGTCATCCACCCATACAAATGCCGTCACTTGCCCGGTCTCAGGCCGACGGCGAATTGGCGGATTCGGATGGTTTTGGGAAATGCGGCAGGCGCGTGGTCTGCTTGTTGGCTGCCGCCTCGCGATTGGCGCGTTGAATGCGCTCGTAAAGCTCCTTGCGGTGAATCAGCACGCTTTGCGGGGCGTTGAATCCAAGGCGGATTTGGGCGCCGTCCACGGAAAGAACGATCACCTCAATGTTGTCATTGAGGATGACCGATTCTCCTTCGCGTCGTGTGATGACCAGCATAAGGGGTGATTTTCTTGAAGCGCAATCAATTCACATGAATAACGCTGTTGAACGTTCCGTAGGAATTTGGAACGCAGTTGGCGTGGCCGGGATCAATCAGCCATTGTCCGTCAATGACGAATTTGTATTCGTATTGCCCGGAGGGAAGGGGGACCTCGCTTTCCCAAAAGCCGTTTTGTTTGCTCGACGCCTGAAGCTCCTGCGGCCGCCAAGCATTGAAACTGCCCGCCAGCTTCACGTCTCTTGCGTCCGGCGCGAAGATTCGGAAAGCCACGCGAACTGCCTTTGGCTGATTTGCTGTGGAAGGCGCACGTTTTCTTGCCATGGGGGTCTCCTTCAATTGAGTGTTCAGGGTTTTCAATCGGGAGGGCGTAAAGCCCTCCCCTACACTGGTTTCACACGATAGATGGCTTTTTCGGAATACATTGCTTCGTTGGCCAGGATCACCTGGCGGGCGGCGAAGGTTCGGAAATTGATTACAATCGGGGCCTTGAGGTTGGTATGCAGCTCCGGCGGCACACTGTTGAAAATCCGGACCAGGGAGAGAATGAGCGTTTCCTCGGAAGAGGGAGTGTCGATTGCGGCAAGGTCCTGTTCCGGCACATCCGGGCGGTATTCCGGGAACAACACAAAGGGCGACGTGGCGACGAACGCCAGTTCTGGTGTGTTCAGGGATTGGAGCCAGACGAACGGACGTTCGTCCGGGTTTTGCAACAGCACGAACTGTTTATCGGTCGGGAAACCCGGCAACCCGTGCTCGAAACGCACGACGTTCTCGGGCGCGACCCGCTTGAGCAGCGCCTCGAAATTTGACGACACCTGGGAACTCATGAAGCAAACGGTTGTGACGGAGACGATTGGTGGACGCCTTCCGGTCGGAAGCCGCTCCACCGATCATTCTTCCGTTCGCTGCATTACATGCTTTTTACCGGAGAAAGTCAAGCAAAGACTGGTTCAAAATGCGGGCGCCGGCTTGAAGGGCGCCCTGGAGGGCGGTATCCGTGGTCTGAAGGGCAACTGCCGTGTCGACCAAATCGGCGCCGGAAAGTTTGCCGAGTGTTTCTTCATCGGTCTGGAGCGAGCGGGTATGGTTATCGTTGGCAAGCTGCAGCCGGCTCATGTTCGCCCCGACGGAACCGATGAAGATGGCCACGTTGTCTTCCACATTGCGAAGGGCGCTCACGCTTGCGCCGGGGTTGGGAGTTCCGGCGCGCAAGTTGTCGCGCAGATCGATGAGCGTTTGAAAGATGTCCGTGGCGCCATTGACGAACAGGCCGGGGGGATTGCCGGCGCTGGACCCGATGATATTGGTATCAACGTTGGAACCGGATTCGATTTCCACCTGGTTGATCTTGGTGTTGCCGCGATAGGTCACATTCGTAACTTCGCCGGTGACCGGGTCGCGTGTGGGGCTGAAGGGCACATAAGCCTGGCCGGTGACAGGATCAATGTCGCCCGCCAGCAGATAGGTGCCACCGAAAAGGAACCGCCCGTCCTTCTCGCGGTTGCCGAGCGTGACCGCCCGTTCGAGAACGCCATTGACTTCCGTGGCGATGAAGTTCAGGTCCGACTGGTTGAGGCTGCTGTTGCCGCGAATGGCGAGTTCCGACGCCTTGCTCACGAGGGTCTGCGCCTGGGTGACCGCGTCGTAATTATCCTGGGAGCGGGATTGCGTCTGACGGATGGCGTCCTGATACTGGCGCGCGGTGCGCTGCGAACTTTGGATTTCGATGCTCCGACGGAAATCGGCCGGCGCATCGGATGGGGCATGGATGCGTTGGCCGGACGAGAGCGAGCGTTGGGCATTGAGCTGCCGCTCCTGGAGTTTCTGCAGTTGGGAGACCAACTGGGTGGGGAATGTATTGGTGGTGACACGCATGGGCAATGAGAAGTTAGAAGTTAGAAGTTAGAAGTTGGGAATTGAAACCAGAAATTTCGGGCTTTGAATTTTTCATTTTTCACTTTTCATTTCTAATTTCATTTAGCGTTTGAGGCTGTTGATGAGCTGCATCATTTCGTCAATGGTGGCAATGAACCGCGCGGAGGCCTCGAAGGCGTTCTGGAAGCGGATCATGTTGGTCATTTCTTCGTCAATGGAAACGCCCATGACCGAGTCGCGCTGGTTCACAAGCTGTTGATTCAACAAATCCTGGGTCGTTTTTTGGTTGTTGGTGACGCGCAGATTCACTCCCAGTCCCGTGACCGAGGTGAGGTAGTAGTTGGAGATGGTCATTCCCCCGAGGAACGGTCCGGCTGTGCTGTCGCGAAGTTGGGCGATGCGTTGCGCGTTGGCGCGATTGCTCGGCTCGCCCGCTGTGTCGGATGCAGCGATCTTGCGGATATCGTTTGCGACGACGGAATTGAGCTGGATGTTCGCGGCAGTGACAACGCCCAGCGGATTGCCGTCCACGGCGTCGTCATCGAAGAAGGTGGGGTTGCCGGTGGTCGCGTACAAGGGCGATCCTTCGAGCGTAAACCCGACCGCATGTTGGGCGTTGACCAGCGCAGCCAGCGAGGCAGCGATCCGGTCAAAATCCTGGATCAATCCCGCGGTGCTGCCGCCGATGACGGTATTGACACCCTCGATCCGGGCCGCGAGCGTGCCGGCTGAGGGCTGGGGCGCGACGGCGTCGAGATTGGCAGCGATTTCGGCTTCGCCGCCCGTCCAGCTCTTGATGTCAAGCGTGGGCGCTGCGCCGTCCACCGCCAATTTGACGGTTGCCGCGGAGGCGGTGTTGCCGGAATAGGCGCCGCTGACAAGGAGGGCGCCGGCGGCGGAACCGAGACGCACCGTGAGGGAGCCATCCGCTTGTTCCTGGGTATTAAGATCCATATGCTTGGACAGTTCCTCCACCATTTGCTGGCGTCCATCGCGCAAGTCATTGGCGCGGACCTCACCGCCAACCTCGATCATGGAAATCTGGCCGTTGAGTTTGGCGATGTCCGACAGCGAGCTGTTGATGTCGGTGACTTCCTGCGAAATCTGGGAAACGATCTGGTTCTGGGTGTTGACCAGGTTCTTGTCAATGCTGTTGAGCTTGCGCGCGACGCCTTGCGCGCTGAGAATGACCTGCTGACGGAGCACGGTCGAGGTTGGATCGGCGCTCAATGCCTGAAAGGCGTTGAAGAACCCGTCCAGCGCCTCGGACAATCCGTCGCTGGAATTCACGGACTGGGAACTGGCGACTGAATTGAGGCGGTCGAGCGGCTGTCCCAGGTTGGCTTCCACTTGAGAGAGGAGATTGCCCTTTTCTTCGAGATAGGCAAGGGTGCTGATATTGGTCGGGATTTGCGCGTCCAAAAGGAGGCTGCGGGACTGCTGGAGGTTGTTGGCCACCACGCCAAGCCCCTGCTGCCCGACGTCGGTCTTCATGGCGAAGTCCGATTCGAACGGCACCCGCTGGCGGGCGTAGTTCGGCGTGTTGACGTTGGCGATGTTGTGACCGGTCGCCTCGATGGCAGCTCGCTGAGCGGCCAGGGAGCGGGCGCCCATCATCAAACTTGCGCTGAGTCCGATTGTGCTCATTTAAGCGATAGCGTGAAAAAGGGTTTGTCTCCGGGTTCCTTTGCGGACGATGCCGTGCTGGCTGTAAATGGCCAGGGACTGGGATTGCGGGTCCATCCAGGGCGCCAGAACCTGTTCGAGAAAATGCAGCGAGTGGGAGAGCAGCACGTGGTTTTGCCACGCGATTTCATGCACCAATTGAAGCGCGAGATCGATGCGCATGGCGACAGGAACGGCCTGGTCGCGCACGCCATCCGGCAGCGTCGCAATCCGCCGCGCCAGACAGGGAGAATCACCGGCAACGGGCGCGGTGGCAGCAGGCGTTTGGGAAAGAAGGGGGCGCAGGGCCTCTTCGCGTTCCGCACGATGATGCTGAACGCGCAGCAGCTGGGTTTCGATTGTGGAAAGAAGGACGATCAATGCCTCGCTGCGGCGCTGAAGGATGATCTGCTGTTCCTCCTTCAAAAGACGGAGCAATTCCGTGAGGCTGTCGTGTTCCGCCACAAGGATGCTGGCAAGATTTTCAGAGGTCGAGGTCATGCGAAATGGAAGATCGGTTCGGGACGGCTGATTTTTTGGTCATGCGTCATGAGCAGGCAGTTACTTCTGTATCGGCTTTGGGAGTCGGTTCTAAAGGGGCGGTTTGATGGCGCGGAGATACCTGGCAAGGGCGTTGGCATCGGCAGCGGACCTCGGGGCTTCAGACGGCGGAATGATCGCGCTTTTCAAGGTCCAGGGCGGAACACAATCCCAGGGGTGTGCGACCGGTTCGACGCCTTGATTTTCGCCAGCCAAAGGGGCGCCTTTCTCCGGCGCGGGGGACGCATGATGCCCAGCGGCGGCGATCTCTTTTTCCGCTACCTCCTTGAGATCGGGGTAATGCCGGAGGAAATCCTGGTAGAGCTGATCGGCCATGCCGGTGCTTTGATTTTGCGCCATGGACTTGGCGACCGCCTCGGTCATGATGCTCGAATAGATGCTGCCGGACAGTCCTTCGCCGGCCAAGCCGCCTCCTTTGAGGTTGGACTGCATGCTCTGGAACATCTGCTGGAGCAGCAAGGACTCGAAATCCACGGTCGCCTGTTTCAGCCGTTTCAGACGAAGGGCGGGATCTATCGTCGCCGTGTTTTCCAGCGGCTTGGCATCAGTGGGTGGAAGGGCGGAGATCATGGAAGATAATGAGAAGTGGAAAGTGAGAAGTGAGAAGTTGGGATCGTGTTCCTTACCGGATCACAAGTTCAGCCTGCAAAGCGCCGGCCTG
Source organism: Verrucomicrobiota bacterium (assembly GCA_016198745.1). Classification (GTDB taxonomy): domain Bacteria; phylum Verrucomicrobiota; class Verrucomicrobiia; order JABWAM01; family JABWAM01; genus JACQHZ01. The sequence continues at coordinate 7,531 of JACQHZ010000144.1, forward strand.
TTTCAGGGCTTCGAAGATGGCGATCATGTCGCGCGGCGTCGCGCCGAGCGCGTTCAGCGCGGTGGCGACCTGATCCACCGTAGGCAATTCGCCAAGTTTCACGAGGCTCGCCCGCTGTTCCTTGACGTCGGTGGTGGTGCCCTGGGTGACCTGGGTTGTGCCGGTCGTGCTGAAAGGCAGCGGCTGCGACACTCCCTGGGTGGTGACCACGCTCACGATCAGATTGCCGTGTGCCACCGCCACGTTGGAGATGTGGATGCGCGCATTGGCGACGATGGTGCCGGTTCGTTCGTTGACGACAACCCGCGTGACCACATCCGGTTCCGTCTCCACATTTTCAACCTGGGAAATGAAATGAACGTGCTGCGCGGGATCCACGCTGTCCGGCGGCACCTGAAGCCGCACCGTGCCGGAATCAACCGCCATCGCCATCGAGGGGAATCGGCGGTTGAACGCCTCGGCCATGCGCTGGGCGCTGGTGAAATCGGGTTCGCGCAACGCCACGTCCAGGGTGTTCATCTGTGTCACCAGTTCTGACGGGACCTCGCGTTCCACCAGCGCGCCATCCGGGATTTGCGCCGTGGTGAGGTGGTTTTTCTGGATGCTGGCGCTGCCCGCTCCGGTGTTGCCCGCGCCGAAGCCTGCGATGGAAACCGCCCCCTGGGCGACCGCATAGACCTGGCCGTCGGCGCCGATCAGCGGCGTTTGCGACAGAACACCGCCCTGCAAGCTTTTTGCGTCGGCCATCGAGGCGACGTTCACGTCAATCCGCGAGCCGGTTCGGATGAACGCCGGCAGATCGGCGGTGACAACGACCAGGGCGGCGTTGTTGGCCTTGATGTCCGTGGTGGTGACCGTGAGACCAAAACGGTTGACGAAGTTGGCGACGGTCTGGAGGGTGATGTTGGGATTGGAATCGCCCGTATTGCCGAGGCCGACGACCATTCCATAACCGATGAGCTGGTTCTGGCGTGTCCCCTGGATACGGGCGATGTCCTTGACCCGCGCCGCGTTGAGATGGGAAGCGGCGAGCGCAAGGAGCAAAATGGCGAGTGAGAAAGTTGAGCGCATAAATCAGAATGGCGAAATGGTTTCCCAGACGCGTGTGAGCCAGCCCTTGCGGGTTTCGCGAGAGAGAGCGCCGTTGCCCTGCTGTTTGAGCTGGAGATCGGCCACCTGCGTCGAAAGCACGGTGTTGGCGGTCGTCAGGTCATCCTGTCGGACCAGTCCGCTCAGCACCAGGTAGGAAATCTCCTGGCCGACTTCAACCCGTCGAGACGCCTCGATGCGCATGACCTTGTTGGGCATCACGTCCGTGATGCGCGCCTGAATGGTGGAGGTGACGGTTTCGGTGTTGGCGACGGCGCCGTTTCCGTTGAAGCTCCGCGCGCCGCTCCAACTGTTGTGCGGATTGCGGCGCGCCACTTCCTCGGCAGTGCGCACACCGCCCATGAAGTTGCCGAACAATGCGGAAAACTGCTCGTTTTCATTCACGGTCTTGGACGTGTTGCTGCTCAACGACTTGTTGGCGATGGTGCTCTGGTTGACAACGATGGTGACCAGGTCGCCAATCCGCCCCGCCTTTCGGTCGGCATAGAGGGAACGGCCGCCGTTTTCGGCTTCAACCCACAACGAGGTCGCGGACAACGGCGCAGCAACGGCAACAAACAGAATCCATGAAATGATCCCGGTTACGCGGAATGCGGAACCTGAACCAACCCGCGGACCATGGACTGTGGACCATGGACCTTGGAGCATGGACCGAGTACGGCTTCCGTCACGGGATGATTTGGACGATATGTTCATGAGTCACCTTTCCCAACATGAGTTTTTTGGAGTTGGGGTTTTGGACGCGGATGGTCTGCCCGATGCTGCCGTTCTCAAGGGCGAGGGCCTGCACCGAAACCAGGAGGGCGCCGGAGAGCACGCGGGCGCTTACGATGGAGCCGCGTTCCACGGCAATGGGCGTTTTGATGTTCGCGCGAAGCAGCAAATCATTTTTCGAAATCGGCCGGGCCAGGATCAGGTCCTCCGGCAACGGATCATTGAAAAACGGTTCGCTTGGAATGCCGAGAATGTTGCGCACATCGCGGGTGAAAGAGTCCCGTTGAATCACGCCTGCGGGCCGGGATTGCGTGCAAATCCACACCGGACGTTTCCATTCCCATTCGAAGCGGAGGCTGCGGCGAAGAAATGAACGATCCTGATACTGCACGTTGACCATGGCCGATCCGAATCGGGTATTGGCATTGGGCGCAACCAGTTCCACTTCCGTGACCGCGCCCAGTTTGGGGACCATGAGGGGCGAATAATTGGCGAGGGCGAGCACTCGGATTTCGCCCTGATTTTCCGCAAAAACGCGCAAGGCATCCTCCAGGAGTCTGCGGACCTCCGGCTCGGCGACTTCAATGCCGGGCCGGGAGACCGCGCATTGCGGGGCGCCCATCCAGGTAAAGGCACCCTTGGGATGCATCCGTTGCACGTAGGCTTCCAGATCGGCGCGTCGGATCACGGAGGTCTTGCCCAGCGCGGGCGCAAGTCCCAGAGGCGTGTTGCCCACGGAGGCATCCATGGCCGGCGACAATTGGTCCGAAGTTGCTGCAAGCAAATCGCGCAGTTGAAGGGTGTCGGACAATGCCTCGACGGACTCGCGGAGATGGAGGATGACCGGGGGAATCGGCGCGGCGGCGTTGGAAAACGCCTGGGTTCCCGCAACGCCGCACACGGCCGCCGCCATTGCCAGCCGCGGGAGAACGCCACAGAGCAAACCGCGACGACAAATGCGACGACCGTGCTTGTCTTTGGATCGGGATGGAATACGGAAAAATCTCATCGTTTCAGATTGTTGGCCAGTCCCATCATCTCGTCAGAAGCCTGGATGGTCTTGGAATTCATTTCGTAAGCCCGTTGCGCGGTGATCATGTTCACCATCTCCTGGACCACCTCGACATTGGACATTTCGATGTAGCCTTGCGCCAACGTGCCGAATCCGTTCTGTCCCGGCGTGCCGCCCGTCTCCGCCTTGCCCGACGCATCGGTTTCGGCGTAAAGATTGCGGCCCATGCTTCTCAGTCCGGATGGATTCGCAAAACGCGCCAAAGTGATGGGTGTTTTTTTCTCGATGCCGCCTTTGACACCCACCGAGATCGAACCGTCGCTGCCGATGGTGATCGTCTGGGTCGCGGGGTCCATCGAATCAAGCCCCTTTACCGTCAATCCGTCGCTGGTGACGACGTTGCCCGTGGAATTGAGCTTGAAGGCGCCGTCGCGCGTGAAGGCGGCCGTGCCATCGGGGAGGGTGACTTCAAAAAAACCAGGTCCTTCGATCGCCACATCCAGCGGAACGCCCGTTTGTTGCATGGCGCCCTGTGAAAAAAGCGTGGCGGTCGCCGCAACCCGCGTGCCGTGCCCGACCTGGATGCCGGTGGGGATTTGGCCGCCCGAAGCGGTGGCGGCGCCCGCCGCGCGGTTGGTCTGGTACATCATGTCCTGAAATTCGATCTGGGACTTCTTGAACGCCGTGGTGTTGACGTTGGCGAGGTTGTTGGCGATGTTGTCGATGTTCGACTGTTGGGCTTCCATTCCGCTTGCAGAAGCCATGAGGGATCTTAGCATGGGATCGCTCCTTTCTTTGAAGCGCGCCGTCGCGAACTATTCACGCGCAAGGGAAATCCGCGACGGCGGCATGAGGTCCAACCGGCTGAGGTTGGCGATGTTTTATTCCATTCTGAAAGACGTTTCATCATGGGAAATGTCAGCGCCCAGGCACCTGTCGGATCACCTGTTCCATGGTGCCGTCCTGTGCTTGAAGCATTTTCTGATTGGCCTCGTAGGCCCGTGAGGCCTGGATCATATCCACCATCTCCTGAACCTGATTGACGTTGCTGCCTTCCAGCGATCCCTGAACCAGGATGTAGTTGGCGGCGGTTTCGGGTTTGACAGAATCGTTGCTCGGAGTGAAGTAACTGCCGCCGGCCCATGTCAGTTCCTGCGTTGGGTTCTTGAAATCGGCAATCTGGAACTTCCCCACGATGATCAACTGTTGTCGGCCGCCGGTGATTTCCTGCTGCGAAATCTCGCCGTTATCCGAAACCTGGATGGGTTGAGACGGTTTGGGAAGGACCAGCGGCGCGCCTCCTTCGCCCATCACGCGCCAACCGTTGCTTGTGACCAATTCGCCCTGCGTGTTGAGCTGAAAAGCGCCGCAGCGCGTATAAGCAATGCCCTGATCGTTCGGAAGTTCCACGGCGAAAAATCCGTTTCCCAAAGGGCCATTTTCCGAAATGGCCAGATGCAACGGGTTGCCGTCCCGGAGAATCTGGCCCTGTGAAAAATTGGTTGTGGTCCGGATGGTGGGAGCGTGAGGCGGCCACAATTTGGCGCCCGGTTGGCGGATCACTTCGCTTGCCTCGCCGGTAACGGGATAAAGTGGATTCATGTATGCCTCGAACGTTGCCTGCATCCGGCGGAAACCAGGATTGGCGCTCGCAGCCAGGTTCTCAGCAATCAACTGGTTGTTTTCCATTTGAGTCAGCATCCCCGCGGCAGACTGGTACAATCCGGAAATCATGATGAAGCCTTGTGTAGCATGGAAAATGCCAATCGGTTCCAACGACGGTTTGGCGGAGAAACGAGGTTTCCCTCAGATCAGACAGCCGCGACCATCCATCACTTGCGGCAAAAAAGTGCGTTGCTGGGCAAAAACGACCTGCTCAAAACCCCTCCCAAGCGGTTTTTACGACTCGCAGGTGATTTCGATCCGCTTGCCGCAGGTGCAGGTGACGATGATGCGATGGGCGCCGTCGGGTTGGCTCACCAACTCGACACGCGGTTCCTTGGGGAGCGGGACAGCCGGGGCGCGTCCTTCCACGGGTTGATCGAGAGAAGGCCACGCCGCCTGTTGAACTTGTCCGGCAGAGCCGCGAATGACACGCACTTTCATGTTAAAAAATGGGAAGAGACGGCTGGGGAAAGTTCAAGGAACCGAATAGGTCCGGATCGCCGAGTCAAGATCGCTGGTCGGATCGAGCCGCACGAGCACGGATATCCGGCGATTGATTTCGGCGCCGGGAACATCTGTGTTCAACGGCTGGCGGTCACCCAGCCCCGCCACGCGCCAGAACTGCTTGGCCCCGACGCCGTTTTCTTCCAGACATTGCTTGGCGGCAAGCGCCCGACGGGTGGAGAGTTCCCAGGGATCGCCCGGTTCGCCCAAAGGCGGGGCCTGCGTGTGGCCTTCCACCTCGATGCGGAATGGAAATCGTTCCACTTCAAAGGCGATGGTCTGCAAGACCCATCGCCCATATTCCGTCAGGGCGGCGCCGCCTTTTTCAAAAAGCGGTCTTTTCGGCATATCCAGCACCTCGATGCGGAATCCGTCGTTGGTGAATTCGAGACGGAAGGCGTCCACGTTGGTGATTTCCCCATTGTTGCCGCGAAGAAGTTTGAGGATGGTGGTGGCGGTCTCCTGCAGGTTGTCTTTGCCCAGACTTCGGCTGGTCAACATCTTCTCGCCGGCAGCACCCGACTCGTGTTCTTGGTGCGTCGGCTCGAATTTTTGGGGCGTCGGGACCGTCTGAATCGGATGTTTGACCACGCGGATAATGGGCGCCATGCTTCCCGTTCCCTGGGCTTGACGGTTGAGAAGGGCGGTCGAGCGGAAATAGCCGGCGACGCTTTCCTTCATTTCCTGGTTCATGGCGGCAATCCACAACACGAGAAACAGGGCCATCATCGCCGTAACGAAATCCGCGTAGGCAACCTTCCATGTGCTTCCGTGATGTGATTCGCGTTTGATCATTATCGTTGAGATTTCTTGAGCATGTTTTCCAGGGAATCCGCGTCGATGCGACGATCTTCCGGGATGGCGGTGCGCATATTTTCCGCGGCGGCCAGCGGCGACGATCCGCTGGCAAACGTCACGATGCCGTTGCGCATGATGCTGTAATAGGCAAACTCATCGTGGTTGAGAAAGTCGATGTTGGTGGCAAGGGGTTGAACAATCCCGTAGCTCAAAAAGACGCCGATGAAGGTGCCCACCAGGGCGGAGGCGACGTGCATGCCGACTTCCCCCACCGCCTGATCGATGCTGCCCATGGTGAGAATGATGCCGAGAACCGCGGCAACGATTCCGAGACCGGGCAGCGCATCCGCCACCTTGCTCAGGAGGCTCACCGGCTGGTAATCGTGAAAATCCTTCTGAGTCAACTGAGTGTCGAGATAAGACTTCAACTGGTCGGCTTTAAGCTTGCCGTCAATGACCGGCTTCATGGCATCGACAAAAAACTCGAGGGCATGGTAATTCTTCAAAAAAGAAGGATACCGGGTGACGATGGAACTTTGCCTCGGTTCCAGGACGTGATTCTCCAATCCGACCAGCCCTTGCTGACGGCCCACGATGAAAATTTCGTACATCATCTGGACCAGATCAATATAGACTTTCTGCGAATAGACGGACCCGCGGCAGGAACGAACAATCAAGCGGGTGGTGAACTTGATGGTTTCCGGCGGGCTGGCGCCCACCAGAAAACCAAGCGCGCTGCCGGCCACGATGATGCACTCGCCCCAGCCTCGGAACAGCATGAAGGGGTTGCCTCCCGATATCATGAACCCGCCGATGGCGGAGACAATCACAATCACCCAACCGATGATCAGAGTCATGGTGCAAGGATTTAAAAATTAAGCATGAGCAGAAGACAGGATCATGGAAGCTCACCAGCGGAGGGGCGCAAAAAAAGGCATCTTCCTTTTCTGGAAGAACCCTGACCGTCCCCGTTCCCTTATTTTTGTAAGCTCTTTATTCTTAATTCTCAATCCTTAATTTGTTCCCCGCGTTCGATGCGGCTGCGGAGCCGTTGGATGGCCAGGGTATGGATTTGGGAAACACGCGACTCCGTCACGCCCAAGGCTTCGGCAATTTCCTTCAGCCGCAATCCCTCATAATAATAAAGCGCCAGGACCTTTTGCTCCACCGGATTGAGCATGAGAATGCCTTCAAAGATAAGACGGCGGCGCTCCACATCCAGGCTGGCTTCCAAAGACGTGACGCCGCGCGGGTCGGCGATGCATTCCTCCTGAAGAAGGCCGCCTTCTTCCGAGTCCTTGTACGACCGCACATCCTGAAGGGAAACGAAGGACGCGGGCTGAATGTTCTCCAGGATTCGTTCAAGTTCCTCCACGCTGATGTTCATCTCATGCGCAAGCTCGTCTTCCGTGGCTTCGCGCCCCAGCCGTTGTTCGAGCGATTCCTGAACTTTTCGAAAATCGCGCGCCTGGCGATGCACCGACCTCGGAACCCAGTCCATCTTCCGAAGCTCGTCCAAAACGGCGCCGCGCACGCGCATGGCCACATACGTTTTCAGGCTGGACCCTTTGGTGGGATCGTATCGCCGAACAGCATCCATCAAACCCACAACTCCCGCGCTGAGCAAATCCTCATGGCTCACATGCGAGGGCAGTGTCATGGCAATGCGGCCGACGATGGTTTTTACCAACGGAAGCATGCTCACGATCAATGCCTGCTGCTCCGGTGTGCTGGTCTCGTTGGTCATGGGTTTGCCTGTGATCGTGGGGGGCGGGTTTTTCACCACTGGCGGCAACGATGGCAACGACGGCAAAAATGGCCGATCAAGGATTGCTCCTTTCATGTTCGCCCTGGCGCGCCTCGTTTTGTCGCCATCCTCCAAAGTGCGCGCGGTTGGCATCGGTGTCAAGCCGCTGAAAGAAGAAGCCCCTTTCATGCGAAAACGTATGTATGGCGAAAATAGAGTTTGCATGGCGGGTGAATCACGTCTTGGCCTGTTTGGCCTGCATGATCTGGTTTCGTTTTCGGATGACAACCTGCTCCAGGTGAGCGCGAAAAAGGCTGAGGAGCAACCAACGGATCAACAGGGTTGAGATGATGCACACCATGGCGCCGCGGAACAACGCCAACACCCATGTCGTTTCGCGCCATAAACTGAGGCAAATGCCCAGGAAAAAGCCGCCCATCCCGACAACTGTCATGCCGAGCCGCAGGATGATGGCGAATTGGTTGGAGATCATAAGTTGGGTAGGATGGGGAGAAGCAGTATGGATGCCAAATTCCATATCTCAGTCTCCTCATGCTCGGTTCTCACCGAAAACAGGGGGATAATCGCTGAAAAAATACTTTCCGAACGCAAAACTTCCCCCCTCAAAGAAATCACCAGGAACATTTTTCCCGGTCGAGATGAGCGCGATTGGCAGATTTGTTCCACGAGCTGCCTCCCAGATTTTGCCCAGCCGATGCTCAAGATCCGCCTGGGTCAAAGCCAAACCCACCAGCGGCAGGACACCCAGGCGTTCCCGGAACCGGCGCCAGTTTCGCAGATCAGAAGCCAGACTGGCAGTCAGAAGCATCTGAGGATGTGGATGATAATCTTTCAACATTTCCAACGGCTGCCAGGAGTTGGGATTGTAAGGCGAAATTCCGTTCCAATCGACCAGAATCTGGCGTTGAGACGGCGCCTGTTGCGTGATCGCCCGCAGTTCGGCAAGATCGAAGATGTGAACCAATGGAATCTGGAGAATCTCGCTGTAAAGCGCCAGCTCGTGCGACGGACCGGGTCGGCTCATGTCCGCCGAAACAAGCATCACCCGATCCGCGCCCAGACCGGGCGCTTGACTGCCGGATTCTTGCCGCGCCAGACAAAGGCGCGCGGCAACCTTGATCAGCAGCAACGTTTTGCCGCTGCCGGGCAGTCCGAAAAACAGCGTGCATCGCCCCTGATCCGGAGGAAATAAATCCTTCCACTGCAACCGATGCAGACGCCGGTCCAGATCGTCCATGCACTGCGCCACATCGAGCGAGACGGTTTTGGTCGTCCAGTCCGCCAACAATTCCAGCGCGAACTCAGTGCTTAACCCCTTTTCGATCATGAAATCGAAAAGCGGATGCGTCAGCGGTTTGCTTTCAACCTGCGACTTCGCCCACTGGGATCGTTCAAACTGGCGCATGATGTTGCGGCAATCCGCCAGCGCCTCGCGAAGTGAACTGATTTGTTCAAGAACCGGCGCGCTGGCGGAGACCTCCGGCTCGACGGACACCGTTTTGGCTGGAGCAGGGCGGTTCTGTTCCGTACCTTCTTCGGGAGCGCGGGCCGTGACTTCGATCCAGTCCTGCGATTTTCCGAACAATCGCGCCGGAATCGTCTCGCGCGCCACATGAAGAATGGCGGCCTTGGGTCCCCAACGCTTGTGGACCTCGTCGAGCGCCTGCTGAAGAGTGGGGGCGCGGAACTTATCAATCTGCATGAAGCCAGTGAACACTGTCGCCGCTCAAATTTCAAACCTCAAACGCGCCAATCTCAGACCAGGCAACAAGGGGGATATTCTCGTGTCTTCAGCGGTGATGATACAGCATCCAATAGACCGCTACGCCAGTGAGCGATACGTAAAGCCAGATCGGCAATGTCCAGCGCGCAATGGCGCGATGTCGCGCGAACCGCGCGCGAACATCGGTTCCTCCCAAAACAGCCCCGGCCTTCTGCGCGCGCAACGCACGCGCCGCGGTGATCAAAACCAGCGGCAACACCGGAACCGCAAGAACGGTGTGCGAAAAGAGAATCGCCAGATATACCGGACGAAACGCCCCCTCGTAACGCTTGGTCAGTTGGAAACCAAAATGATACGTGAGATAACTCGCCAGGAACATGGCGGAGGTCATGATCGCGGCAATCATGAGATCGCGATGAAGAATGAGCCTTCCGGCCTTCACGGCGATGTAGGCGCCGACAAGCAACACAACGCTTGCGGTGTTGAGCGCGGCGTTCAACGCAGGCAGATCGCTTCCCTGGATCATCCCTCGTTCTCCTTCAACAGCGTGGACATGTCGTGATGGAGGCGGCGCAGCGCCTCGCTGCTCGCGCTGTCGTAATAGCCCCGAATCCGCCCGGATCGGTCCACCAAAATCAGGTATGTGCTGTGAAGAATCTCGTTCCCGCTCCGGCCGCCCGCCGGCGGCGCGTCCCGATCCACGGTGACCTTGAAGCTCTCGACTGCGAGGTTGCGGATCACTTCGTATTTCCCCGTCAGAAAAATCCATCGTTCGGGATTCGCCCCAAACTGCCCGGCGTATTTTGCGAGAACCTGCGGGGTGTCGAATTCCGGATCCACTGAGAATGAAACCAACCGCGCATCCGACTCTCGGCTCATCGAATCCTGAATGGCCGCCATTCGACGGCTCATCACGGGACACGGCCCCGAACATCGCGTGAAAATGAAATCCACAACCCAAACCTTGCCTTTCAAATCGGCGCGGCCAAAAGGACGTCCGCTGCTCTCAATCAGTTCGAACGCGGGCAACCTGCCCAAAACGGGCAGGGCTTGGCGCAACATCCGGGCGCCCTGACGTTGACGAATGCTTCGCTCCGCCATGATCCCGACGATAATCAACACCGTGAGCGCAAACAACGTCACAAGATGGAAAACAATCCGACCGGGCGCGCGTCGGACGGTTGCGGATGAATCAGACATTTTTTCCTCGAACAACCAGAAGAAACGACAATGCGAAAAAAAGAAACCCGAAAATCAACGTCACTCCCAATGCGCGCGGCAGCGATGGGATATCCCACGACAACATGGGGTGCGACCAGTAGAGCGCCCGACGCAATCCCGCAACGCCATAGGTCAACGGATTCAGCCGCATGATCCATCCCAACCATGAGGGCGCGCCCGATGCGGGAAAGAACGCTCCTGAAAGCAGCCACATTGGAATGAGAAACAGGTTCATGATTGCATGAAACCCCTGCGTGGAATCCATCTGCCAGGCGATTGCGAACCCCAACCCCGTCAACGCAATCCCCACCAAGACGATCACCAACGCCGTCATCCCAAACGAAACCGCCGTCCAGTGGATGCCGACCATCGGAGCAAGCATAAGAAAAAAAATCCCCTGAACGGAAGCCACCGCCGTTCCTCCGAGAACCTTGCCGAACACAATCGCACCGGGCGACACCGGCGCCACAAGCACCGATTGAAGGAATCCATCCCGCCGATCTTCAATCACGGAAATGGTCGAGAAAATCGAGGTGAAAAGAATGATGAGCGTCATTGTGCCAGGAAAAAGATACTCCATGGCGCTCATGCCGTTCGTCGTGGAGGCCGGATGAAACGAGGATGTCAAACCGGCGCCAATCAACCCCCAAAAAATCAGCGGCGTTCCCACCGCGCCGATCCCCGACTCCAACCCGACGGAGCATTTCGCCCGTCCGCCGCCGAAGATCGTCGCCGCGCAATCCGTAGAGCCGCCCCTGATGCAACAGGTTCTCCGCGACTGTCAGCTTTTTGTCCAGACTCGGCGACTGAAAAATCACCCCGATTTTCCGGCGGACCTCGGAAATATTTTCAGCCAGATCGCGTCCAAAGAGAAAGACCTTGCCCACAGGGGCGGGAACCAGCGTGGTCTTGCCGCCGCCATTCGGTCCGAGCAATCCGAATATCTCGCCTTCGCGGACGCCAAGCGAGACCTGGTCCAACGCCATCCGATCTCCGTAGGCAAAGGAGATGTTTTCGACTCGAATGACAGGCGCGGGATCCATGGGAAAAGTGGGGATATCCACCAAAGCGAAAGAGACCACTGGTTGTCAACTCCACCCTGGATTCGGACATAACCCGCCAATGTCCCCTGAAACA
>JACQHZ010000136.1 GCA_016198745.1 Verrucomicrobiota bacterium
CTCTTGCAAAACTCAGAAATTGGCCGCAAAAAGGCACAAAAGTCGCAAAAAGCGGACAACTTTCCCTCCCCTTTGTGCCTCTTGCGTCTTTTTGCGGCCATTCTGCAAGCGGCTCAGGTAATAAAGAAACTGAAGCCCGGATGCGCATCGGGCTGCAATTCCACCAAAACATCCAGGTCTCTGCGGCGCGAATCGAAATCCCCGTGCAAGACGGACCCGAACAGGGCAAACCTGCGAATACCTCGCGCGCGGCAAAATGCGGCGATTTGCGCTTCATCAATCTGGATTGGCAATTCGGCGACCGTCATACCGTCAGTCTCCCAGAAAACTCCCGTGTTTTCAATCCGCCTTTTAAGAATGATTTGAGGCAACAGTTTAACCCGGTTTGCACCTGATTGGAAAAGTTACACGCAAACCCCGCCAGTTCCACGCGAAAAAAACTCGCAAGGTAGAGAGCGGGTGAACGTTCATCGGATTTGTCATCTCCGGCACTTGCTCTTCGCGCCCAGCAAGTGGTATGTTGCCAACATGCCGACGATGATCTTGAAAGCTCATTACGATGGGCAGCACATCCAGCTCGACGAACCGCGAGATCTTCCGCTCAACTCGCCCTTGATTGTCACCCTGCTGGACCAGTCCGAACTCTCCAAAGAGATTGACCAGTGGAAACCGATCGGGATTCAGGCGCTGGCGCGCGCCTACGGCGGGGATGAACCGGAATATTCGGTTTCCGACATCAAGTCATGAAGGAAGGTTCTGTCGTCCTGACACCTCTTCCGCAGGCGGATGGGCAAATCAAAAATCGTCCGACCATCGCCCTGCGCGAAATGCCGCCTTACGGCGATTTCCCGGTCTGCGGAATCAGCACACAGCTTCATCAACAGGTGCTTGGATTTGACGAGATCATCGAACGATCAGACGCAGACTATGCCACGAGCGGCCTGAAATCTCCTTCCCTCATTCAACTGGGATTCCTGGCGGTTTTGCCCGCATCCGCCTTTATCGGGTCCATTGGTTTTATCTTGTCCGAACGTCACCAACGGCTTTTACAAAGACTCAGCGCGCACTTGTACCGTCGAGAAGCCAACCGCTGACTGCCGTAGCAATGTCCCCATTCTCCGCCCCTGACGGCGCGGAGGTTTCATGATACGGTGCGATCATGAACAGCACCTTGCGCGCCGATCTCGAACGCCTGAAGCAACTGGCCTATCACCGCGTCGAATGGAGCGGCGATCTGCTCCGTCAAATCCACCGGTTGCCCCGAAAATGCCGGACGCATCCCGCTTACGGCGTGTTGCAAGTCCTGCGTCACTGGTTGTTTGCGCCCATCACCCTGTGGCCGGTGGATGTGGACGGCCTCGGCCGGTGGGTCGTGGATGCCATTCGCGCCGGCCGGCGTTTGGAGCGTCCCCTGGTTCTGCTGACGGAATTGCTGGGCGAACCGCCCGAGAACGCCGCCCAGGAGATTGTGGCGCAGCACGAACATCAGGTGGCGAAGGGCGATTACGAATCCCTGCTGATGGCGCGGCACAAGTACGAGTTTCAAGAACAAGACCTCCTTGCCAACCCCGAATTCGTGGCGGAATGGAACCGGCTCAAGGAGATTGTGGATGTCCGCCGGCATCAGGATCACAAGAAAATCATCCGCCGACGGATGGTGCAGGAACGGAATTTCCGGCCTGACTTCGGATTCCGCTGGAAAAAGCCGGCGGAACGGTTTCAGGAAATCTTCGATGCCTTCTGTCACCGGTGGAACCTGTACGGGATGCAGGGCGACCGACCGTTGCTTCTCAGACTGACGGTGAACCTGACGCCGTTTGGAACCATGATCTTCATTCCCGCCTACTGGAGCCTGGACCCGAAGCGGGATTTCAAGTGGCGGACGATTACCGCGCTGCACCGGGCGCGCGGGGTGCCGCGTCAGGGCGCCAAACTGGGATTGAATCGGCTCTCCAGGGCGGAAGAAGCGCGCAAGGCGCAAGCGCTCTGGAACCAGGCGACGCAAGCGGGGCTGAAAGGCGACCAAAAGTTCCAATGGGTCATGGGCGGCCTGGGATGGCATCCGCGCACCGACGAGAGCAAGCTGAAGCGGTTGCTCCGGCAGCCATAGGACCCGGTTCGCCCGGTCGAGCGCCGTTCCACGACGACGCTACGGAAGGGGGCGCCACTTGATTCCGCAGAGTCACATCCGCTCAACCCCTCCCTCCACCACGCTTCATGGTAACTACTCAGGTGGGTATAAAGATATAGGGGCGGGGTAGAGGGTAGGGAAGAAGGGAGTTGGGACGTTTACCCCCGCCCGCACCGCAAAGCGGGAGGGCGTAAAGCCCTCCCCTACACATTCTCCGTTGCATGGCACGACCTGAGCAAGTACGCTTCATGAATGAACTCTGAGAATTCCGTGGAACAAGGAATCCAGAGTTGAAATACGCCGCCCGATCGGCTAGAGTTCCGTCATGCCAATCACTTTGGATGAAATCGTCGAACAAACCTCCCAACTCCCGCCGGATGTTGTGGCCGAACTGGTGGATCGCATCATGCTGGCCCGACACGGCGGAATTGAGCCGGGCGTGGATGCCGCTTGGAAAGCGGAAATCAAGGGGCGGATTGCCGAAATCGAAAACAGCGCGGTTCAAGGGGTGCCCGTCGAAGAAGGTCTGGCCCGAATTCGCAAAACGGTCGGTTTGTGAATGAGCGATTTCACCCGGCGGCCCTCGATGAGTTTGATGAGGCCGGCCGTTACTATGCCGAAATCAATCCCGAATTGGGTGCAAGGTTTTACCACGAGATCGAACGGTTGATCCGTGAGGTGTGCGCCGACCCGCGCCGCTTCCGGAAATTCGATCCGCCCGCCCGCCGTCATTTTAGCGGCAACTTCCCGTATGCACTCATCTACCTGGACAAATCGGATCACGTCTGGATCGTGGCCGTCATGCACATGAAACGGCACCCCGGCTACTGGAAGCAGCGACTGGCGTGAGGCAACATTTCCCCATGCCCGCGAAACCGCCGTTTCATTGCCAGATGATCCAGGCCGGCGAGATCACCGCCGTTGTGGGCGACGCCGCGCGCGATGGGGTGGGCGGAACGCAGTATTGCGGTCTGTGGTCGCTCACGTCGCGACGCTGACGGCGCGCGCGAAACCCTGGTATGGCGCGCCGGCCTTCCGGCCCAGTTGCGGAAGCGGTTGATCTGCTCGTCCACGCGCCCCTTCCGCAACAAATCGGGCGACAGGCGGGAGATGTCGTTGGCGGGAAGCGGTCGGGACCAAGCAGGGGGGGATGGGTTTGCATGTCCGTATTTTCCGCCACGCCCCCTCGGAATTTTTCTGGATTGCGGCGGGAGGTTGATGTAAGATGTAACCATGATCCGAACCCAAATCTGCCTGAACCTGGAGGATGCGCACTGGCTGAAGTCCCAAGCCAGGGCGCGCGGCGTCAGCATGGCCCAAGTGACGCGAGAACTCATCCGCGCTGCAATCCACCCCGCTCCATCCGCTACGCGCCCAGATCAATTGAAAAATGGAAGTTCCTCCAAGCTCAAAGCCCGCTTTCCATTCGTGGGCTGTCTCCGGGGCGGAGCGCGGACAGACGTCACACGCGTGGATGACTACCTTTACGGGGTAGAGGCGCCGTGAACGGCACTGTCTTCGCCGACACCAGTGGTTTTTTCGCCGTCTCAGCGGCGGAAAATGAGCGACATGAACCGGCCTTGGCCTTTCTGTCTCGCGCCAGTCGTCTGGTCACGACGCGCTTTGTGGTGTTGGAAACGATTTCGTTGATTACAAAACGAATTTCGCCGTTGGACGCGCGCTTGTGGCATGAAAAGTTCGTGGGATCGCGTGCCGTCGAAGTACGCGAGTTTGATGAGGAACTTTACGGCAAGGCGGAGCGTTTTTGGCGCAAACGTCCTGACAAAACGTGGGACTTGATTGACTGCTATTCCTTCGGCGTCATGCACCGGGAAAGAATCGAACAGGCGCTTACCTTAGATCGGCATTTTCGCCAGGCGGGCTTCACAGCGCGGCGTAGCCGCAACCAACGATGTAGCGGCGCTTCTGCGAAGCGCCGTGGGAGGGATGCGCTTCATAGAAGCGCAGCTACAACA
>JACQHZ010000004.1 GCA_016198745.1 Verrucomicrobiota bacterium
CGGGCGTGCTCGACATCGGCGACGGTTGGGCGATCGCCTTCAAAATCGAGAGCCATAATCATCCCAGCGCCGTCGAGCCGTTTCAGGGGGCCGCCACGGGGGTGGGGGGGATCATCCGCGACATCTTCACCATGGGCGCGCGTCCCGTGCTCTGCATGGATTCGCTTCGGTTCGGTCCGATTGCCGATTCACAGTCCGCGGTACACAACCCTCAGTCCTCAGCGCCCGCTCCCCAGCGATCAGGACTGCAAATCGCGCGGAATCGCCGGTTGCTTGCGGGCGTGGTGGCGGGGATTGCGCACTACGGCAACTGCATCGGCCTGCCGACGGTCGGCGGCGAGATTTATTTTGACGAAAGCTACAACGGCAACCCGCTCGTGAACGTGGTCTGCCTCGGCGTGTTGCGTCACGATCAAATCCGAAAGGGACGCGCCACCGGAACCGGCAATCCGGTCTATTATGTCGGGGCAGCCACAGGGCGCGACGGGTTGGCCGGCGCCGCATTCGCTTCCCGCGAGTTGACGGACGAATCCAAGGAGGATCGCCCCGCCGTGCAGGTCGGCGATCCGTTCATGGAAAAGCTGCTCCTGGAGGCGTGCCTGGAGCTTTTCGCGCATCCCGAGGCGGTGGTGGGCGTCCAGGACATGGGCGCGGCGGGGTTAACCTGTTCCACCTGCGAGACTGCAAGCCGCGGCAATTCGGGAGTTGAAATCGAACTGGACCTCGTGCCGCAACGGGAGACCGGCATGACGCCCTACGAAATCATGCTCTCGGAATCCCAGGAACGGATGCTGATCATCGCGCGAAAAGGGCATGAACGCGAGGTGGAACGGATTTTTGAGAAATGGGACCTGCACGCCGCCCGGATCGGCCAGGTGACCGGCGACGGCCTGATGCGCGTGCGGCAAGGCGGAAAAACCGTCGCGGAAATCCCCGCCAAACCGCTTGCGGAGGAGGCGCCGGTTTACGTGAGGGAAGCGAAAGCCCCAAGCGGCGGAACGGCGATGCTGGATGCTGGATGCACGATTTTGTGTGAGCCGGACGATTATGCGCTGCCGCTTCTTGCCCTGTTGGAAAACCCGACCATCGCTTCCAAGAACTGGGTTTATCGCCAATACGACCATCAGGTCCGCGCCGGCGCCTGCGTCTTGCCGGGATCGGACGCCGCCGTGGTGCGACTGCTCCTCGATGAACTCGACGGCGCATCCGTCCGCCCCCCGTCCCTCGCCGGCAACGCTTCCATCAAATATCTGGCGATCACCACCGATTGCAACGCCGTCCACTGCAAAATCAATCCCCGTCAGGGTGCGCAGATGGTGGTGGCCGAGGCCTGCCGGAACATCGTGTGTTCCGGGGGCAACCCGTTGGCGGCCACCGATAATTTGAATTTCGGAAACCCGCACAAACCGGAAATCTTCTGGCAATTGCGCGAGTGCGTGGAAGGCATGGCGGAGGCCTGCCGCTATTTCGGCGCGCCCATCACGGGCGGCAACGTGAGCCTTTACAACGAATCACCGGACGGCGCGATTGATCCGACCCCGACGCTCTGCATGGTGGGACTCATCGAGGACGCGCGCTTCATCACCACGCAGTGGTTCAAGAACGAAGGCGACCTCATTTTTCTTGTCGGCGAATTCGGATCGTGTCTTGGCGGCAGCCAGTATCTGCTGCAGCGAACAGGAAAGAAACTCGGCCCCCTGCCGGCCTTCGATTTCGAGATCGAGAAAAGGGTTCAGAATGTTGTGTCCGCGGCGATTCGCGCGGGGATCGTGCGTAGCGCGCACGATTGCAGCGAAGGCGGCCTGGCGGTTGCGTTGGCGGAATGCTGCATCTCGGGCGAACGGCTTTGGGGCGTGCGGGTGGAGTTGCCGCCGTCCTCTGTCCGGCTCGACGATCTGCTCTTCAACGAGGCGCCTTCGCGCGTGATCATTTCCGTGAAACCTGCGGACGCCGATTGTTTCAAGAAACTTTGTCAAACCGTGGGGACGCCCTTGGCGTTTCTGGGGAAAGTGACCTCGCCGCAAGCCGCGTTTTCGATCGCGTCGGGCGGAAAACCTCTCCTCGCCACGCCCGTCGCGCGGCTTCACGAGGTCTGGCACGGTTCCATCGCGCGAAACCTGGAATCCTGATCCCGGAAAAACACCGGACAAAAAGTTGCGCGTGCGGGTTTTTATGACAATTCCTTTTTGCGACGAAGGAGACAGGTAGGCGGAGCAGAACTCCAATGTCGTGCATCCTTTGTGAAACGCCAAGAATCACAATCCCTATCGGCCATGTTCGATATTGTGGCATGGTGGTTGCAAATCAGGCGCGACCGGGACAAGGCCGCGTCTGTGGTCAGGGCGGTGCGACCATGGTGCGAACTCATCTGCCTCCTGCATCTCTTCTGTCTCGGGGCCGATCAGCAGCTGAACGCGGTCGAATTACAAACCACAAACCTGACCGCCATCATCGAAGGATTCAGATCCACGGATTACGACACGCGCCAACGGATGGCGCAGGCTCTGTACAAGCTGGAGCCGCTGGGCAAGGAAACCATCCCCGTGTTGGTGGCAGCGTTGAGTCGAGAAACACGGGAGTTAAGGACGCATTTTCGTCCAGGGGCGGCCGACACCATCCGCGCGTTGTGTGGGGCCTTGGAACGCCGCGGCGGCGAAGCCCGCGACGCGATCCCAGCATTACTGGAGCTTGGCAAGTCCGATTCCGATTGGATCAGTCCTCATGCGATTGCTGCCCTGGGGACGGTTGGAACGGAATCCAAGGAAACCGTCAAGGTGTTGGGAACGATGTTGTTACAGGATCGCGACGCAGGCCGACGGTCCTCGGCGGCTGCGGCTTTGGGGCGGACCGGTAACAAGACGGTTATTCCGTATCTACTCAAGGCGTTGGATGACAAGGGTCTCAACGTGGATTGGAGTGTGCGAAGCGCCCTGGGCGGATTCAAACTGGCGACCTTGGCGGAATTCGTTCCCGTGAAAGCATCGGCCCAGGTGAGGCTGGAACCGCATTACAAGCGTCTGGCGCCTGAAGATGCCAGGTTGCCTCTCTTTCTCGCTGACTATCAGGTGACAATCCGGCTCCAAGTCAACGGCGCTGAGCATTTCGCAAGCTGGGGACGTTGGGGGGACCCACTTCTCAACGTGACGTGCCAGGTCCTCGTTCCGAATGGCGAGGAATATCACCTCACAGTCGAAGAAACGGAAAACACGCCAAAGGACAGCGCATGCTCTGGGGGAGATTTGACATTAGGACCCAACGGGATTGATTACACCGACGATAGACCAATTCCCGCTTACGCCTGGCGGGAAAAACGAACTCCTCGTTTTGACGCTGTGGGCGTCTATAAGATCAAACTCATCGGTGTGTTTCGGGATCGCGAAGACCCAATCTCGGAGGTTCGCTTTGAAAGCAACGAAGCCACTTACACGGTGGATCCAAAATGCATGGGTTTCAAAGCCCTGGTGAACACGGCCATCCTGCGGGCCGCACAAGAGGTTGGGGTTGATGCGAAAATACTGAAAGGTCACGTTAAGCCATCCGGGGACTTTAGGTGGCCAGGTCCCGGGTCGGTTACGGATTGCCGGTGTGTCACGGTTGGGATTCCACCCTCCCTCTATCCCGAGGAGAAAGTTCCTCGAAGACATAAAGGCTGGCATTACTCAGGGATGGGATTCTATTACCAGTACTCATCGGAAGGGAAAATTTTGTCCTCCACAAATGCCCCCTATTACTGGATTGATTGAGGTGCGCGAGTCCCCGAAGTTTTTCGGGGCTGTGCCACATTTCTCCGCACGGTTAAGTTATTGTTACGCGATCCCTTTGATGGGATAAACCCCTGAACCTCGCCGTTGCGGGATTCCCCCGACACCGTGAACCCCGAACCATGCTCAAAATTCCCATCCTTTCTTCGCTTCCGGAGCGCACGATCGGTTGCGATTTCAAGGGCCTCAGCCTCTTGTTGGCCATGTTCGCCGGCGCGGTCGTTTTCTGGAACTCGCCCGTTCTTTACCCGGTGAAGATGTTCACCGTGCTGCTGCACGAATGCAGCCACGGCCTGGCCGCGGTGTTGACCGGCGGGACGCTCGACCGGATCAAGTTGGACCCCGACCTTGGAGGCGTGGCCCAATTGCGCGGCGGATGGCGCGTCGTCACGCTTTCGGCCGGTTATCTCGGGAGCATGTTTTTCGGCGGGAGCATCATGCTCCTGGCCGCCCGAACGCGATGGGACCGCGCGTTGAGCCTGCTGCTCGGCGGTTTGGTCCTGGCAGTCACCCTGGCCTACGTGCGGACCCCGTTCGGCTTCGGCTTCGGATTGCTCTTCGGCGCGGCGCTCATCTTGATCGGTTGGCTGGCGCCCATGGCGGTCAACGACCTCCTGCTCAAGTTCCTCGGCCTCACCAGCGCGCTCTACGCCATCGTGGACATCAAAGAGGATCTGATCTCGCGCACCGTCCCCAACTCGGACGCCTACCAGCTCTCGCGCATCCTCCCCCTCCCGGCGGTGGTCTGGGGCGTGATCTGGATCGTGATCGCCCTGCTGGCCGCCCTTTTTTTCCTTCGTTTGTCAGTTTCGAGGCAACCCGGTGAATAATCCCAAAAAGCTTGCGCAAAAAACGAACGGTGCGGACGGCGGGCGCGCCGTGTGTTCGAAATCCAAGATCGTCACTGTAATTACGGACTTTCAAACTGTGGTCGAAAAGCGTATAGCACCCGCATATGGGAGTCAGAGAGTGAACCTTTCGCTGCACGCAATCATTTCCCGATGGCTTGGAACGGGGCTGGTTTTTCTCAGTTGCAGCGCAGCCTTGAGCGAGGTTGCATCGTCGAAAAGCGGCGATGCCGGCCCATCGCCATCGGCGTCAGGCATTGCATCTGCCCACGCGCCTGCGAATGTTCATGGGAAGGAACTCTTTGCCGCCGTTGAGAACGCAGAAGCGGTCCTTTCTATCACCGATCAACAGGCATCCATGACCGGCGGGCCGGGCGTTGTGATCGTCGGCGACGGCGCAAGCACCGTGAGTTATTGGATGACGGTGGAGAATCGGTCGGACAAACCGCTTCGATTCGCGTGGCCGAAGTACATTTTTCTCACCCTCGAGAACTGGAAAAACCCATGGGCCAGCGAGGCGCGAACGCCGGAGTTCTTTTACCTCCAGAAATTTCCTGCCGCACCGGATGTTGTTGTGGAAGGTGGCAAGAGCCTGAGCACGCTCATTTCCAAGAAAGGCCGTTGGTATCTCGGCAACTGCGCCCGCCCCGTTCCCCACGACGGTGTTCTCACGAAATTCAGGATCAAACCAGCGCCCATGGATTCCCCTTATGTGCGTCTGGCGGAGTCTCTTGAAGCCGTCCCCTCGCTGCTTGAAGATGGCGGGCGCGCATTGTTCGCCCTGCTCGCCGAAGCGACTCCTGAAAAGGCGCTGAAAGAGATGATCCTCAAGCGCCCTCCTGCGATGATCCGGCAGATGCGCGAAATCCTGGCAACAGCGGGCTTGCCCCAAACCGGCCATGCTTTCTTTGATGAAACCGAGAAAAAACAATCAGCCAAAGCGACGGAAACCGGAGCGCCGAGCGGACGCGCAGCCGCGGAACATGCTTCCGGGAGCGAGTCGCTTGAAGACCTCATTGCGAAAGCAACGACGGAGACGACGCCAACCGCGCGTGCGACGGCCCTGCAATTGATCGCGCGACCGGGGCATCGCGATTCACCGCGAGCGATTGAAACGCTCATTGACCGCATGCAGAAGGACCCCGACGCGATTGTGCGAAGAAAGGCCGCCGACTATCTTCGAACGACGTTTCTCGACAAGGAGGCCAAGACGTATCCGGACGCGCGGATCGAGTCCGCGCTGATCGAATCGCTTAAAACGGAAAAGGATTCCAGCGCAATGCGGTCCGTTCTTCACGCGCTGGCCGCCTCAAGATCGAAGGCGGCGATTCCGCACATCTTGCCGCTTCTTGACGAAAAAGAATTTGCCTCAGGGGCGGATGACGCCCTCGAAAAGATCACCGGCAAGAAAGGCGCCAAACGCACGCGCCGGCAATGGGAAACGATCTTGTCAGCAGATCCCGTCGGTCCATGATCGCGTTCCGCAGCAACGCGCCTTCGATCCGCGATCCGCGCGCGTAGGCATTTGTTTTTTTTGCTCATGTCTTTCGCAACATGCGGTCTCGTCAACTGAATCGGCGCTTAACCTGACTTTCGCAAGTGGTCATCAAAAATGGCCTGTTTTTCCGGGGGTCTCTTGCGTAAAGGCATCAGTGATTTGCACCGGCGAGCCGAAATTTGCGAAGGCTCCAAATCAGTTATTTACTGGAGGCCGCTTCGGCAGCGGCGACTTCTTCCGGGGTTGGGGCGTGGGCCAGACCACATCGTGACCGTTCCACAAATTTGGATATTTTTCTTTGACAGGAGGATTCGGATCGCCGCCATCGTCGCGCCCATCCTCGCCCACCGAATAAAGCCGGAAACTCCCGTCCCTGTTCAACCGGTAACGCAAAGGCTTGCCATCCATGTAATCGCAGGGAAGATTGGAAAGAAATTCCGGAACCAGAGCGGAAAGGGCGGCGGGCGGCTTCCCGTAACGCAATTGTTGCCGCTTGAGCGCAATTGCCGCAACCGTCAATTCGCGCAGGGTTTCACAACGGAAGGCGGATGCGGTCGCCCTGCGCAGCGGTTCAATCTTCATAACAGAATGGATTGACCGGCAACCGGTCCGATGTCTTTGCCAAGTCGGACAGCCAGTGCCACCGCGCCGCCGGGATTAAGGTGGCAGCCATCGCAAGTCTCATCGGAAGTGATGACACCGGACGAGTAGTCCATGAACCGGATATTTTTGTCGTTCAGTGCGGCCACCGCATTTCCAATGGCCGTTGCGTAGTTGGTTTTGTGATGGGGACAGATCGCAAAGATGCCAGCGGATGGATAAGTTGTTCTCACGGTGGTCAGGTAGGCCGAATAAACGTTCTCGAATTCCACCAGGGAACCGCTGTTGATGGAGATGGCCGCACGACCGAGGCGCCATCTTCCGTAGTAATTGAAACGGGGATTGGCTGCGTCGTGCGTGATCTGGCTTGCGGGATCGCGATTCATATTCCTGCTCCAAAAAAGTTCAGTCCCATGGGGCTTGGAACTGACGATGAAGATTGTGATGGATGTTGCTTGGTTTGACCCGCGTTGGCATGGAGGTGATCCGTCAGGTCTCCAATAGCATCATAAAATCCGGATGTCACATTCAAGTTGCATTTCAGATGGCTTGTTGATCGCATGGGGACGGTTGCGGGAATTGGCGGGGGTTGTTTTTTGAGAACGCCCCGGATCGCGCGCTGTTTGGCGACGCCCCTTTGCTGTGGAAGGTTTGGAAACGGCTCGAAGAAACGGGGATTGACGCTGACACAGGCACGCTGTGAATCAGGCGATATCAAGAAGTTTTTCAAACCCCGCATTCGTCTTGCCATCCTATGGCCGGTTTTTTTGGAAAAGGCTTGATTGTGCCGGCAATGATGCAAAACTGTTGACACTTTCAAATCATGCCATGTCAGCAAATCAACCATTGAAACGAAGGCGCTCAGCGGGCGCTCCCGCGTGCCGGAAATCCAGGCTGGTTTCCCGTCATCGCGTCCGCGATGCCATTCACCGATCATTCTCACCCGGTTGGATCGCCCCGGCCAAAAGCTGGTGTCGGAAATGATCGCCCTGTACGGCGGGGCCATTCGCGCGATCCGCAAGGCCGGCAAAATCGCCGCGACTGCCACGGGACATCCCGCCCTGATCCGGGCGGCGGTCGAGGCCGGCGTGCAAATCCTCATTTGCGCCAACGAAATGGGATGCCTCCGAATGCAACTGGCGGAATCCCTGAAGAAGGCGTCGGAGATGTGCGGTTCAACCCGATGAAAAGGAGATGTGTGAAAGGCAACCTGATCAAGCAAGTTGGTGTCATTGGCATGGGACGAATGGGTGCGCCGATGGCGTTGAACCTCCTCAAGGCGGGTTTCAAGGTCACGGTCCACAATCGCACTCGCGAAAAATGCCGGACGGCGGCGGATGCCGGAGCGGCGGTTGCCGCATCGCCTGCGGATGTCGCCGCGCGCACGGACGCGGTGTTGTTGATGCTGGCGGACGACGCGGCGGTGAAACAGGTCGTGTTCGGAAAAGGCGGCCTCCGCGCGAACGGCAAGGCCGGCTTGCTGGTGATTGATTCCAGCACGGTGCAACCGGGTCTGAGTCAGAAACTCGCCGCCGCGTTTGCGGAGAAAAAGATCATGTTTCTTGATGCCCCCGTGACCGGCAGCCGGCCGCAGGCAGAGGACGGCAAGTTGTTCTTTCTCGTAGGCGGCTCACGCGCGGCCTACGAACGGGCCATTCCTTTGTTCGAGGCGATGGGACGGAAGCATCTGCGCCTCGGAACGAATGGCGCGGGTGCGTGCGCCAAACTTTGCAATAACCTGGCCGGATTCGTGAATCTCGCCGGATTCTGTGAAGCCATGGCCATCGGCAAGCGTTACGGATTGGCGCCGCAACAACTCTTCGAGGTCATCCGCAATAGCGGCGGCCGCAGCGGGATGGCCGACGTCAAGGGTCCCAAGATTCTCCGCCGCGATTGGAATGCGGACTTCGTCCTGTCCCTGGCGAGCAAGGACATGCGGTTGGGAATTGCGCTCGCCGAAAAAGTCGCGCAACGCGCGCCGCTGGCGAAGGCCGCACGGAAAATCTACGACGGTGCTGCAACCAACCACGGCAGCGACGATGTCTGCGCGCTGTATCGGTGGTATCTGCGTGAGCGCAATGCGGAGTAAATTTGCAGCGCCGTTCCTTGCGCTTCGTGTATTCATGAAAAAATGTTTTCAGGTCAACCTGCATGACAACGTCGCCACGGTTCTCGAAAATGCGGGGGCGGAGTTGATCCAGGTGGTGGGCGGGGGCACAACGGCAACGCTGCAGTTGCGCGGCGGCATCAAACTCGGCCACAAAGTCGCTCTCGCGAGGATCAAAGCGGGCGAGGGCATCCTCAAGTATGGCGTTCGCATCGGACACGCTACGCGGAACCTTCGGCGCGGCGAGTGGGTGCACCTGCACAATTGCGCGAGCGACTTCGACAAACGCTCAAACACACTGGATTGCGAAACAGGCGCGCCTACGGATACAAAATATGAGTGAACCGAATCCAGGCTGGCTGGGCTATATGCGCCCGGACGGACGCAAGGGCATCCGCAATTTGGTGCTGGTGATTTACACGGTGGAATGCGCGCAGTTTGTCGCCCAAGCCGTCGCGCAAGACGAAGAGAATGTTCAGGTGATCGGTTTTCCGGGTTGCTTTGACAATCAATTCGCCGTGCGATTGATGCTCGCGTTGGCGCGTCATCCGAATGTCGGCGCGGTGCTGGCGGTCGGGCTGGGTTGCGAATACACGCAACCCGGCATGATCGCGGAGGTCGTCCGAAAATCCGGCCGTCCCGCTGAAAGCTTCTTCGTTCAAGAAGCGGGCGGCACTGTGCGCAGCATCAAGAAGGGCAAGGCCATCGTCGCGCGCCTGCGCCGGCAGATTCGCGCCGAAGCGCAACGCGCGCCGATGAGTCTCTCGGATCTGACGGTTGCCTGCAAATGCGGCGGTTCGGATGCGACGTCGGGGTTGGCGGGCAACCCGGTGGTCGGCGCGTTTTTTGACCGGCTGACGGATGCGGGCGGCAGAGCCGTCATCGAGGAAATCACCGAGATGATCGGTTTGAGGGAAATCCTCACCGCGCGAGCGGCCAACGACGGGGTGCGGGCGGCGCTGGCGGCGGCC
>JACQHZ010000128.1 GCA_016198745.1 Verrucomicrobiota bacterium
ATGCCGTCCCCCACCATGGCAACGGTCTTGAATTGTTGCTCCAGTTCGCGCACCGCTTCCACCTTTTGATGAGGCAAAAGGCTGGCGCGAAACTCCACGATGCCCAGTTGTCTTGCGAATTCCGCGGCCGAGGCGGCGTGATCTCCGGTCAGCATCACCGGTTTGATGCCGAGCCGGTTGAGTTCTCGAATCGCTTGAAGGGACCCCGGCCGCAATTGGTCGGCGACGCCGAACACCGCCAACGGTTTTTCTCCGGCAGCCACCAGGCAGGTGAGGCCGCGCGCGTGAAATTCGTCGAGCGCGTCGCGGACCCAGGCATCCATGCCGTCGGGGCCGCAGACAAAGGCTTCGGCGCCGACGCGCAGATGTTTGCCGTTCACCATGCCTTCCACTCCCATTCCCGGCATGACCCGGCTTTCCGCGGCGCGAACAAAGGCGATGCCGCGTGATCGCGCCTCACCAACCAGCACCTCGGCCAGCGGGTGCTCGGAATTTTGTTCGACGGAAGCGACATCTGCCATGACCTCTTCGGGAAGAACTCCCGCTGCGAAGCGCGTATCGGAAAGATGCGGTTTGCCTTCGGTGAGCGTGCCGGTCTTGTCGAAGGCGACCGCTCGCGCCTGTCCAATGATTTCCATGGCGCGGCCGCCCTTGAAAAGGATGCCGCGCCATGCGCCGGCGGCGATGGCCGCCAGCACCGCCGATGGGATGGAAAGCACCAGCGCGCACGGCGACGCAACCACCATCAGCGTCATGCTTCGATAAAGACTGTCGCGCCATGGCTCGTGTTTCCAATGCAGTTCCCAAAGAAACGTCAACAGCGTGGCGGCAAGAATCAGCCAGGTGTAGGGACCGCCGTATTTCTCAATCAACCGGTGCGTGGGCGCCTTCTTCTGCTGCGCCTCCTCGACGATCCGGAAGATTTTTGCGAGGGTGGTATCCGTCACCGGCCGGTCCATTCTGAACTTGACCGCGCCAAAACGGTTGACCGTTCCGGCCATGACCCGGTTGCCGGGTCCCCGATCCACCGGCATCGCCTCGCCGGTCAGCGAGCTTTCGTCCACCGACGTGTTTCCCTCCAGGATCACGCCGTCGGCGGCGAAGGCATTCCCCGGCCGCACGATCAGCACATCATCCACCTTCAGGCTGGCAACGGGCACGGTTGTTTCCAGGTCATCGCGCAAGACCGTGGCCGCCGATGGGCTGAGAGCCATCAGCGAACGAATCGCCCGTCGGGTGCGTCCGTTGGCAAAAGACTCCAGGGCGCCGCTCAACGAAAACAGAAACATCAAGACCGCGCCTTCCACCGCTTGTCCAATCGCTGCGGCGCCCAGCGCCGCTGCGACCATCAAAAAATTTACGTTGAACCGCAAGGACCGCAAATCGTTCCACACGCCCATGGTGGGATAAAATCCGCCGGCCAAATACGCGATGCCGTAAAACACGGCTTGTGTTTCGCCCGAAAAACCGGGCCGGGAAACGCCGCCCACCCATGCCGCTGCAAGCGAGGCCAAACAGACGGAGGTCAGGACGGTCTGTTGGCGCATGGACTGTCGTTCCTGCATCTCCTCATTTTGGAGGGCAGGATGACCCCAAGCCTTGCAGGGACAAGCCATAAGGATGGGAGTATGGAAATCCGGGCGGAAATTACCAATCCAAATCCCGCCATTTCCCCACGCTCAGGACGCATCTCCTGGGGTATGATTCTTGATTGCAGTCCCAAAACTGCGATGCTATATGAAAACCGCCTTAATGATTGGGTATTCCACAACCGGCGATTTTTCCGCCGCTTTCTTCCATCCAGAAACACCGCCAATCATGAGAACTTTTTTGACAGGCCAATTTTTTTCGACCATTCTTCAATTGAGTTGCTTGGCCGTCGTGTGGCTGATGGCCGCCGGTGGTCAAGCAGTCGCGGCTGAGAAAACGCCGCCCCCGAATCCGCCGCCGATTGACCAGCAGTGCGAAACGGAAATAGCGGTTCATCACCAGAAGTTATTCGCCGATTATGCAAAGGCGTTGTCGGGGCTGGCCAGGTCGTTCCAGGAAAAGGCCGATCTGGATAATCTCCTGCTGGTCAAAGCAGAACAGGACCGTTTCACCAAGGAGAAAACCCTATTGGAAATAAACGTGGCCAGCGGCCCGCCGGATCTACGGCAACTGCAAGCCCAGTGCCTGAGCCTGTTGAAGTCCACGAAGGAACATGTGGCCTGCCGTTATTACCAGGGCGCGGACAGCCTCAAAAAAAAACATACCCGTGAAGGAGACATCCCCAAGGCTCTGGCCTTCAAGGCCGACATGGACCGCCTCGTTGCCAAATATCCTTTTCTGGTTGCGACGCCTGATCCTGCGAAGAAACCGGATCAACCTGCAAAAGTTGAACCGCCCGAACCCGATGTGAAACCAGTCGCTGCCAACGCCGTTGTGAAGGTTGAAGATCTTTATGCGGACTATGTGAAGGACGCCAACGTGGCCAATCAGAAGTACAAGGAGCGCAAGTTTACCATCCAGGGCGAAATCACAGGTTTTTACAGCGGCTCAGGCAGCAGGGATTTTGGCGTCGCCTTGAAGGTGCCCGGCACCGCCTGGCGCATCGATTGCCTGTGCTCTTATCGCGGTGAGGGCAGCATTGTTGTCAATAACGACAGCATCGCGGCGGATGCGGTTGTTGGCAAAAAAGCTCCGGTCATCATAGGTACGACCCAATACAGCGGCAAGACCGAGCACAAATTCACCTTCTTGTTGTGGATAGGCGAGACCCGTGACTTCACAGGGCAATGCCAGGGGGTGATCGGGGGGCGGATTCTTTTCGAGGACTGCACGTGGGCTGAT
Organism: Verrucomicrobiota bacterium; assembly: GCA_016198745.1. GTDB lineage: Bacteria > Verrucomicrobiota > Verrucomicrobiia > JABWAM01 > JABWAM01 > JACQHZ01. The sequence goes on from JACQHZ010000128.1 coordinate 2,833, forward strand.
GCGAAAAAATAATCTGGAAGAATGAAAATCACCGATGTCCGAATGATGCGTTTGTGGGGGCCGCGCTGCCATGGCGTGGGAGGCGAAACCGGCGGGAAAATTGCCAAGGTCATTGTGCGCGTGGATACCGACGCGGGAATCCACGGGTTGGGGGAGGTGGACGATTTTATGGGCATGCGTCAGGCCATTGCGTACATCCGCGAATACTTCCGGGGACGCGATCCATTTGCGGCCAACGCCATCGTTTCCGAGATGCTCTATGCCACCCTGCCGCCCCACCACGTCGAGGCGAAACACGGGGTGATGCCCGGCGGGATCATCGCGTGCCCCACGTCCTCTCCCACGGCCACGCCCTGGGGGACGGTCGTCTGGGCGGTGAGCGGCGTGGAGATGGCGTTGTGCGATCTCATCGGCAAGGCGCTCAAGACGCCCGTGTACAACCTGCTCGGCGGGAAGTTCCGCGACAAAATCCGTGTTTATCTGGACCGCAGCTCGCCGGCTGATGTAACGAAACTGGCCGCCTGGCGCAAGATGGCCTCCGAGGCCGCCGAAGCGGGGTTCACACAAATGAAATTCGACATTGATTTCATGGCCTCGGACTGCGTGCTGGACGTCTGGAATCGTTCGCTCTCGCTCAAGCAGGTCAACAAGATCGTCGAGCGGCTGGGCATGGTGCGCAAGACGGTCGGACCGGACTTCGAGCTATGCGTGGATTGCCACATGCAATACAACGTTCCCGACGCGATCCGCGTTGCCAACGCGCTTGCGCCGTTGAACCTGCTCTGGCTTGAAGACCCGACGCCGATCATCAACCCCGATTCGTGCGCCGAGGTCCGGGCAAAAAGCCCGATCCCGATTTGCGTCGGCGAAATGTTTGTTGCGGAACAGTTCCGACTTTTTGTAGATCACAAGGCGTGCGACATCCTGCATCCCGACATCCTTTTTTGCGGCGGCATGCACGAGATGCGGCGGATCGCGGACTTTGCGGAATTGAATCACCTGCCTCTGGCCATGCACGGCAACGGCGGCGCGCTGGCGACGATTGCGGCGGCGCACGCCGCCGCTGCGAGCCGGAATTTCCTTGGACTCGAATATCATTTCATCGAGACGCCGTGGATCGGCGAGTACGTGAAGCGCCTGCCTGGGGATGGGCAGACAGGCGACGCGCCGTTGTTCAAGGACGGCCACCTGCCGTTGACGGACGCGCCGGGGCTGGGGGTTGAGTTGGACGAGAAGGTTTGCCGCAGCCATCTCGCCGAGGGCGAGAAAATGTTTTGAGGAAAACGGCTCCAAATCGGTTGATAAAGTCCCCCGGTTTGGAGAGCAGGGATGTTTGCATGAGAAATAATTCTTTTTCAAAATGATTATCCCGGATTTCTCATCCCGCCACGGCGTTCAACCATGAAACGAATGAAAATTGCAGAATGAAGAATGCTGGAGCCGGTGATCGGTAATCAGTGACCAGTGATTAGTAATCACCCTCCCCCACCTCAAGAGGGTGGCAGGCAAGGTGATTTTCCCTTAATCAGTATCTCACCATGAACGATTCACGAGCCAGGCGAATGGGTGGAACAATGGAGTATTGGAACACGGTATTCAGGTTCACGGTTCAAGGGTTCAGGGTTCAGCGGTTGCCTGGCCGCCCACCAGCAGGCAGGGCAAAGCATGAGGACCTGCCCGCGCAGCAAGCGGGTCGGGCATTTTCTCTTCCAACCTTTGAACCGTTGAACCGTGAACCCCTCGCTTTCGCGGGGGCAGGCTCTGACAACCTAAGCCGTTACGAAGGACGGCACATCCATCGTCCCC
>JACQHZ010000139.1 GCA_016198745.1 Verrucomicrobiota bacterium
ACGGGAGTGTGAAATATGCGGGCTAACCTCCACCGCCACGGGCAGGTCCCGCCTGGGAGGGCGTTGACCAGCGCCGAAAGAGACGGTGCTCGATGCGCAGCATGTCGAGAATCTTTCCGATGGTGTGATGGATGAGATCGTCCACGGTTTTCGGCTGATGATAAAACGCGGGGATCGGCGGGAGAATCACGCCGCCCATTTCCGCCACCGCCGTCATGTTGCGCAAATGACCGAGATGAAACGGGGTCTCGCGCGGCGCCAGGATCAGCAGACGTCGTTCCTTGAGCGTCACATCGGCGGCCCGGCACAACAGATCGCCGCCGGTCGAGTGCGCAATGTTCGCCAGCGTTTTCATGCTGCACGGAATGACGACCATCCCATGGGTGAGAAAGGAACCGGAGGAGATGGACGCTGCAAGATCAGAAGGCGAATAGACGTGATCGGCCAGCTTCTCCACCCGGGGGCGGGTCCAGCCGGGCATCTCCAGCCGGAGGGTGAGTTCAGCGGCCTCGCTCAGGACGAGATGCGTTTCCACAGACGGCATTTTCACGAGTGATTCAAGCAGGCGGATGCCGTAAATCGGCGCGCTCGAACCGGAGATTCCCACCACAATGCGTTTGGTCATGGTTTAAGAACGTGTGTTCAAGTTTTCGTCGAGGGGCAGGCAGGAGGGGTCCGGCTGCCTGGATCACGAGGTCCAACAGGCTTGCCGAGCGTGGCAACGTGCAGCGCCATCCGCACGAACCAGCGCGCGTCGAGCAACTCGTGGACGATGGCGCGATACGTGCGATGCGCGGAGACCGCGCCGAACAAGGCGCGGCGCAGGCGCGCGTCCTGTTCTGCCAACAGAATGATCGTGTCGAACAAGCGGCTCTTGCTCAAGCCAATCGCGAGCGCGCGCATCACCTTGCCGTAGAGCAAATCGTCGGTGATTTCGCGGCAGGCGCGGTGGTATTCGCGAAATGCGCGCGCGGAGATGCCCGCCGTCATCATCGTCTGCGCCGCCCATGTTCCGCTCAGCAGCGCGGAATTCACGCCTTTTCCCTTGAAGGGGCGCACCAATCCCGCCGCATCGCCGACGAGAACGTAGCGGTCGCCGTAGAATGCGCGCGCTTGAGTCGTGGGGAAGCGGCCTTTGAAAAACACGAGGTCGTTGTCGCGCTGCGGCTCGTTCAGACACGGCAGGACGGTCTGCACCGCCTGGCAATGGAGAAAACGCTGCATCGTCGCCGCGTCCACATGCGCGCCTGCAATGTTCAGCGTGAGATGGTCGCCCTTGGGAGTGATGCCGCCAAATTCGATGCGCGGGAGGGAAAGCAGGAAGGCGTGGATGTGATTGCCGAAGTCGTGCATGAATTCCGGGCGCGGATGCAACTTGGTGACCAGCGCGCGTAAAAAGCGCGGGGCTTGATAAGCAGTTGCCTCCTCGAACGCCGCTGTGGTCCCGGCGTCGGCTCCGAACGCGCCGACCACGACGTCGGCTTCCGAAATTCCGCTCTCGCTGAAAACGATCACGCGGTTGGCGTGAAATTCCAGGTCCGTCACGCGGCTCGTGATGACCTTGATGCCGCGCGCGCGCGCCTGCCCGACCATATAGGCGTCGAAATGGACGCGCCGCACCGAGTAGCCGGGTGGGTCGTCAGACTCGAGGATGAGCGAGCGCCGATCCGCGTGCAGGACGTAGCCCGTGATCTCGCGCTGGATCAACTGACGCGGAAACGGCACGCCGAGCGACTTTTCGAGAATCGTTTCAATCGGCGGCGAGAGCACGCCGACGCACTGGTTGAAATGCCGTTCGCCCGCAAAGACCTTGCCTTCGTACAAGGTGATGCCAAGTCTCCGCCCCATTTGGCGCGCGAGATTGTCCAACGCGAGCGCAACGCCCACCCCGCCCGGTCCGCCGCCGACCACGACGACGCGCGCGCCATCGCCAAGGGGTCCGAGGGTTTCAGAGGGTTCGTTCATTGGTCGGAAGCAACTCCTGTATCATCGCGCGACTGAAACGCGCCAGGCATCTTGGTGCGAACATCATGCGGAGGATTGCCGCGTAATCCGTATCACCGGTGAACAACGACCACAAGACCCGACTCACCACGCGCGCGGAAGGTTCTTCGCTGGATTCGGCGTTCAGGGCGCGCGCCAACGCGCGCATGAAAAAGTCGTTGCGTTTTGAGCGCGCAATCAGGGCGAACACGGCGCGTCCAAACCGATTGTCGCGCACAATGGCATGGCACACGGGCGCGTAATGCGCAGCAAACGTTGCGCGGCTGATGCCGTGCTGCAACGCGGCCTCGGCCGCCGCGCGGGCGGTGACGAGTGCGGAACCGATGCCGTCCTTGTAAAGTCGGGTGACACAAGAATCGCCGACCGCGACAAAGCGGTCTGCGCAAAAGCCGCGCGCAGACGCCACGGCGACGCGCGGGCGGCAACTGCACATTCTTTCAGGTTCGTCGCCGACGACACGGGTCACTTGGGGCACTGCAAGAAATTGCCGGATGTTGTCACGCGCCAAGCGCCGTCCCAGGAGCGAAACGGTGGCGAAATGCCGCTTGGGGATGAGCGCGCCAAAAATCAGCCCGGACGGATCGTCGAAGTAGATGTGAACGGCGCCGTCCATCTGGGCGCGGTTCGCCTCGCTTTCGATGAGAAGTTCGTCTTGCGCCATCACTTCCGTTGCCGGCAGCGTGTAGTTGTGATTGTGGATGATGGGCGGCATTGCGTTCACGCCAGTCGCCAGCACGACCAGATCGAATGACTCTTCGCGTGTGGACGTATAAACGCGCGGCGACGCATTGAGCGAGATTTCTTCAACGCGTTCACGGACGATGCGCGCGCCGCGCGCGCGCGCCTGATCCAGCAGAAACGCATCAAAGCCAGTCGTCGGCGCGTAAGGGCTCATGCGTGGACCGCCCCCGCGATAGACTGTAAAGACCTGCTGTGTCGGGTCGGGCGGAAGGATCGCAATTGAGTTCGCGCCCCAGTGCAGTTTGTACACGCGCACCTGTCCCATCACGATTTCCGGTGGAAGCGCGAGTCCCAACGCGGTCAATCCTTCCACGACGCGCGACGAAAGAATCCCCGCGCACATATTGCAGCCCGCAGGACCGGCCGCGCGCAAGTCGCGGCGCTCGAAGATGGTGATGTCGAGAGGCAGGCCAAGTTGCGCGCTGACTTGGAACGCCGATAGCGCGAAGAAACTGCCTGCGGGCCCGCCGCCGACAATCGCGATGCGCGAATGTGGCGTCAAATGCAGCGTCGGATTCGTCTGCGCGTCCATTGGCGTGCCTTTCTGGAAAACAGCATGCGCGCAATCCTGGCATGGTCAGGCCTGCCAATCAAGGCCAGACCAGGGCTGATTCATGAAGACGGCGTGCCTGCTTTTGTCATTCCCGCGAAGCTTGTCCTCGCGAAAGCGGGGAGCGGGTGCAGGCGGTCGAAGACACATCCAGTCCGCTTGATACGACCCCGCACGAACTCTGGATTCCTCCCGCCGTGGCGGGACGGGATTGACGGCAGGTGCGAGCAAGCTTGCCATGCTCAAGAATTGGCGCTGAACAGACAGCGCGAGCGCGAGTGCCGGCGATTATATGTTTGACAATTTGAAGAACTGTCCTACAATTCTTTAATCGCCTGATTTCGCATGATTTGGGCGGCCAAGCATGAAGCGCATTTTTGCATTTCGATCCGCGACGGAAACCCATTGCCCGCCTCGGCCGCGGGGGCTGCTCTCCCGCCACCGGGTTCGAAACAGGCTTCAACAGATGATCCTCAACGGGGAACACGCGCCCGGCGTGAAACTGGTTCAGTTGAAGCTGGCCCGGCAGTTCGGCGTTTCGCGGGGGCTGGTGCGGGAGGCGTTGTTCGAGATGAAGTCACTGGGTCTTGTGGAGACGGTGGATAATCGCGGGGCGGTTGTTGCGGATGTGCGGGGCAAGCGATTGTTGGATTGCCACGATGTGCGCGAGATGTTGGAGGGATTGGCGGCGCGTCTGTGTTGCGATCGGATCACGCGCGTGCAGTTGCGGGAGTTGGGGGAGTTGGCGGAGCGCGTGTTCAAACTTTCGTCAAGCGGCAAACAGGAGGAGTCCGCCTGGCTGGATCGGGAGTTCCATCAGCGTTTGATTCAGATTTCGGATAATACCGTGCTTGTTCATCTGGCGGAACAGCATTGGGTGCTGGGCAAGATCGTGACCGGCAAGAGCGGCGCCCCCCAAAGGACGCGCGAGGAACACCTGGCCATTCTCAAGGCGATCGAATCGGGCAACGAGGATGAGGCCGAACGCCAGGCTCGTCGGCATGTGCATCGGGGGCGGTGCATTCTCCAGGAACAACTCGCTCAAGGGCCGCTCGAACTGCGCTGGTTGATCGGCGCGCCAAACGGCGTCAGGATAAACGCAAACCGATGAACGCGCATGGTAACTACTCAGGTTATCTGTTTGCTCGCCGTCATTCCCGCGAAAGCGGGAATCCAGCGATCGTGCAGCCCCGGTCCGGGTGGACTGGATGAGTCTTCGACCGCATGCACCCGCTTTCGCGGGAATGACCTGAGTAGTTACCGCGCATGAATGCTGAAAGGCGATCCTCCTTGAAAACAAACGGCCATCATGTTCGGGTTGCGTTCACCCTGATCGAACTTTTGGTGGTGATTGCCATCATCTCGATTCTTGCCGCTTTGCTGTTGCCGGCGATGAAAAACGCGCGTGAGTCCGGGCGACGGACTGTTTGCGCCAACAACCTTCACCAGATCGGCGTGGCGCTCATTTTGTATTGCGACAACAACGACGGATGGCTCATCCAGCAGGGACCCACCTATGTTCAGGGTTGGTGGCAACAGAGGCTCTATGTCAGCGGGTGCGCCCCCGCCCCGGCCATGTTCATCTGCCCGTCCGCAAGACTTCAGACTGTGGACCTGAACATCTGGCCTGGCGACCCGGTTTATTACACGACCTACTGGGACGGGACGAACATCGCCTCCTCGTACGGCATCAATGCGTGGAATTCTTCGCAAGATGTGTCCGACGGATTTTCAGCGCCGTCGAACAGCGACACCCAGCGGAACCGATATGATTCCATCCGGAAACCGGCAAACGTGATCTGGGTGTACGATGCCTGGAGGTCGGACATCAGCGCAAGCCCCGTCGGCGGTTGGGTGTGTTGGGACAGCAACTTCCCGTTGGGCAGCCGGCATACCGGCAAGAGCAGGATGAATGTCCTGTTTTGCGACGGGCACGTCGAGAGTTTGAGCCGCAACGCGCCGATCACCAATGATAATTTCAATATCCAGGCGAACTAAACGAGTCCGAGGGATTTCGCCGCAGAGGATGCCTTTCGGAGGCCGACCGTGAAAAGAAATTTTTGTGGAACATCGGTCGGGATGTTTTTTTTTATGACAATCGCGACCTTCGGTTTTGCCGTGGACCTGGGCGATGGTTATTTTGAGGTTTCCAAGGATGTTGTGACGCCGCACCGCAAGTGGAACGTGTCGCTGGAAGGCGGGAGGCTCAAGGCGCTTTTTGTCTGCCCGCGCGCGGCGGCCAGGGAAGTGGCCGAGATCGCCCAGCGCGTGGACCTGGATTATGAGACGGTTTTGATCGGTTGGAGCGATGTAAACCAGTTGGGCATTCCCCATGATGCCGGCATCTCGGTGACAGGCGCCACGAACGAGGAAACGGAGGAACGACTCGTCCGCAAATTGAAAGCGAAATACGACGTGCTCGTTGTGGCGGCTGTTCCATGGGCCTTGTTCAGCCCGGTCGTGAAGACGCAGATTCTTGAAAACGCGCGCCAAGGGAGCGGTCTGCTCTTGACATACGCCGATGCAGCCGCGCGAAAAGAAGTGACGGCACAGGTCGGCGGACGCGAAGAACGGCTCGCGTTTCTTCATGATCCGGGTGGTTCACGGGACGCGTATCATTGCCTGACGCCGGCGACCGAAAGCCTGGATGAGTACGAAAAATCCATGGAAACCGTGATCCGGACGATGTTCCAAGTGAGCGGCCGAAAAGCGCAGTCGCTTCAACCTGGCGAGATGATCGTCCCCCGGCCGTTATCTTCGCAAGCGTTCAAGAAGCGCGGCCGCGACAGGGAGTTTGTCCTGCTGGCATGGGACCCCGGCTTGGGCAGGGACATCCTCTCCAGATATATGCTCGAGGAGGAAAAAAAATGGGGCGTCAACGGCTACACCAATTGCGGCACGGAAGAAATCACGGCGCGGTTCTTGAATGAACACGGGCTTGTTGGGATTCCGTACACTGCTTACCTTCACCGTATTGAGGCCAAAAAATTCTTTGATGAGGAGTTCAAGGCGGAGGTCGCAAGACGAGCAAGCGATTGCGCGCGCGCATTCGTCAAACACGGGAGCGCGGTTGCGTACTCATTGGGCGACGAGAATTACGTGGATGTTTCCCCGGAGGGCAGGATTGCCAGGACGCCTGCGGCGCTGAAGGCTTTTCGCCGGTTCTTGCAGGATTCATACCGTGACATCGGGAAGTTGAATGCCGAATGGGGCGTTTCTTACGCCTCCTGGGATGAAGCGCAAATCACGGATGCCATGAATGAACCGGGACAGAACGCCGCGTCTTGGTTTGATTATCGTCTTTTCATGGACGATGCCTTCACCCAAATGCACCGGTTTGCGCGCGATAAGATCAAGGAGGTTGATCCGGACGCGCTCGTTGGGCCGGATGGACTGGAGCAATTCAGCAGCTATTGCGGGGCCAATTTATGGCAACTGGCTTCATCATTGGACATGCTCAACGTGTATCCCTACTGGACCTATCCGGCGAAGGCATTCAACGTGCACGCCGTGCGGTCGTTTGCAAAACCGTCGGCCATGCTCGGGATATGGGTCGGGGGTTATCCGGAACAGCGCAGCGAAGCCGTGGCCAGGTTCATGCCGTGGAAGGCGCTCTTCTGGGGCATTGAGAGCGTGTGGTGGTACACCGGCCGCGCCAAGGGGGACCCCTTTTCGGCGCTCAATCCGGATCTGACGCCCACTGCAAGCTTCGCGCAGGCATGCGATGAGATTCGGGATATCCGAGGAGGAATTGACCGTCTCGTTCTCAACGCAATCCGCGTCACCGATAAGATTGCGATTCATTATTCACAGAGGAGCTGGCATGCCAGCACGCTGGACAGCGGTTGCGGTAACCATGTGAACAATCTCGGACTCCTTTCTGTGAAGTGGGACAGCCCTTCTCTCCTGGGGCATTCGGCGGTTTCGATGAACGGTTTTATCACCGCGGTTCTCGACATGGGGCATCAGTTCAACATGGTTGCCACAGAACAGATCGAGAAAGGCGGCCTGGATGCGTACCGCGTTTTGATCCTTCCGTTCAGCGAATCGCTCACCGAAACGGAAACGGCAAGAATCAGGCAGTTTGTCAAGGATGGCGGTCTCTTGATCGCCGATTACCGGATCGGCGTCCGCAATGAACATGGGAATCTCGTGAAAACGGGACTGCTCGACGATGTATTCGGCATCCGACAAGAACGTTATGATGTGGCCAAACACAAGCGAGGCGCCCTGTCGGGAGAATATGAAAACGATTGGTCGAACCTGTCGCTGAACAATATGACCATTGGAAGCGGCGTGTCCGTCACCACGGGCGTTGCGCTGGGCATCGCGGAAGGCAATGTCCCGCTGTTGATTATGAACAAATATGGAAAAGGGCGGGCGGTTTATCTGAATTTCGGTTTGGAAAATTATTTCCAGTTGCGAGTCCAAGGCGAAGAACTGGAATTGCGGGAAACCCTCCACAAGCTGATCGATCCGCCGGAGGCGCACATCCGGGTGCTGCGCGCAGGCGAGCAATACCTGTGCGCCCGGACACTCCCAACGGGCATCGTTGAACCCGCCACGGAAACGACCGTTTTCAAAGACGGCGATCATGAGTATCTGGGTTTCATCAAGGATTACCGGATTCACGACCAGGAGGCGCATCGCGTGCGGGTCGCGCTCCCTGAACGCCGGCATGTGTATGATCTTCGTCAGAAAACTTATGTCGGTCACGTCAAGGAATTTGAAACGGTGCTGCCCGTGGCCCGGGCCAAACTGTATGCGCTGCTTCCGCAAAAGATTGATGAGGCAAAGGATGTCATCAGCGTGTTGATCGAGAGAAAATCCATGAAAACAACCGCCCAGGATGGGAATCCGGCGCCGCGATGATGCGTTCGCATTTTCTGGCTTTTCTTCTGTGGATGCCTGCCAATGCCTTGTTTGGCGCTGAACGCCCCGATTCCTTTCATCCGTTGCAGGCGCTCATCGAGATTGATGCGCCGGCCGCCGGTGATTATCTGGTGGACTTGACTCCGCAACTCATCACGGACTGGTTGAACCAGGTTTCCGATTTCAAGTTCAAGGCGGAGTATTTCGACTATGACAGCGTGAAACTGGATGAGGTTGACGACCACGGCGCGGTGATCGCCCCGAATGTCGTCGCCGGCTATCGGCTCGTCGTCGGGCCGGAACTGGTGCAAAATTCCGGGTTCGAAGAACAGGAGGACGGCAAACCCGTGGCATGGCGGGTGACGCATGAAGCCTTCAAGCTGCAAAAAACCTCGCACGACGGCAGTTGGTGCATGACGGTTGACGCCGGCTCGGACCGGAACCATTGCGCGCAGAGTGTTCCGACCGACATCAACACCTGGTATCGTTATTCCCACTGGATCAAGGGATTGGACGTCACGGCGGGTCCTTATATCTTCAACAAGCGGGTTGGAAACCGCATCTCGCCGCGCCGCACCTACTACGATCCGTATCAGCCGGCCGAGGGTTGGTGTCAGCAGGAGTTTTTCTTCCATACGGGTGATAAATCGGACTGGGAAGAAGGCAAGGACGAGATGCGGGTGGCGATGGAACGGTTTGTGGGCGCCCTGGATGACGTGTCCCTGCGAGAGTGTCAGGTGGGTTTTGTCCTCAAGGCAGACCGACCGGGCCGCAGACTTTACCGCATCGGTTACGCTCCTTCCGAAGGCGTCACGCCTTCGGCGCCGGCGGCCCGCGCAGAGGCGCTGCCGTCGCGACGTTTGGCGGTCAAACGCATCGGCGAGCCCCGATGGGTGGACGACGGGATTGTCTATTCGCTTCATGCCTCGGACGCCGCCGACTTATGGTACGCCGCTTCGGTCCGAAAAGTGCTGGAACGGACTCCGCCGCCGGCGGCGCAACGGAAAAAGATCACCCTCTGGTGCGGACGCAACGAATCGGAAGCGTTCCAGGTGGTGTTCCGACCCAGAAAGGATGGCGCGCTGAAAGCAGTGCGTATTTCGCTGAGCAACCGGAACAAGCATACGCTCGGCCCGGAACAGTTTGATATTCGCCGCGCCTGCTACGTGACCATCCATCAGCCTTCCCTGACCGGGGCGGATGGCAAGGAGCCTTCCCGTTCGGAATTCACCGGACGCCTGCCCGATCCGCTGCCGCCGTTTGCACCGGTAAATTACAAAGCGGGTGATCCCAACATCCTGATTTGGGTGGATGTCGCCGTTCCGAAGACGGCGTCTGCAGGCGTTTACACCGGCGATTTGATTCTCGCGACAACTTCGGGGGAAATCCGCGTGCCGGTTGAACTCAACGTTTGGGACATCACCCTGCCCGATCGGATGACCTGCCGAAGCTCGTTGCAATGCGCGCAATACGACAACGAACATCTTTTTCCATTTCATCAAGTGGAAACATCTGAAGACAAGGCCGCGGTCACCCGGACGTACATCACCCAAATGGCGCGTTGCCGGTTGAATCCGGAAAATCCGTTGTTGGGCGGGGCTTGGGATTCAACGATCCGCGCGCAAGGCGGTCCCGCCGAGCAACAAATTGCCCTTTGGGAACGCGAATTTCCGTGGGGCTGGGATGAATTGAAACTCAACAGTTTCCGGATCGAAAAAGTGGCCGGCCCCGGCATGATCAAGGAAACGCCGGAGAGCGCCCGGACCGTCGCCGCCTTTTATGAACCGTTGGCTGCGCACCTGGCCAAGGCAGGATGGCTGAAACATTGCTTTATGGCGATTGATGAGCCCAGGCCGGAGGGGGCATCTGGACTTCGCGCATGGATTGGCGCCTTTCGGAAACTGCCGCATGCGAAAGACATCAAGATGCTGGCTGCCTTTTACAATTACCCCATGTACCCCCTCTTGCGAGACGACCTTGATATCTTTGTGCCCGTGAACAACGACAGCGACAGTTGTGTTTCTCCCAAGGCGATCGCCCAATTGCCGCCGGGCAAGGAGGTGTGGTTTTACTGGACCAACAGCAGCCATCAATGGATCGATGCGCCGGGTCTCAACCATCGGCTCTGGGCGCCCAAAACCTGGGCCTTTGGAGGACAGGGACTGTTCGTGTGGTCCATCCTCCAGTGGTGGACGTTGCCGCAAGCCGCCGAGCTGCAACTGGACAACCCCTGGAAAAATCCTTTCACACCATGGGGCAACGGCGCTTTGTGTTACTTTTATCCGCCCAACCCTTTGGGCAAGGACCTGACGGAAAGAGACCTGCGCGTCGTGCCCAGTTTGCGCCTGGCGCTGGTCCGGGACGGGATCGAAGACATGGAGTACGCCGTCATCCTGAAACGGCTCATCCACGAGGTCCGGGCAATGGGGCGCGACACCGGTCAAGCCGAGGCCGCGCTGGCCATGTTTCACCGGCAGTTCAAGAACCCGGTCAACTGGAAGTTGGGCGAGACCTATTGGGAGGATGTCCGATCCGCGGTTGCTGAAAATATTGTACGACTTCAAAAAGTGAGCGGAAAACCGTGATGTCATGGAGCGCCAGCTCAGGAACCGTCAATATTCGCCGGCCAAAACAACGGGCCTGATGTGAATTGGCGCGGAAAATCGCTTGCGGCTGTTTGATTTGACATCCGTCAGAACGTGCTTTATATTTGCTTCATGGAAATCTCAACCGGGTATTATATTGAACGCGGTGTCGTGGCTGGTCTTGCGGGCCAAAGTTCCAGCAAACTGCCGTTGAACTCCTTTGCTGTTCAACTTCAAGCGGCGGATGTGCTCGAAGAAATCTTCTCCCCGTCGGCGCTTGCCGCCTCATCGAGTGAGCGGATTGTGGAAAACCTCTACAATGAGACGACCAATCAGACGGCCGGCGGCGTGCCGTTGAGCGTGCTCCAGGGGTTCCCGCCGCCGGGTCAGGTGCTCGATATGCTTCTGTGATCCGGCCCCGGCTTCAGACGCATCGCGGCCTTTTGCCAACCTGTGGGCGCTCTGCTGAACGCGGATGCGGGTGTTCTGTCATGGGTTGCTTTGAAGCGTCATTGCGCGTAAAATTGCGGCATGACTGGTTTCGGGCGTTACAACTTGTTGTGCAAGCTGGGCGAGGGCGGCATGGGCGTGCTTCACCTGGCGCGACAAAAGACGCTGAAACGTTTTTGCGCCATCAAGCTCATTCATAGCCATGTCGCCGCCGACCAGCAGGTTTCTTCGCGTTTCTTGCACGAGGCGCGCGCCGCCGCCATCCTCTCGCATCCCAACCTCGTCAATGTCTTCGACTGCGACAAACAAGACGGTCAGTTCTTCATCGCGATGGAATTCATCGAGGGAATGACCCTCTCGAACAGGATGTTAAGATTCAAAAGGAGCGGCTCAAGAAATTCTGAAACCCCAGAGTTCGGTGTCCGGCGATTGGCTGAAGGATTGCGGGTCGTGCGATTTTGCGCCGCAGAAGGCGGTTTTCATGGAACTGCTATTTTCGCTCTTCGATCATCCGTCCAAATTGGGCGAAGAGGTGGTTGGCATCATGCGGGCCGGGCGAGGCCTCGGGATGATACTGCACGGAAAAGATCGGCATTTCACGATGACGAAGGCCCTCGTTGGTTCGATCGTTGAGATTGATCTGGGTTTGTTCCATGTCCCTCGGCAGGGATTGGGCGTCCACCGCAAACCCGTGATTTTGCGACGTGATGGAGACTTTGCCCGATGCAAGGTCCTTGACGGGCTGATTGCCGCCGCGATGGCCGAACTTCAACTTGAACGTTCTGCCGCCGCAAGCCAGTCCGAGAATCTGGTGTCCCAGGCAGATGCCGAAGATGGGTTTCTTGCCGAGGAGCGATTTCACCGCCCTGGCGGCATAATCCAACGCGGCAGGATCGCCCGGTCCGTTGGAGAGAAAAATCCCGTCCGGATCGGATCGAAGCGCCTCTTCGGCCGGCGTGGCGGCCGGCAGCACCCGGGTCTTGAAGCCGTGCTGACGCAGACGCCGAAGGATGTTGTGTTTGATCCCGAAATCGTAAGCCACAATGCGATACCGCACCGGCGGCAGGCTCCAGTGGTACGTCTCCGCGCCGGTACCGCGGTCCTCGCCATCGTCATGCGGCTCGCCGCCCACCGCGTTGCTGGTGCCGGGGATTCGCCAACGGCGGCTTGCGGCATCCTCCGGATCCCAGTCGTAAGGCGCTGAACAGGTGACCTCCTTCACATAATCCACGCCGACCAGCCCATGCCACTGCCGTGCGCGCTCAACCGCATCCGTCTCCTTCATCGGCTCGGTGGTGAGGATGCCCTTCATCACTCCGCAACTTCGAAGGCGTTTGGTCAGGGATCGAGTATCAATGCCTTGAATGGCGGGGATGTGATTTTCGCGCAGGTAATCATCAAGCGATTTTTCCGAACGCCAGTTTGACGCTGTGCGCGACAATTCGCGCACCACAAATCCTGACACCTGCGGGCGCGCGCTCTCGATGTCCAGGGTGTTGATTCCGTAATTGCCGATCAACGGATAGGTCATGGTCACGATTTGCCCGCGGTAGGATGGGTCGGTCAGAATCTCCTGATAGCCCGTCATCGAGGTGTTGAAACAGACCTCGCCCAGGACGGTTCCCTCGGCGCCAAACGCCGTCCCATGAAAAACGCTGCCATCTTCCAACGCCAGGATTGCTGTCATG
>JACQHZ010000152.1 GCA_016198745.1 Verrucomicrobiota bacterium
GCGGCAGACGCGCAAAGCCGGCTTGTTGAAGCAGCAGTACAGGTCCATTGAGAGATTGAACGATGCCTGGGGCAAGGCGTGGACCGACTTTGACCCAATCCATCCGGCGGCGACCGGCGCCGATTACGTGGAAATGTTCCTGCGATGGCAGTGGGCGGCCTTTGCCGTGGCGGAGCAGGCGCGTTTTGTGTCCGAGACCATCCGTGCGGCGGCGAGGTGATCGGCGCCTGGCCCGGTGGCGCGCCGGCGGCGTTCCGCCATCATTATGGGAAGGGAATCGTCTATGCATTGGGCGTGAATCTCGCGCTGGCTTACCGCGACGGGCGGGATGATCCCTCGTCGCGAGCGTGGGCCGCGTTGTTGGGCGAAGCCGGCGTGAAACGACCCGCATGGATGCCGGAACGCGTGCTGGTTTATGACCGGCGCAATGCGGATCGGGAAATCTGGTTCGTTTTCAATCCGGCCGAGCAAAGCAAGAATATCCGATTGCCGCGCCAACCGGAATGTGTCTGGGAATCGAACGGCGCGCGATTCCGCGGCCGGACCCTCCAATTGCCGGCAGGCGCGGCGTGGGTGGCCGAAATGCCGATCGTCCCCTTCCCTTGATCGGGGAATCCGGTTTCATTTCCCCGCCGGCTGGATCTCCACACTGACATCGTCCAATAGGAACTCGCCGTTGACGGGAGTCAACGAGGCGTCCTTGCTGGCCACCGTGCAGAAGACGATCTGGGACCCCGCGACCTGCACGGGCAACTCCATCTCGTACTTGTCCCACGATTCAGCGAGTTCGACAACGATATGCTTGGCGCCGCCGCCCACGCGGGTGACACATAAGTAGCGCGAACCTTCGAGGCTCTTGGCGGAGAAGGTGATCTTGAGGGTGGAATTGGCGGGAAATTCCTTCGGCAATGTTGCGCCCACGCCCGTGTTGTGGAACACCGAATGGCCCGCGGCAACGGCGGCGTCATCCACCTGGATATTGCCGCGCAGGGCGCCTTTCGACTTGCCGGCGGTGTCGTGGGCTTCCAATGAAACGAACGATGGCTTATGGATGACCGTTTGTTGACCGTTTACCACGGTGGCCAGGTACCCGGCCCAGCCGCTGGTGTCCGATTCGAAGGTTCCGTTGCTCAGCGCGTTTTCCGCGCGCGCTGGATCAACCAGAGCCAGTGCGGCCATACCAATTATGAGGGGGAATGAGTTTTTCATGGGGTTCCTTTTGGTTTCTTGGGTGAGACGGTCACCTTGGTGACGCCCTTGGGCGCCGCAAAGATGAGGAAGGGCGCGCCGCCGATCTTCCGCGGCGAACCGATCAGCGGCTCTTTGCCGGCCATGGCTTGCGGTTCTTCGGGGAAGGGCCAGTAGGCGGCGATTTCGGCGGGTTGTTCGGCGGTGACGGTGAGTTCCAGCGTCTTGCGCGCCTCCTGCATCTCTCCGCCGACACGGCAGCCGAGATTTTCCGGCAACAAGAGTTGGGTGGGGCGGCCCGATGCGGAGCAAATGAGGGCGGGTTCCTGGGTGAGGCAGATCACGCGGACGGTTTCCGATTCCAACTTGTCCAGCGTGAGTTTCAACGGACCTTCCTTGCAGGAGAGCGTCGCAAAATTCATCTCTTTGAACATGCGATTCCATCCTTCGGGTTGCGGCGCGGCCTTCACGAAGTCTTTCTGGTTGCGCGCGATGAACTGCCAGCAATAGACCGGCTTGTTGCGATCGAATCCCATGCGGTCGGGGTCCACGCTGAAGACACCCGCCCGCGTGTCCTTGTAATGCGAGATGACATTGACGAGGAAGGCCGGCCCCTGCCGCAGGGTGAAAGCCTCGAACTCGGTGGCGAGATCGCGCCACCAGGCCGGTGCCAGGCCGATTTCGACAAACTCCGACGGAATCAATTCGCGGGTGATTGCATGAACGGGATATGAATACTGAGCCAGCGCGACGTAATCAGTGCCGCCCTTGCCGTCGGGGAAATACTTGTCGTAAGGATCAACATAGCACGCCACCGTTTTCAGTCCCGTGGCGATCACGAGATTGCGGTAGCGTTCCTCGTTATCCTGACCATCCTTTTTCCTCTGATCGCCCCCCGTCCAGTAAAGGGGCAGGTTCACCACGCCTTTGGGGAGGTAGAACTTCCGCATCAACCACACGTTGCCGCTCACGCGCCAGTGGTCGCGGCACTGATCGCCTTCGTGGAACCCCATGTCGTAGTAAGGCTGGCCGACAAAGGAGTTGATAAAAAGAATCTTGTGCCGTTTGGCCAGCTCCGCGTGCAAACGTTTCAACCAGTCCAGCATCGGCTGCAACCCGGTCACCTCCTCGCGACCCCAATCCGCCAGCCAGATGCCCACCGAGAAATCCAGATAAACCACGTCTTCATCGTAATAATCCACTTCGCCCAGAAGCCCCTTCATCAGATGATCCATATAGCCGGGACCCATATTGGCCAACACGCACATCGAATCGAACATCCCCGGCATTTCCTTTCCATGCTTGTCCCGGAGCGCCCAGTCCGGGTGTTCCTTATAAATGGCGGCGCCCTTGTAGATGTCCGCCAGGAAACGGTAAAACCCCAGCCGCAGATTCGGCAGGCGCTTGTGAATGTCGGTGAAATGCCGTTTGATTTCTTCACAGGGGATTGACCGTTCGTCCTGTCCTGTCGCGGCGTTGCGCACCACCACCTTGTCGCCGTCTTTCGCCGGAAATTCGCCCCAGCGACGGTCATCCGGTCCCGTGATGCCAATGGCAAGATCATCCGGTCGCAACAAGTGGTCGCGCAGCCATTCCTCTTTCTTGAGTTCATAGGTCAAGGCGCCCTCCAGCGAGGGCACGCCGTAAAGGTAAAGACGTTGCACGTCCGGGTTCGGCTGCCAATCATTCATCATGGCGCGATACTCCGGTTGCTCCATGTACTCGCGATGAAAAGCCAGGCGGTCGCCCGAAAAGAGATGGTAACGCAGCTCGAACGAAAGTTTCCGTTCGGCCGACGGTTTGAAGAACTCGCCGGGACCGCCCATTTCCCACCCGAACCGATGCCACCAGCTCTGCGCCAACCCCTGCGGAAAAGCCCAGCGGTCGTTGATCTTGATGAGATACTCGCCGAAGCCGATTCCCGCCGCGGGGTTCACGCAGGAAAATTGAGCGCGCCCTTCGGAGGCGTTGAACCATGCGCGCTGGATGAGCGGTTCCACAATTTCCTTGGCCGGAACTTGTTGGCGTTGCTCGCCCATGGTTCCGATCACAAATACGCGGTCGTAAAAACTCTCCTGCCGGAACGCTTCGTCGAAAATGCAGTTTGATGACTGAGTCACCAGCGTGCTCTCGGTCGTTTTGCCCGCGATTTCTGTTCGCACCGATAACAAGCGCTCCTCGTTTCCGGTCTTCGTAAAATGATAATTCTTTGTGAACCGCAACCCCGGCAGGTCGGGGTTCTCGCTGGCCAGCGTCACTCCGTTTTCCTTGCGCTCCACGCGGCTTGCCCGGTTCAACCGTTCATCGGTCAGCCAGGCGCGCGAGCGCGTCTCCGCCGCGAAGATGTCGTAACTGGACCGGATGAGCCGCCGTCCGCTTCCGCGTTCCCACAGCCCCGCGAGCATTCCCGTCCGCGTGTCCACCGCCGCCACCAGGTTCGGGCTGCCGAGATAGATAAACCGTCCTTTGCCGCTGAGGCCGGGTTTGGCGCGCAGCGCGGCCTGGGTCTCCTCTTCGGGCGGCGCCACGGCGAGGGCGAGGGCCTTCGACGAGAATTCATCCATGAGTTTCAGAATCGGCAGGAGCCGGAAGTAGCTCGCGGTCCATTCCCGGACAGCAGGTTCCTTGCCCGCCTGCTGCTGCCTGTCTGCAGGCACCGCACAGGCAGGCGCGGGCAGGCGCGCGGCCAGCGCGCGGAAGTCCCTGCCTGCCGCCACCAGTTCCTGCTCAGCGGCGAGGATGCCCGCTTGCTCCTTGGCCCGGGCCGACACATCCTTGATGAAACCGATCTCCCGCTCGATCCGCGAGGCCAGTTCGGCGAACTCCTGACCCGAGCGCGTCAGGAAATCGCGGTTCAGACGCGCTTCCTCGGCCCCCTTGCCTTCCTTCATCTCGCCGGTGAGAATCAGGTCCCCGAAATCCGCTGCCTCGGTGAAACTCTGGAAAACAAAGTTGAGCGACGAGTATTCCAGCCCGCCGCCCGCGCGGCGGTCCCGGCCGATGTTCCAGCGCAGCGGGGCGCCGACCTTCGGTTTCACCTGCAGATGCTCAAACGGAATCGCCGCCTCGATGGTCCAGCCGTTTTTATCGCGGCGTGTCGCGGAAGTGATCGCTTTGTCCCACGGACTGCGTCCGCCATCCGGCTTGTAATAAAGCGCCGCGACCACGTTGGCCGCATTGATGCCGATTTGCGCGAATGGGCGCCCATCTTTCGCACCGCTCAAGATGATCTCCGTCGCATCATCGCTGAACACGCCGAGGTCGCCCGCCTTGTTCGTGGCGGTGCGGAGGCTGTTCATCCGGTCTTCATGGAAAAAGAGCGCCAGATACAGGTTCTTATCATCCCAGGCGGCCTGCGCTTCGCCCTGGTATTTCTCAAGCTTGGATTCGAGGCCAAGCTTTACAAAGCCTGCAGCCACCGGGACGCCTGTCCAAATTTTGTCCGACAGATTGCCGTCAATCGCCGGTGGTGCGGCAGCCTTCGGCGCGTAGTAACGCCGGCGTTCGGGACGGAAGAACGTCGCTTGACCGCCCGCCGCCAGGTTCGCCCCTTGGATGGTTGTCGCCAGTTCCATGGCGGGAACCACGGTTGCCTCCTGTTCGGAGAGCGCGTGGTCCAGGATTCGCACTTCGTCAATCAGCGCCTCGGCGGGACGGCCGTCCGCTGCTGAACTGCCGATGATTATGGGCCCCTTGGGCATCGGACAATCCATCGGCACAACGAAGGATTGTTCCGACAGCTTCCGACCGTCGGCATAAATCGCCATGCGCGTCGGGGTCCAGGTCGCCACCAAGTAATGCCAGGTGTCCTTCTGCCACTTGAATTCCGTCGGCGCTTCCGCGCCAGTCTTGGCGTTACAAGTGTAGTCACGCTTGCCATCCCGAACGTAAAACATCAGGTGCGGCAGGAAAACGTGTCCCACGTCGCATGCGAAATAGAGATTGATGCTGCTGAAGGCGTCGCCTTGAAGCATCAACCGCAGAAAATACCGGTTCTTGTCCACATGGTCCATCCGCTCCTGCGCCGTGTTGTTCCAATCCCACTTGGTTTTCACCCACATCTGGATCGTTCCCTGACGGACATCGAGGTTCGAGGCGTCGTAACACAACCCCGCCCCCGCCAGCGCGTCCTTTGAGTAGCCAATATCGGCCGCCTGCGCCGATGGCGCGCTGTTGGGAAAGGGATAGCCCTTTTTCTCGCCGGAAAGCTGAACATCCTTCACCTCGGCCTTGGTCTTGCCGCTGATCGAATAATCGGCGTCCATTCCCTCGTTGTAGTGAGCGAGAAACGTTACGCCGCCATGAGTGACCGAAGGGAAGGCGTACATGACGAAGAAGAATAGAACAGCTCCGAAAGCTTTCGGGGCTGTCGCGGGTTGAGACAGGCCATCCCAGAGGAGTGACAGGCAGGATGCCTGTCCTACTTTGCATGAACGACGCATCTATGAAGAAGTTCGGTCGCGAGCGGGGTTTTCAATCTTACCCCGGATCACATACACCCGGTTCCGTTGTAACCGACAAACTGAACGCCCATGACCCTTCTCGCCCTCCACCAGTTCCTCGCTGTCAAAGCCGCCCTTCACCGGCAACGCGAAATTCTTGAAGGCATAGCAGATCGTTTCTTTTGTCCGGTTGTTGCGCCAGAGCACGCCCTGCTGGTCGGGGAGCAGTGTGCGCTTCTGCATCCGCAACCGCGCGCGGTTGTACGCCTTCTGCATCCGCGCAAACTCATCGCCCAGTTGCACGATCGAACCCATGCCGGCGCTGTAACCCTTGACGGTGTTGCCCTTGTGCCCGGTCACTAAACACAACGGCGCCTGGTTGGCCAGGAGCCGGAAATAGTCCGCGTTGTCCAGGTCGCCGCCGAGAAACGCATCAACCCCCAGAGCGCGACAGGTGCGGAAAAGCGAATACTCTTTCCCACGAAACCATTGGTAGGCCACCTCGCCCATGGCCAGGTCCTGGGTCGAACCGAGTCCGCCATGCTGGACGCCAAACGGCCCGCTGCCCTCGACGGCGTAATACATTCCCAGTTGCTGGAGATAACGCATGAGCGCCAGGGTTCGCTGCATGTGACCGCGCAGCTTCGGATCACGCCAGTTTACTTTCATCGAACCCATGTTCGGGAACGAGTCGTGTAAAATCCCCGTGATGCCAACTTCGCGAATGAGGCGCGTAAAGCGATCCTTCATGAAATTGAATGCGCCATCCTGATTGAGGTCAAACACCCGATGGTGTCCCCAAACCGAAGTGTACGGGCCGAGGTGCGGATCGTGAAGAAGCCATTCGGGATGTTGCTCAAAGATGGGCGACTGGCGTCCGAGGCCGGTGTTCAACCAGAGCGAAAAATCAAGCCCTTGCGCGCGGCATTTCCCGCAAAAATACGCCAGCGCCTTGTTGCCGCCGAATTGGTCCGAAATGACGTAGTCGTACATCGTGAAGTTCGGGTGATGCTCAGCCGGATTCTCGGTGAAATGGCTTTTGAACAAACCGCCGTCAAAGAACCGTTCGAACCCCATCTTCTTCATCGCCGGCACGACCACGCGCGCCATGTCGTAAAACCAGTGACTCGCGTCTTTCGGGTACACGTGATGTCCCGTGTAATGATCCGGTTTCCAGTCCAGCCAACTGTGATATTCCGTCTGCGGATAATCCTCGCGAATGCCGTACTGCTTCTGGTAGCGCTGAAAAACAAAGTCGCGGCAGGCCGTCCAACGATTCCGGAACTCGTGGGTTTCGTGCCGGGTTGTCTTATGGAGGAGGACGTGTTTGGCCGGTGGTTCGAACCGGTCGGTCAGTCCGAGAGTGCAAAGGTCTTGATGATGAATCACCTCCTGGCCGGACTCTTTGAACACGGACCCCTTGATGTGTTCCATCCGGTCGTAAAAAACCAGGAGCGAACCTTGTTTCGCATCCAGGAAATCAAAGCACTGCATGCTGCCGAAACGCGGCGTGAAACAATAGGAGAGGAAGTCCATCGTGTCGCGGTTGTTCACAATCCGCGCGTTGGCGACCCACGTGTGAAACGAACTGGCCCGCGCGCAATGATGCTCCGGCTCGCAGCATTGGCTCTGCGAAACAATGATGTTGCCGGTCGCGCGCCCGCCGATTTCCCAGTCACCCTTATCCAGCAGTTGAAAGGCCTTCGTTCCGTGGAGCCTCAGGACATACCGCATCGAGAAACCTGTGTAAGTCAACCCTTCGATCTCGACGGCGCTTTTCTCGAGGAGGATGTCGAGATCGGCGCGGCGGACGCCCGCCGCCGAGGACGGAACGCGTTCGTAATGAAAATCAATCCTGCCGCCCGAATAGAACCCGGGTTCGCCAAGCGCCTCGAGGCGCAAAGCGACGCCGTTGGAAATCGGCTCAATTTTCTTTAGAAAGAGCCGGGTGAATGAGAACCCGTCGGACGTCTCGACACACGGACGCCACGGCACGGCGTCCGAGCGGACGGCCGCGCCGTCAATGACCACCCGGCCCAAGCCCAGGAACTCCGCGTCGCGCAGGAGCGCCTCGATTTCGACCATTTTCCCAAGACGGATATTCTTACGAGCGGAAGCAAGTTTCATATTCAGTCCTCGGAATACATGGCGACGTTGACATCCTGGTTCCGGACCCACCCGACATGTCCGTCGCAGTAGAGGAAGTTGCCGCCGCCATTGTGAAGCGTGGGCGCCGCCGCGCCGGATGTGGCGCCGTAGAGATACTTGTAAGCCGGTCCCCACGAGTCCATCCGGCTTGGATACACGCGGGCCCATAAACCATAATTTTCAAACAGAGGCGAATCCATGTAGTCCCTCAAAAGAACGATCGCAGAGGGATTTGAGATGCCGGCAAGATCACGACCATCGCAAACAAACCTTCCCGCAGCATACTGCACCAAATCCCCGTGATTTGCGCTCCAGGCGTTGTAACTATAAGTTGATCCCACTTGGTATAACGGGTTCCCATCCTGAACCGGAAACTTCCCAATGGTGGGGCACATGTAAACCTTCGTGTTCTGGTTTACATACGGAAAAGTCCCGCTAATCCAGTTGTTCTCCGGGCAGGTATAGTCCAGGTTGAGCATGGTTGCTGCGTAATTAGAGAGGGGAAAATCGCGTCCTCGGGTTGCTTGCGCGGCAAATTTACCGTCCCATTCCTGGGCGTAAGCGAACATGGCGATGCCCAACTGTTTGAGATTGTTCATGCAACCGATGGCCCTGGCCCGCTCGCGGGCGTTCTTCAATCCGGGCAAAAGCAACGCCGCCAAAATCGAGATGATAGCAATGACGACCAGCAGTTCTACTAAGGTGAAGCTTGCCGAATTGGGCTCGACGCTTGATGCTCGACGTTCGACACCAACAGGTCCATCCTTCCCACGCCCGTCCTGTTGGTGAAAATTCTGTAACGCAGCGGCTGGAGATAAGCGGGATTGTGGAGAGGGAGCGACCACGTCGAGCGTCGACCGTCGAGCGTTAAACAGCTCGATCTGGACATGACGGTCGAGATGGACGAGTTTGGGTTGAGGATGATGCGGTTGACAAGCGGGACCGGACATTTATAATCCTTTCATCATGACAACGCTGACCGTAAACGACTTCATCAAGCGCGTCTCCGAGGCGCTGGAGACCGTAAAGAACGGCGATACGGTGCAGATTACCGCGGACAAGAACGGCGTACCCATGGCCGTGCTCGCGCCCCCCCCGCAAACGCAGGCGAATCCGTCGCACAAACTGGGGCTGTACGAAGGCAAAGTGAAGGTTGTGATCCATGAGGATTGGGAGATGACGGACGAGGAGTTTCTCAAGTCATGAGGTTCCTGCTGGACTCGCACACGTTGTTGTGGGCCATTCAGAACCGGGCAAAACTCAGCTCCGCAGCGCGTGAGACGCTGATTTCTCCCGATCATGAGGTCTAAGACCCCTTTGATCGCATGCTTGTTTGGCAGGTGATCTGCGGCGGCTTGACGCTCGTCTCTCACGACCGTGTTATGGAATCCTATCAAGCGCACGGATTGTCGCTGTTGTGGTGACGGCCCAAGCCGAGGCACTCGCGTTTGCGGAACCGGTTCGGGGACGGTTGCAGATAAGCAATCAAGTCGTCGTTCAACATGGCGGTTAGTATCCTTCTCCGTCTTCCAGATACGAGCAGCCCCGGATTTCCCGCACCCAAGCGGCATGACCGTCGCAATAGATGATGTTCAGGCCGTTGTTATGACGATAAGAGGAGCCGGGATAAACGGCCGTGCTGTCTTTGCGATAATCATAGTCCATGTTGGCCGGCATATTTCCATCCTGATTACAGGCATACAGGCAGCCGTCGCAGTACATGAATAACTTGGTCGGGTTGCGGATTTCCGACATGCGGAGCGGCGGGAACCCCCAGAGGACGTCGCCTTTGCTCAGTTGGAGGTTGATGGTGTAACCCTGCACCGGTTCGCCATAGGATTGCGGCATCCAGCCATCGTTGCGATTGCCGGTGATGTCCTTGGCCTTGGTGGCGCTGGGACAAGAATAGACATTCGGAATGCGCGATGGATAGTTTGCAGTCGTTTGCGGCGCAGTCTTCGTTTTTTGGACGTAACGCTCCAGGTTGTAAGTGTAAAAGTAGCAGGTGTTGAAGCCGCTCGCCGCGCCGGCCGCCGGGTTGACGATCCCCGGCAGGCAATCGTCATGGTCATCCGCATACATGATCGAGCCGGTGTGGAGTTGTCTGAGGTTGCTCAAACACACCGCCTGCTTTGCCTTGTCCCGTGCGTTTTTCAGCGCCGGCATCAACAGCGCGGCCAGGATGGAAATGATCGCGATGACCACCAGAAGTTCTATGAGGGTGAAGGCCGAGTACGGAGTGCCGAGTGCCGAGTGCCGAATAGAAGTTATCAGTGATCGATCATCAGTTATCAGTTTTCTAACAAAGCTACGCCTCAAACCAACGAATGGCGGGGCGGGCAAAGTAGGACAGGCATCCTGCCTGTCGTCGGCTCGGGAAATGGACAGGCGGGACGCCCGTCCAACGTGGGGAGACAGGCAAGATGCCTGTCCTACTTTTCTGACTGGAAAACTTGACACAATCGTCACGGTTCTGGGTTATGAAAACATTTAGTAATCAGTGGAGACGGAAGATCGCCACTGGTTACCGATGACTGGTCACTGACCAAGCGGCGGGCAGGTTCATTCCACGCGGCGAAAACCATCTCGATGTTTGATTTCGGGTTGTTCTTTCCCCATTCGCATTGGGCAATGACGCCGCCGCGGCCGTCGTCGAGCGCCGCGCGCACGCGGCGCACAGCGGCTTTTACTTCCTCGGGCGCGCCAAACGGCAACACGCGCTGTCGGTCAATCTCGCCCCAGAAGGTCACCTTGCCTTTGTAACGGCGCGCGAGATCTTCGAGGTTCATGCAAAACAACTGCGAGTTGATCGCGTCCATGCCGACCTCGATCAGATCGCCGAAGATCGCCGCAATGTCGCCGTCGGAGTGAAAAAAGGCGTATTTGCCCGCTTGATGGATTTGCTCGCAGTATTCGCGGTAAAGCGGTTTGAACATCTTGCGCCAGAGTTCGGGCGCGATGAGCAAACCGCGTTGCGCGCCCCAATCGTCCATCATCACGATCCCGTCCACAGCGGTGCGACCCCATTGCGCAATGTCCTCGCGACAAAACGCATGCACCATTTCGAGGAGTTGGAAGACCTCGGCGGGCAGATGCGCAAGGTCCATGAAAAGATTCTCGCTGCCGCGCAAAAACTGCATGCGCTCGAACGGTCTGGCTGCTACATCGGAAAGCATGAAGACCTCCTGCCGCTCGCAATCCGCATTGACGCCGCTCAAATCGCGCTCCCGCAGGATGGCCCACGGCGGGCGGAAGCGTTTCAGGTCGGCCCAATCGGGGATGGCCGGTTGTTTTACTTCGCCCATCACGCCAGGCTCGGCGACCTGCCAAACCGATCCCCAGTCGTCGCGATAGCTGCCCGTCTGCGCATAGCTGCCGTTGCGACATTCGCTGCGGCTGACGCCAAAATAAGGTTTGCCCATATCCAGGGGAAACCGGCGGAGGACCTCCACGTATTCGGCGCGTTGCGTCATGTCCACCGCGGGCAACGCCCACAGATCGCGCGGCGGACGGTCCGGCGATTGAAACTTCAGCGTTCTTCGAACTCGCTCGCGGCTTGTCATAAGATTCGTGTGACCCTTTTGAAGTCAAGCGATTCGCACGACCGACTCGCGCGCGATGAGCTTCGGTTCGAGCTGGATGTCCACCAGCTTGGCGCGGTTGTGCGCGTGCGGAGACGACGCCTGTTTGATCAGGTCAAGCATGGTGTCCACGGCGGTTTGGCCCAATTCTTCCAAAGGTTGCTGGATGGCCGTGTGCGGGGGCGTCATGAACCGCAGGACCGGGTAATCATCATAGCAGATGATGGAAAGGTCCGCGGGAATCCGCAACTTGAGGATATTCTGAATGATATGCGTCGCTTCCAAAATCCAAGGATCGCTGAAATTGATGATGGCGGTGGCGCCTAAACGGCGGGACTGGGTGATCGCTTCGTAGGCCGGCCCTTGGATGGCGTAAAATTGCAGTTGGGGTTGTGCGGACAAGCGATGGGTTTGGAGGGCAACCCGCATGCCACGGAGCCGTTCTTGGGACGTCCAGGTGTCCGGTGACTTTTCAAAAAATGCGATTTGCCGATGGCCCCGTTGGATCAGGTGTTCGGCCGCCTGGCGTCCCTGCGCATAATGGTTGATCGCCACGCTGTGGATGCCATCCGCTTGCATGGGCAGGTTGACGCTCAGGAGCGGCAGGTTCGGCACGGCGCGCAGCTCGCGAAAACGGGCGTCGAACGCGATGCCGATGACGCCGGAAACAAAAGCGTTTCGGACGAGATCAAGATTTTCGATCGGGATCAACTGCATCAGGTGATCGCGGGCGGCAATCTGTTTGGTGATCGAAGCCACCATGGCGCTGACGTAACCGCCGGTGGTGAGCGTATGGAGATCCTGGACGACCACGGCGATGGAACTGAGCCGTTTCTTGGGAGTGAAGGCGATCCGCCGGGCGTGCTGGAGCACCCGGTTGCGCAGCGTCGCGGACACATGCGGATGGCCATTGAAAACGCGCGAGACGCTGACGGCGGAGACTCCGGCACGTCGGGCGACATGATAGATCGAGGGTGAAATCGCCATTTGTAATAAATAACTTATTATTGAAACTTATTACAATTTGCGCTGTATTGGCTTGAATGTCAAGCGCCCTTCTGGCGAAAATTTTCATGATGCCGCTCCCATGAACACGCCCATCCTGTTTGAGGAACGCCTGGATTTTTTTCCGTACGGCACGCAGTACCACCGCGCGCCAACTCCTTTGCCCGATGAGTGGAAAGCCGACCTGCGCGAAATTGCGCGCGCGGGGTACACCCATGTCCAGCTTCGTCCCCAGTGGCGCTGGCACGAACGCCGTTGCGGACAATGTGCATGGGACGATCTGGACCGGCTTTTCGATCTCGCGCAATCCAACAAGTTGCGCGTGGTGCTCAAGCCCATGCTCGAAACCGCACCAGACTGGTTTTTCGACGAACTGGGGGGAACGCGCATCGGTTTCAATGGGGTTCCGATTGGTCCGTTCGCTTATGGCGCCTATTACGTAGGCGGGTGGTGGCCGTGTTTCGATCATCCCCAAGTGGTCGCCACTGCCAGCACCTTCGTGCGCGCACTCGTTACACTTACCATTGTCATCCCGCACTCTGGTTTTACGACGCCTGGAACGAGCCGGTGAGCCGCCCCCTGGGACAATGCCAGTGTCCGCACTCGGTCGCGTCCTACCGCGCCTGGCTGAAGCAGCGGTACGGTTCCATTGTGGGATTGAATGAGGCCTGGGGCAAGGCGTGGACATCCTTCGACACAATCCATCTGCCGGTGGCGCCGCGCTCCGAGTGGGAACGCAGTGATTGCCAGCCAAGGACCGATGGTCTGCGTCTCCCTGCTGGCGGGACGTGGGTTGGCGAGATGCCGTTGATTCCGAGCTGAAATCCCGCGCTTTTCCAGAAGGCCAACGGCAAAATCCACTGACCGAAAGTCACTGGACGACAACAGCACCGTGGTTTTTATGCGGTTTCCTCGAATAACCGTCTGCTACCAAATCAGAAGCGTCAACCCGGCAACGAGTGAAAAGTGTTGGTCGCGGGTGGCCAGCGGCAGTTGATATTCCTGGGCCAATGCCGCGATCCAAATGTCATTTTCAGGAATCGGCGTGCCCGCCTTGGTCAGAGCGGCACGGATTTGTCCGTAATGGTCCGAGGTGGTTTCACCCACAGGCAAGACGCCCACAGCGTTCAAGAAATTCTTGATTTCCGCCAAAGGTTTGGCGC
Organism: Verrucomicrobiota bacterium; assembly: GCA_016198745.1. Classification (GTDB taxonomy): domain Bacteria; phylum Verrucomicrobiota; class Verrucomicrobiia; order JABWAM01; family JABWAM01; genus JACQHZ01. The sequence goes on from JACQHZ010000152.1 coordinate 13,528, forward strand.
GATGGACGCAGTGATAAGCCCCACAGTAAAGCTCGCCCAAGACAACTGAAGGCAGGTAGAGGACGTGGCCACCTTTGAGTTGCCGCCCGATGGCAGCGTCCTTTTTGAAATAGGGAATGACGACCGAAGTGTCGAGCAGGACATCACCATTCACGGGGATCAATCCTCTCGCAGTTCGCTTCGATCGCCTTCTGCATCTCCCCGGCTTCCTCCTCGGTCAGACAACCATAAGCTCTCTCCAACGCGGCCCGACGATCCGCCGCGCCGTTTTCTCTCAACCGATGGATGAAGCTGGCTGCCTGATCCAATTTGGCAGGAGGCAACGTCTTCAATTCCTCGACAATGATCTCAAGCGTGCTCATTCGATCAATCTACACTGCCACAAGGCCCCGTCGCAAGCCTGTTCGCTCGACCGCCGCCTCGCAGCCAAAAACCGGCGCGTCATCAATCTCCATGTTCATTTGATCTGAAATGCACCCATGCGGCAGAAGGCAATGAAGATTTTGGGATGTGGCTTGATCGAGGCGAAGGAGGCGTAGAGTTCCTCTTCGGCGGCGGGCTTGATTGAGCGGCACTTGGAGGTCTTGCCGGGCGGCGTAATGATTACTTTGACGACGCGACGGAGTTTTCTGGATTGGATGTGGGATAGTTTCTTCGGAATCAACGGCAGGCTGCGCTCCAGGGCGGCAGCCAGCGCGACGGCGTCCGCAGCGGTGATGATCTGGCTGCTGTTGAACCCAAAGTCGCCCTTCCAAAGATTGCCCCTTGAAAGTGGCTCTCCTCACGAGTTGCGCCAGGATGGTTATGCTGATAGATTCAGGGCATGGAAACCGGCGCCCCAACTGCAATGGACGCTCCCCTCACCATGGAGCAAAAACTTCGCATCGCCCAGGAGGCTTTCCGGAAGTTTCATAGCATGTGTTTCTGGTACATGCGGGAGGATCTGGTCATTGCCGAGGAAGACCTGCCAGCCATTATCCAATGCCTCCGTCAGAACGGCACCCGCGAGACCTATCAGATTGCGGGCCTTCTATGCCTTTAACAGAGTTTCAACGCGAAATTCTTCGCCTGCTGGCCAAGAATCGGAATCCCGACAGCTATGTCGCCGGCGGGATTGTTCTGAATCAGACGCCGGCGACTCCGCGTTTTTCCAAGGATATCGATGTCTTCCACGATGCCGAAGCGATAGTGGCTGCAGCGGCCACGACCGATGCCGCAACCCTGAAGTCCAACGAATTCGAGGTGCGCTGGTTTATTCAGGAGCCGGGTTTCTTCCGCGCCGATGTTTCCAAAAGTCCGCATTCGGTAAAAATCGAGTGGGTTCGCGATTCCGCATTTCGCTTTTTTCCCATCGAACCCGATCCGGATTTGGGTTTCCGACTGAATTTCTGGGATGCCGCGGTCAACAAGATCCTCGCCTTGGTCAGCCGTTCAGAAATCCGGGATTACCTGGATGTGCTCTTTCTCCATAAAACCAAGCTTTCCTTGGGCGCCCTTTGTTGGGCGGCGGCCGGGAAGGATCCGGGTTGGACCCCGGACCTCATCCTCAATGAAGCGATTCGCACGACGCGGTACACGGAGGCGGATTTGAAAAGACTGCCGTTGACCCAGCCGGTAACGCTGCCCGATCTCAAACAGGAATGGCTGACGGCGGTCGCCTTGGCCAAAGAACTCATCCCCAAACTTCCTGCCAGGGACATGGGTTGCCTTTACCTCGACGCCAACGGGGAACCGTTCACGCCGGATCCCTCCGCGCCCAACTTCTTGCGCTTCCGCCGCCATTTTGGCTGTCTCAAGGGCGCATGGCCGGAATTTCTCGAATGAGACACATTCCTGCCAGGCTGCAGCCTGGCATCGGCGGCGAACAACGCGTTCGTTTTGCCAGGTTCGTTTGGCTGTAGAAGCAGATGCGCTTACTTCTTTTTCTTATCCGACTTGCATCCGCAACAACATTTCGAAGCGTGTTTCTGGTTGGATTTGACCGTTGTTTTTTTTGCTGCTTTTTTCTTGGTAGCCATGGATTCAAAACTATCTGATGTTCTTGAGTGAAGCGAGACAAATTTTCATCGTTCATGAGAAAAAGACCGGCGGGTCGAGGCATTCATCGAACACAAGCAGAACCTCGCGCGCAAAAGCCCTGGCCCGGCTACGTCCGAGCCGACAGCAATTCGTTCACCTTCGACATCACGGCAAACGCGTCGGCCACGTAAAGCACATCCGTCTTGCCGCGCGCCCAGCCGCAATTCGGGTCGAGATTGATCGCGCGCCGCTCGCCAATGAACCGCCAGCCGACCGCATGCGGTTCTTCACCGTGGCAACACGTCGAAAGACCTTTCGGATGCCGTGGAGTCGAGCCGGTTTGTCCGACCTGGTTGAGGTGGCTCATGAACGGCAGCACGGCCTGCCCCTCGCCGCTGAGGTCCACGAGCGACTTGCTGCTGCCCAGCGAGGCTTTCGTCGCGTTGAGAAAACCCATGATGAGCGCCGCCGCTTCCGGCACATGCGTCTGGCCATCGGATTGTTTCTTCGTCCAACCAGCCCCAGCGACGAACAGCAGCTTCGCGTCCGGTCGAATCGTCTGCTGACTCGCCTCGGGCGCTTTCACCCCTGTGACTGTCGTGCGGATGGCCGGCAATGTCACCGGCACGGATTCCACGGTGACTGTTCCCGGTTCGCCTGTGTATGGCGTGTGGCAACCGGGATCAAGCGCAATGAACCACGGGCGTTGCGTGCGCGTCAGCGAAGCCTCCATGCGTTGACGGTAATACCAGCGCGTCACGCCTGTCGCCGAAACACCGGTCACGTGCGTGTCGGCGCGCCCGCCGCAGCGGTGCGCCACACCGGACACGATCCGGTTCATGCGCGAGGTAGCCGGGACGACGACGATGGCGGCCTTCGCGGCTTTCACCAACGCTTCGGCGGCGGCGGCATCGCTGGCGTACCGGGCTTGGGCAAAGTCCGGGCCCGCAACGCCGAGAAACTTTGCCGCGCCGCAGCCGGCAAACTGGTTGGCGGCGGTTTGGACATCTTCACCGAACAAGCCGACGATGAGCGTGCCGTCGTCCCGCTTCAGCGAGATGGCCGCAGCGAGGGTTTCCAGCGCGGGCTTGCCCGCGTTGGCGTGGGAAAGGAAGAGAATGGTTTCCATGGTTTTGTCTCGGTTACTGCTGAATCCATGCGACGAGTTCCTTCGCGATCTCGTCGGCGGGCGCATCTTTGACGATCCTGGTTTGGCGCTGCTGCTTCGGCAGCGCGACACTCGCAAACTTCACGGCATCGGTCGCGACTTTCGCGGGTTTCGCCTTCTGCAGCGCCGGCATGATGCCGCGCATGTTGGCCATGCCAATCTGCGGATTGTTCGGCGGCTCCGGCAGGCTGCCGGTCGCCCAGCCGAGCGCCGCCGGCGCGCCCGCGCATTTCGAGACCTGATGTTTGCCGCCTTCAATGCGTTCCAGAATCTCCAGCGAACCGTCTGTGCCGACGGTGAATTTGTCCACGCCCTGAAACTGGTCCGTGATACCGAGCAGCTCGCCGACAATCTGCAGCGTCGCGCCTGCGCCCCGGGAAGCTGATTCCCAGCCGCCGAAGACCAGCAACCGGTTGAGGTCGAGACCGGGAATGCCCTTGATCGCCTCGGCGAGCAACGGCGCGATCTCGGCGGCGTCGGTGAAACCGCTTGACGGGCCGTCCACCGCGATCAACTCGAACGGGGCTTTCTGGCCGACGGTCATCATGACCTGTTGCAGCTTGGCCTTCGGCGCGACGCTGACCAGCCAGACCTTGCTGCCCGGCGCGTTCTTCGCGAGGTGCGCCGCCTCAAACAACGAATGTCCCGCCCACGGGTCGAGGACGGCCGGCAACATCATTTCATTCTTCAACGCCGGCCCGGTCGGCCCGGTCACCGGCTCCAACGTCTGCAACGGATCGGGAACAATGCTCCCGCACACGACGATCTGGTAGGCTGTGCTCATGAGCGATTTGCTTAGCATGGTTGTTGGCCGCAAAAAAGCGCAAAAGTCACAAGAACTCTCGGCGCGCGGCGCAATCTGACAACAGCGCCCTGGCGCGGAAGCTGGCGGCCCTGGAAAATGCAACTCAATCGCGCCCCGTAAAGGTCATCCTCATGGAAAGTCTGTGGCTTGATTCAAACCACAAGCGCTAGTCAAAAGCGTGCCTTGCGCTTGCTCGACCAAAGCCCGCTCCCGTTCCTCGAAATTGGTCTTGGGTGTAGGCGTGGGGCATGGATGTGCCCGCCTGCACGACGTGTCGCTTGTCTTGGCAGTTTGATTCTGATTCACTTGCGCCATGTCACGCGCCCCGATCAAGTACCCAACCGAGAAACGCAAGCTGTCTCGTGTGCGAGAGACGGAATCGGCGGTGGTGAAAGTTTATCCCCAGATGCGAAAAGTTCAGCCCCCGGCTGTGGCGGCTCTGCGCACTGGCAAACTGATTCCCTTCGGTTGGTACGGCGGCAAGTTTTCACACCTGGATTGGCTGTTGCCGTTATTGCCGTCCTGCCACCACTATTGCGAACCGTTTAGCGGATCAGCCGCCGTCCTTTTGAATCGTCAGACATCGCCCGTCGAGACGTACAACGACCTGGATGGCGAGGTGACAAGCTTCTTCCGCGTCCTGCGCGATCAGAAAGATGCGCTGATCGAGGCCATCGGCCTGACTCCGTTTTCACGCGAGGAATTTGCTCTGGCCTGTAAACTCGACCCCAAGGTGACAGCCCTGGAGCGGGCACGGCGATTTTATGTGCGTGCCCGGCAGGTGCGCACCGGTTTGGCACAAACGGCCAGCTTGGGCCGATGGGCCAACTGCAAAAACACAAGCCGTGCTGGTATGAGTGGCGTGGTCAGCCGGTGGCTCGGTGCTGTCGAAGACCTGCCGGCAATCGCCGAGCGGTTGCTGCGCGTGCAGATTGAGAATCGCCCCGCGATTGACGCGATTCGGCTCTACGATTCGCCTCAAACCTTGTTTTATTGCGACCCGCCCTATCTTCACGAGACGCGTGGTGATTCCAACGCCTACGGCTACGAAATGACCAATGAGCAGCACACGGAGTTGGCGAAGGTTCTCAATCATGTTCAAGGCAAGGTGGCGATCTCCAACTACCAGTGCGCCTTGATGGACAAGCTCTATCCTTCTCCCAAATGGCAAAAAACATTGAGCGGGCCGAAGACCAATCACGCCACCAAAGGCACACGGGTTGAAGTGCTTTGGACAAACTACGACCCCACCGAGTTCAACGATGAGCAACAACCAGGATTGTTCTAAACTTCTTGAAGCTGCTGTCCAACGTGCCACCGCTCGGTTGCAGGACTCCTTCATCACCGATTCCGCACTCCGCGAGAAGCTGGCCTACGTCATCAATTGTCCCAGTAACCGGGCTGGCGCGCGTTTCCTGATGGCCGGCACGCTTGCCAAGCTCGATGATCCCAAGCTGGACATCCGCAAACCCTTCATTGAAGTCTATACCGGTGCGGCCAAAAAGAACGCCTATTCGGGACGCGGCTACGACGAGCAGCATGTCTTCGATCTCATCCGAAAACACCGGCTCCCTTGCAGCGCAACGACGGCCTTTCTCACGCCGGGCTTTCGCACGAAGAACGTCGTGCTCACCAAGGACCAGAAACTCCGTGGGCGTCCCGCCGAGATGTACGAGCACATTCTGGAGATTCTGGACGCGATCCATAAAGGCAACCTCTCAGCGCATGATGTTCTGGACGAATCCATCCGGCTGTTGATTCTTGAACGGGACCAACGGCAGAAGCGCTTAAAAACGCTGTTGGAAGGGTTGCGTAAAGACGCCGGCGAGTTGCCGCTATCGAGCGAGGACATCGTGAACCTGATTGAACAACACTTGCAGTGCAAACACGCCAGCCGGTTGCCCGTCCTGATTGTCGCCGCCGCTTACCGGGCGGCTGCCGAGAGACTCGGCGAAAAGGTTCTCCGACTGAATGCGCACAACGCCGCCGACAAACAGACTGGCGCGCTTGGTGACGTGGAAATCACCCTCCTCGGTGACGACAAAATCGTGACCACCTATGAAATGAAAGACAAGATTGTTGCGCAAGGCGACATCGATATCGCCATCGAGAAGATTGCGCAGGGCGCAACCATCCAGAACTTCATCTTCATCACCACCGAAGCCGTTGATCCCGAAGTCCGCGCCTACGCCACGGCGCAATACGCCGAGTTGGGCGGCATCGAAATTGCGATCTTGGACTGCATCGCTTTTTTGCGCCACTTCCTGCACCTGTTCCACCGCATCCGTATGGACTTCCTGAATCAGTACCAAGAACTGGTTCTGAACGAACCTGAAAGCGGCGTCAACCAAGCCCTGAAAGAAGCCTTCTTGGCGCTGCGCAAAACCGCCGAGGCAATGGAATAGTCGTATTCAAGAACGCGCCCGCGCCGTGGCCGAGCAGGATTTCCAGAAAGATGTTGGTGTCCACCAGATAGTTCATCGCAGTTCGTTGAGATGGTGCTGCAACTCAACGGCGGTGAACCGACGTTTCAAATCCGCCAAACCGCCCGCCCAATCGAATTTGAAGCGGCGCTTCGCAGAGCGCCCGGATTTGGTCGGAGTCGTCTGCGACAAAAACTCGATGAATGTCTCCACCTGCTTTTGCGCCACGACGGGCAAAGTTTCATATTTGGCGATCAATGTGTCTTTGCTCATAACAAGATAATGCTACCCGCAACCAGCAAGCGTTGCAATCCGACATTTGGCCGGTTGACCGACTCAATTCTCCGCTGAATGCAAACCGCCCGGCGCGGCGCGAAATTCCAACACGGTGCGACTCGGGTCTTCGGGGTGCGGCGTGGCGCAATTCCATAGGCACGCGCCGCAGTGGACGCATTTTTCTCTGTCGAACGCCGGCACGCCTTTCGCGCCGGGCGTGATGGCCTGGCCGCTGCAAACCTCGACGCAAATCTGCGTGCCGCACTCCTCGCAAAGGTTCGGGTACAAGAACACGACGTGGTCGGCATAACCCGCCGGCGCCTGCACCTTGCCGCCCATCAGCAGCGCGTCCTGATGCGAAACGAGCAGTTTGCCGTCAAACGGAATTGCCGGCCAGCCGACGCGGTTCATCAGCTCGTTATGCGCCGAGACGCCTTTCGCGGCGCATGCCTTGCGAATCTTCTCAATCTCGTCCGACGGAATCCGTCCGCCATAGTACTTGGCCAGCGACGGCGTGTGCTCGGCGGCGGGACGCGGCTCGACCGGCAAGTTGATCTTTCCTTTGGTCGCACCGGCCAACGCCATGCCGAGCAGGCCGGTCACCATGCCGGCATGAAAACCATCGCGGGCGCGCTCGGCGACGCGGCCCTCCTGCTCCACCCAGCTCGCGCGCCGGCGTTTCACGTAGGTCGCTTCGAGGTTTTCTTTCGTGAACGGTTTCTTGTCCTTCAATAATTCGATGACAGCCTCGGCCAGTTGCGTGCCGGTCGTCCACGCTTCGTCCACGCCGGAGCCGGTGAGGACATTGGTGCTGCCAGAGCCTTCGCCGATGCGCGCGTAACCGTGCCCCGCAAGGCGAGGTTCACCCCGCCTGCCGGATTCGCCGAGCGTCTTTGCGCCCCACGAACGCAGCGCGCCGCCGTTGAGATAACGCCAGAGGTACGGATGCAGCATCCAGTGCTGAAGATACCGGTAAGCGGTGCGCACCGGTGTGTCGAACCATGACGGCACGAAGATGCCGAGCGAGGCGACGTTGTCCGGGTAAACGTAGAGGAAACCAAAAATCTCCGGTTCGGGATAACCGAGCGTGTGCAAGACCGTGCCCGGTTTGAGCGGACAACCTTCCGGCAAATTCACGACGAACTTCATGCCGACGGCGTAGTCGTGTTTGTGATGGTCGTCCGGCATTCCGAACTGTTCGTCGAGTTGCCGGCCAATCGGCCCGACCGGACCGTCGCCGACAACCGTAAGCGCGGCGCGGATGTCCATGCCGGGCGTGAAACCGGCTTCGGGTTTGCCCTGTTTGTCCGTGCCCTGATCCATCAAGCGAACACCAGTGACCTTGTCGCCGTCCACCAGCGGCTCCGCGACGGGCGTGCCCGGCCAGATTTGCACGGCGCCGCTGCCCATCAATTGTGCGCCAACCCATTGGTTGAACTGGCCGAGCGACAACACCAGCCCCCCATGCTTTTGCAGGTATGGCGGGATGTACGGCAACTCAAACGCGTCGTGGTCGCACTTCAACGCGCGGATGATTTTGTCCGCCGCCCGCAACGCCGCCGACCGCCGGCTTGCGCCGTGCGGGTCGAGCAGGTAGAGCACTTTCTCCCCGCGCACCGGCGCGCACATCGGAATCTGAGTCGGGTCGAGATCCGGAAAACTCGCGCGGATGCCGCGCGCCAGCGTCACGACGCCGGACACGCCAAAGCCGATGTCGTCGGCGCGTTCGTAGCAGATGACTTGCGGCGGATTCTCGGTGTTCGCCAGACTGCGCGAGAGCGTGATCAGAAAACCGCCCATGGCCGGCCCGAACCCGACGCAGACAATGTCCACGTCCATTGTTTGGCGTTCGACGACGCTCACAGCGGGTAGTCCAACGCCTCGGGGATCATGACCTTGGTGAGCGCTTCGGCCGCGCGGTCTTTGGCGAGACGCGCGCCGGTCAGGCAACCGTCCATTCGCATCCGCATTTTCGTGAACGTTTCCAGTCCTTCGAAGCACACGCAGGGACCGGCTTTCGCGGGATGATTCTGACCGGGTTCGGCCACGTCGGCGTGGGCGCGGGCAATACTGGCGATGCCGGGTACGAGACCTTCGAGCGCATCGAGATCGTCGGCTGTGTAACAGGCGGCGCATGCAGCGTTGTCCCAGGCGGGATGCCGGTTGTAGCCGAACACCAATTCCGCGCAGATGCGGCCGACTTCACCGGCGGCGCGGGCGCTTTGCACATGGCAGAGGTCGCTGTAGAATTGCAGCGTGCCGTCCAAGCCTTCGGCGACGGTTGGGTTCTCCGGACCTTTGCGTTCGAGTTCGAGCGCGTCGAGAATGAATTGCCGGGCGGCGAGCAGCCAGCAGAGCGCGTCTGCAAGCGGAAAGGCCACGCCTTGCCGGTTGCTGCTGTAAAGGTCCTTGCCATTGGCATCCGTCGCCTCCTGCAGATGCTTCAACGTCCACAGCCACATCTGCATCGCGGTGGCCAATGTGCACGCGCCCCCGCCGGGGCGTTGGCCGGCAATCTCACGCAACTCGCCGATCCACTGCTGGAATTGCGCGAGGAACAGTTGATTGGTCATCGTGACGGAGAGTTGCCGGCGTTGGACGGCTTCGGGACCTTCGTAGGTCGCTTCCAATTGGGCGTCCGTCCATTTGTGGCCGAGGAATCCAGGACAATCTTCCGTGATGCCGTAGCCGCCCATGAGGCTGACGGCCTCGCGCATCACAGTGGCGCCGTGGCCGGTATTCCAGAGCTTGCACGACGGACAGAGGACGTTGGCTTGCGCGTCGAGGATGGCGAACTGCACGAGCAAATCGGCATGAAGGGTGTTGTATTTCTCGCCCCGCGCCGATTCCGGCAAGCGGCTCAGCCGCAGATATTCCAGCGCGTCCTTTTCGAGCGCCGTCATGGCGCGGAATTGCGCCCGCCCGCGTTCGATGCCGCGCGCCGCAAAGATTTCGTCCTTCTTCAACTCCAGCGGATCAACTTCGTCGAACAAACGCGCCGCCGCAAATCCAAGTGACGCCGCCGCTTCGCCCGTGGCCCACACATCAACGAGACGATGAAGCGCATCTTCTTTCATCTGCAGTCCGAAGTCGTAGCGCGGCGAACCGGGCGTGGACGCATCGCCGCCCCGAAACCGGCCGCGCTGGTAGCGGATGACAGGTTCGACCGCCGAAAGCAGCTTGGCAGCGGTCATCAACCCGACAGTCACACGCGTGCGGCGAAACACGGCTTCGATGATCTCGTTGTGCGAGAAGTTCGGCACAATCACACCGTCCTTGATCTTGTAGCCGCCGATGATGCGGCTGGCCGGCACCTTCAGGCTTAGCGATGGGTCGCAGGTCGAGGAAAGTTGGTGGACGAGTTTCTTGGTCGGCGTGCCGCGGTCCCAGACGCCGGGATCGCTGTCGTGCAGAATGACCATGCAACTGCCCTTGAGGCGCGGGTCGGCGGTGTCCACCGCGGCAGTGACAAAATTAGCGAACCCCATGTTGGTGATGAACCGGCCGCGTTTGTCCACTTGCAGCAGCGGTTCTTTGCCGTCCTTCCATTCGGCGACGCGCACCTTGCCGGACAACACGCCCGTCTCGACGCCGACGTACGGCAGCGGTTCGGTCAATGCGAACGCGCCGCGCCAGACCTGACGCTCCTCACCCGGCTTCGGGGGACAGGCCATGCGCAGGTAGAAATCGCGTTGTTCGGGCGTGCCCCGTCCGTGAATCGGCGCGAGCGCCAGATCACCAGCCATGCAACCCGTCGCCGCGCCGGCGTCCACCCACGACAACTCAAACACGATGAGCGCCAGCGCAAGATTCTTCGGTCCTTCAATGAAGCCGCCTTGCGCCGGGTCCATGAACGCTCCGGTCAGGCCGGCTTCGTCATACGCCTTGAGCAACCCGGCCTTGTGCTCGTTCCAGTCGTGCGAATTGCGCGCGCCGTCGGCCACAAGCCGCGCCACCGGGCCGCGCGCCACGCCGCGAGCCGATTGCACGAGCATTTGGAGATCGTATCGGTGGGCGAATCGCCACAGGATGGCGCGCACGTCATCGCCGGGCAGGGTCCGCAACGTTTCGGTGGGTTTGTCCAAAAGCATGGCGGCACCTTGGCACGGCTTGATCTGAAGCTCAAGGCCAAACGAAAAAATTGCCGATAATTATGACTTGCCGATTTTGAAATCTCACCTTCAAAAGCCTCGATGCAACCGCTGCGCCGCGAATGGCAGACCCTGCGGCAGACCGTGGAAAACCTTTTGCAAACGGGCAGGAAAGCGCCGACCGGCCAACCGGGCAAGCCCCTGACGGGCGCGGCGCTCAA
>JACQHZ010000121.1 GCA_016198745.1 Verrucomicrobiota bacterium
CGCCGGCCAGGGCGAAGGCGCGCGGATCGTGCACGACCAGGCGGTGCCGAAATTTTCAAGCCGCGCCGCCAAGGAAACGCCGGAATTCGGCCGCCTGATTCAGCTCATCCGCGACAAAGGATTCCGTTCCGATGAACTTCGGGAACTTCAGATGCGCGAGAAAAAATTGAAAACAGAGGTCCTTTCAACAGGAGCAACACGATGATCCGATCATTTATATTTTTTGGCCTCGTTACGGTTTTCCTTGCGGCCACCCAAGGAGCGGAGGTCGCCTATGTCGAACCGGTGAAGCCTTACAAGGAATCGCCGTTCCTCCAGCATGCCAAACCCAGGAAAGTCAGCCTGGATCAGAAAACCGTGAACATCCCGCTGATCACCTGGGCGGCCGACGGCGTCATGGTGAGTTGCAACGGCGGACTGGACCCGAATCCAAATTCCAAACTGGCGCGGAGCCTGAAGTTACAGGCGAAACTGGAGGTGATTGATGACTTCGACAAGCAGGTGGCCAATTATGTTGCAGGCCATTCGCCGTTTTTGCGCGGCACCATCGGCATGATCAACCTGGCCGCCGAGGCACTGAAGGAACTTGATCCCGGTTTGGAACCCGTGGTCATCCTGCAGCTTTCCTGGTCCACGGGCGCCGACGGTTTCGTGGCCAAGGACATCCAGAAACTGACCGACCTCAAGGGGAAAACCATCGTCGTGCAGAAAAACGGGCCGCACGTGGACCTGGTGCAGGTGCTCCTGCAGGACGCAGGACTCAAACCCGGCGACGTCAACCTCAAGTATGTCAGCGAAATCACTTTCAACGCAGCGGCAGCCAAGGACGGCAAGGCGCATGATCCCGCCAACGCCTTGCGCGCCGATCCGTCGCTCGCCGGCGCAGCCTGCATCTTCCCTGACATCCTCACCCTCACCGCCGGGGGAAAGGTCGGAACCGGCGCCGAGGACAGCGTCAAGGGAGCGCGCCCGATCCTCACCACCCGGACCGCCTCACGGGTGATCGCGGACGTCTATGCTGTGCGACGGGTTTTTTTCGAGGAACACAAGGAACTGGTGACAAACCTGGTTTCGACATGGCTCCAGGAACAGAAGCTGTTCCATGATCACCTGGAGAACATCGCCAATAAAAAATCGTCGGATGCGGGCAAGGTGGCGGCGTTCAAGACCCTATGCAAACCGCTCGCCGGCATTTTCCTGCAGGACCAGGCTGCCGTCAACGATTACATCCTGTGGGTAGGCGTGGATTCGGAACTGGCTGGCGCCGCGGCGAATGCCGAGTTTTTCGGTTCTCCTAAGAACCCGGTTGGATTCGAGACCACCTGCCAGCGCATCCAATCCTATTATTCCCAGACCGGATTGATTCGCACGACGACGAAACTTGCATCCGCCGGTTTTGATTACGGTGCGTTGAGCGGCGCCGCCGCGGCAACGAGCGCCAAGCCCGCCAAGGCGCCGGTGAAGACGGTCTTCGGGACCGCGCAGGAGGCGCGCAAGGCCGCCGAGAGCAAGGATGCCAGCGTCCTTTTCGAGTACACCTTCAAGTTCCCGGCCACGATGTCCGAACTCGACTGGCGACAGCACAAGAACGTGTTCGAGACAATGCACGAAAAAGTCACCCGATACGGCGGGGCGGTGGTTCAGTTGCGCGGACACGCGGACAATTTCTTTTACAACTTCGTTCAGTTGAAACGGCAGAAGGGCGAGACGACCTATGAACGCCGCGTGCCTGGAACCGATCGATTCGAACCATTGCCGCTTCCGTCCACCGAGGAGGTCGTCAATTCCGCCAATAAACTTTCCTACTCGCGGGCGTTTGCCGTGAAAAAGGCCTACGCGCAGTACTTGCGCGAGGCCCTCGGCCTGACACCGGAGGAAATCGATCTTTCACGTTTCGACGCAAAAGGCATGGGCATCGGCGATCCGATCCACGCCAATCCCGTGACGTCGGAGGCGCGCGAGGCGAATATGCGCGGGCAGATGATGATCATCGCCGTCGAATCAGAAATCCCGATCGAGTTCGGCAAGGACGATCTGAAATAGCTGTTCCGTTCTAACGACATGCCACCTGTCAAAGACGGATGCAAGAAATGTGAATGCCCTGACTCGGCATGGCCGAAACCGAAGGGTTGAATTTTGACCAAGCCTGTCCTTCCTCGAGTTTTGAACAGAAGGCAACAAAGAAAACAAAGAGAACCAACCGATGGAATGCATCCGAAGTTTCAGTGTGCCAATGATTGGAGCAGAAAGGTCATCGGAGCGGCGATTGAAGTGCATCGCCAAAAAGGACCTGGCTTGCTCGAGTCCATCTACGAAAAGTGCCTGATGCGGGAACTGGAGTTGCAGGGGATTCCGGCAAGAAACCAAATCGCCATTCCCATCGAATACAAAGGATTGATTTTCGAAGAGCCTCTCAAACTGGATGTCTATGTGGATGAATGCCTCATTGTGGAACTCAAGGCGGTTGAAACGGTATTGCCCATCCACAAGGCCCAACTCATGAGCTACATGAAGCTATTGCATGCGCCCATTGGCCTGCTCATCAACTTCCATGAACTCAAACTCAGCGACGGTATTTGCCGCCTCATTCTTCCCGGAACCAACCGAGGTTGATTCTCGACTCATTGCTTGGTTGCCTTCGTTGCCTTCTGTTCAAATCAATCTCCTGAACTACATTTTGACAAGGCTTCACCCTTCCTTCACCATGAAACTCGTGACACATTGGATCGCTTTCGCCATTCCCGGCCTGCTCCTGGCCGGTCAGTCGCTCATGGGCGCGGAACGGCTCGACGACTGGCTGGAAAAGGAACATCGCCAACAGACAGGAACCGCCATCACCATCATCTTCGACGATTCCGGTTCCATGCGCGGCGAGAAAATTGCGCAGGCGAAGGCGGCCTTCCAGTGGTGGCTTTCGACGGCACCGGAGGATCATCGTCTTTCCTTGATCACATTCGCCCAGGGCGGAACCGTCCAGATTCCGCTGAAGGAGGGAACGCGAAACGAAGTGCGGAAGAAGGTTGAGTCGCTTTATGCGGAATACTCCACGCCAATCTGCAACTCGCTGAATCTGGCTCGCCGTCAGATTCAGGAACGCCGGGCCAAAGTGACGCCTTACGAAAGACACGTGGTGCTGATCTTCACCGACGGCGCGGAATCACAGGATTCGCGCGGCGTCAAAGGGGTTCGGGAAGAGATCGCCAAGTTGCGGCGCGATTTCATCGAAGTGGTCGGCATCGGGTTTCATGGACAAGGCGACTACATGCAGGGCCATGCCACGCGGTTTTTCGCAGCCAACAACGAGGCTGAACTCCGCAAGGGACTCGCGAAGGTGGATGCCGAACTCGGCGACATCAAGGACATCCGCGTCAGCGACAACGAATTGCGCGAACTGGCGCAAATGACATTGACGCCGCCTGCATCCCGCCCGCCCATTGCGGCGTCCCCGGCGGCGAATGCGAAACCGCAACTGTCGGGCGGCAAGGTGTCGAACCTCTTGGACACCGCCGGCTGGTGGCTGGGGGTCCTGATCGCGATTGTGGGCGCGTCTGCGCTCGTGTTCCTGGTCCTGATCGCGGTCGTGATCATGTTCCGCAGGTTCACCCGCTCCTGAGAGGTTTCCCGACCGCGGCGCTTTCGCGACGAATTTTCTCCGTATGAAGCGCGTCATTGTCATTGCGACGATTGTTTCCATCGTCCTCATGGTTGCCTGGAAGGTTTCCGAGCCATTGCGCCAGCGCCGGACGAAGCAAACCGAGATTCTGCAAACCAGCGACGCCGGCAAGGTGGATCGCGTCATACGGATCTGGGGCGACGACTGGCTGGGTTATCTCGTTTTCCGCTCGAAAATTTTTCAGCGGGAGCTTCAAAAACATCGCCTGGGCGTCAAGTACGAAATGGTGCCCGATTTCAAGGAACGTTTTGCGGGTTTGGAAAAAGGGGCGTGCGATCTGGTCGCGGCAACCATTGACAGTTATCTTTTAAACGCGCGGGACCTGGATTATCCCGGCGTCATCGTCTTTGTGATAGACGAATCCTACGGAGGCGACGCAATTGTCGGCGGGCAAAAGATCAAATCGCTCGACGATCTGAACCGCAAAGGCGTCAAGGGCGCTTTCGTCGGCTATTCGCCCTCGGAATTTCTGCTCAAGGCGGAAGTCGCGCACTTCAAGTTGAACGACCTCCTCCCGCAGGTCGGCGGATTCCGGGTGGACAACGTGGAAGCGGCATACAAAAAGCTCGCGCTGGGACAGATTGACTTTGCGGTGCTCTGGGAACCGTTTGTGTCGCGCGCGCTCAAGGAAATCACCGGCGCAAAAAGCCTGATCAACACCGCCCAGGCGCAGGGGATCGTCATTGACGTGGCCATCGCCTCGCGCAAACTCGTCGCGAAAGACCCCGATGTGACGGAACGCGTGGCCAGGGCGTACTTTTCCGCATTGCACGAGTATTTGAACTCCGCGCCCGCCTTCCATGAACTCGCGGCGGCCGACAGCGGCAAGGACGAGGTGACGGCGGGACAGATGCTCAACGGAATCAAATTCGTCTCGTTTGCCGATAACTGCCATGAATGGTTCAGCGTCGCCAAAAAGGGCGGCGAAGAACGGTTGACAGACAGCATCCGTCGAATCGAAAAGATTTTGGCCGCCGTCGGCGATCTGAAAGATGATCCGCTTCAGGGAAACCCTTACACTATCGTGAACAGCCATCTTCTCCAGGGCATCTTCGATAAACAGGGCGATCGTTGGCTGCCGCCCTCGCCCAACGTTTCCGTTTCCACTGCGACGATGAAGCCTTCGTCCGCATTTTTCCGCTCCCTGGCCGAACAGGACTGGCAGAAGGCCGCGCGCAACATCGTCGGCACGCTCGTGGATCGGCCGATCACCTTTGACACCGGGCAGTCGGAAATTCCCGATGAATTTCAGGACCTGCTCCGCGACGCCACCTACAAGCTGGCGCATTACCCGACTCAACGCATCGTCATCGAGGCGCATGTCAGTCCGGGCGATAATCCCCAAATGGATCAGGAACTCTCCGAACAACGCGCGCTGGCCATCAAGGGATTCCTCGTGAAAGAATGCAATGTGAGCGAGGAGCGAATCTGGGCGCGCGGCCTCGGAGCGGCCAACCCTCCCAACATGTATCCCGATGAAAGCGCGCAGGCCTGGAAAAGGCGCTGCCGTCGTGCAAAAATCTACCTGGTTCAAGAGTAGGAGCGCGGCATTCGTCCCGCCATGGCGCAACGAATGCTTGCTCCTGCACAAATTCCGCCCTTGACGAATAAATCCCGCAATTGAATAAGCGCCCATGACGGATTCCAATTCCACACCATCCATCGGTCCCACTTTTCCGCTGGACGAAAGCGCCATCCAACGAAGCGCCTGGGGCCGCGTCCTGGGATCGCCGGTGACCTGGCTTCCCTATCTGCCGGTCTTTGCGGGCTTTTGCCTTTTCAATCTCCCGTGGGCGCCATTTCTGGGACTCCTGACATTGCTCAGCGGAATCGAGGCTTTTTTTTGGGCGAAAAAATGGCCGGTTTTCATGCAACAGATCCGTAACAATTTCATCGCCGGCCACAACCGATTGCAGGACCAAATCCTGGAGGCCGCTGCAAAAGGTTTGCGATCCAACCGGCGCTATTCTAATTTCGGCAACAAGCTCTCCTGGTTCGTCAGCATGAAGAAAAAAATCGAGACGAAAATCCATGCGAACCCGCCGCTGACCAGCCAGGGTGAACAACTCGAAGTTCTGGTTGACTCGCTCTGCATCGGCGCCATGCGCCATTTCCAGGCCATCGTGCAGCTTGACAAGGAGCTTGAGGCGTCCACGGAATCAAAAACCATGTTGCAGGAAAAGTCCCGGTCATTGCGCGCGACGGTTGTGGAGCGGATCAGTGAGGCGGAGAAAACGCTTCAGGATACATGGGACAAATTGGACATCGTCCTGAATCCAGCGCAAATGGATCGCCCGACGCCATCTTCCTCGCTGGATGTGATTGTCCGGCAATTGCGCGAAGAACTCGATATTGCGCATCGCGTGCACGCGCGGTTGCAAAGCGACGTCCAAATTCAACCGCCGCCCGCCGCTGCCGAGGATGCACAGCCCCAATAGAACAACCCTGAATGTTTCTTGTCCCTGCCTTTCTCACTCCCCGCCCGTCTTCCGCTGGCCCCTGAAAAACTCCTTCAGAATCAGGGCGCAATCGTGTTCCAGAATCCCCCCCCTGCATTTCATCTGATGATTCAACGCGGGGTTGGAAACCGCATTGTAAAGCCCGCCCGCCCCGCCTCCCCGCGGGTCGGGCGCGCCAAACACGAGCCGTTCCATTCGGGACAGCACCATCGCGCCCGCGCACATCAGACATGGTTCCTTGGTGACATACAACGAACAGCCTTCAAGCCGCCAATCACCCACCACTTGCGAGGCCTGGGTGATGACAAGAATTTCCGCGTGCGCGGTGGCGTCCTTGAGAAGTTCCACCTGATTAAAGGCGCGCGCAATCACACGACCGTCCCGCACAATCACCGCTCCCACCGGGACCTCCTCCGCTTCCACGGCGCGCGCCGCCTGCCGCAACGCCTCGCGCATGAAATGCTCGTCACTCCCCAGATCAATGATCGCCTTGTCCACATCCGAACCTTATCCATCGCCTTCATATCCCGCTCACAGCACGCATGATGGGGTCCGTGGATCAGGCCGGTTTCTCGGCAGGTTTTGCCTCGGATTTCTTCGCGGTTGCGTCGTCGGCCTTTTCCATCAGAACCGCCTGATCCACCCACTCGATGTAGGCCGTGGAAGCAGCATCGCCGATCCGCTGCCCCAGCCGGATGATGCGGGTGTAACCGCCGTTGCGCGCCGCACAACGCGGAGCGACATCGGTAAAAAGCTTCCGAACAGCGGTTTCCTGCCGCAATCGCGAGATTGCGAGGCGGCGATGATGAATCGTTCCCTTCTTGGCGAGCGTCACCATTTTTTCCGCGAGGGGACGGGCGGCCCTGGCCTTTTCGACCGTCGTTCGCACGCGGCCGCGCTGGATCAGGCTGCACACCAGGTTGGCCAGCATCAGGTGACGATGTTGCGTCTTGCGACCGAGCTTGAGGGTTTTATTTCGATGGCGCATGGGAATCCTCGCGTTCATTTTCCATCGGGATCATTCCTGCCATTACGGGCAGGCATCCCGTCGGATCAGGCCACCGGCTTGGCGGCGGCTGCGTCCTCTTTTATCGGTTCGAGAAGACCGGCTTCGAATTTCATGCCGAGCGACAGGCCGAGCGACTGCAATTTCTCCTTGATCTCGTTGAGTGATTTCTTGCCGAAATTGCGGTACTTGAGCATCTCCTGTTCGGTCTTCTGGGCGAGCTGCCCCACCGTGATGATGTTGGCGTTGTTAAGGCAGTTGGCCGCGCGAACGGAAAGTTCGATTTCGTTGACGCTCATGTTGAGCAGCTTGCGGAGGCGCGCCTGTTCTTCGTTGACCTCCTGCTTGGCCTCCTCGAACTCCACGGTATCCTTGTCGAAGTTGACGAAGACATCCAGATGATGCCGCAGAATGGCCGAGGCGTGCAACAACGCCTCATCCGGCGTCACACGCGCATCCGACCAGATTTCGATGATCAACTTGTCGTAGTCGGTGCGCTGCCCGACGCGCGTATTTTCGACCGCGTAACGCACCTTTTTGACCGGCGAGAAGATGGAATCGATCGGGATGATGCCGATGGGCTGATCCTTTTTCTTGTTGTCCTCCGAAGGACAGAAGCCCCGCCCCACCCTCACCTCCAGTTCCGCCTCAAACTTCATCTTCTTGTCGAGCGTGGCGATCAGATGGTCGGGGTTCACGACTTCAAGATTCTGATCGGCCTTGATGTCGCCGGCGGTGACCTTTCCCTCCTTGTTCACGTTCAACATGACCGTGCGCGGACCGCGATCGTGCATCCGCAACAGCACTTTTTTGAGATTCAGGATGATGTCGGTGACGTCCTCCACCACGCCGGGGATGGCCATGAACTCATGGGCGGCGCCATCCAGTTTCACAGCGGTGATGGCGGCGCCCTCGATGGAAGAGAGCAGCACGCGGCGAAGCGCGTTGCCCACCGTGTGTCCGTATCCTTTCTCAAAAGGTTCCGCAAAAAACTTCGCATACGTGGGGGTTGAAGTGGCGTCTTCGCGGACAAGCCGCGAAGGCATTTCGAAACGGCCGAGTTGAATTGGCATGGGATGACTCCTCTAAAACGATTTTAATCTAGCCCCGAAGATTTTCGCGGCTCATGTATTCGTTTCGCCCTTTGGGTTCATCGTCGCGGCACGGGGCGTGCGATACCGCTTCGATCAAAATCTTCAGCTTTTGAAGGCCTAAACGGAACATCTGCGGATGCGGACGATCCCATTCGCCTTAACGCGAATAAAGCTCCACCACCAACCGTTCATTGACGATCGGTGCGATCTCCTCGCGCGTTGGGATGCGCTTCACTTCACCCCGCAGGTTTTCCTTGTCCAGGACAAGCCAGTCGGGCATGGCAACCATCTGGCTGGCTTCAAGGTTCTTCTGAACCATCATCTTCGCCTTTGGCGCATCGCGCAACTCGATCACGTCGCCGGCCCTCACATTGAACGAAGGAGAGGAAACCTTCCTGCCATTCACCCGCAAGTGTCCATGAACCACCATCTGACGCGCAAAAGGCCGCGTGGTGGCGAACCCCAGTCGGAAGGCGACATTATCCAGCCGCGTCTCCAGCAATTGCAACAGGGTCTCTCCCGTCACGCCGCGTTTGCGCAACGCCTTGCGGAAGACATGCCGAAACTGACGTTCATAAAGCCCGTACATGTAACGAAGCTTCTGCTTCTCGGAAAGCGCAAGCCCGTACTCCGACAGTTTTCGCCGGGATTTGGGGCCATGCATGCCCGGAGGATAATTCTTGCGTTCAAAATACTTCGACGGGCCAAACAACTGCGCGTTGTGGCGGCGACTGACTTTCTGACGAGGTCCGGTATAACGTCCCATGGGAGGAAAATTAGAATTAAGGATTAAGAATTAAGAATCGGAGATTGGAAGTGAGAAATAAAAATTCATTTTGCCTTCAGCCTTTCTTCTACACCCTCCGCGCTTTGCGCGGGCGGCAGCCGTTGTGCGGCATCGGGGTGACGTCGCGAATGCCGCTGATTTCCAGCCCGATGGCCTGGAGCGATCTCACCGCCGATTCGCGACCCAGGCCGGGGCCGCTCACCAACACCTCCACCTCTTTCATGCCGTGTGACATGGCCTGCCGTCCGCAATCCTGCGCCGCCATTTGCGCGGCATAAGCGGTGCTTTTTCTGGACCCCTTGAAGCCGGCCTTGCCCGCGCTCGACCACGCGATCACGTTGCCCTTCAAATCCGTGATGGAAACGATGGTGTTGTTAAACGAGGCCAGAATACGGGCGATGCCCGTGCTGATGTTCTTGGCGCCCTTGATCTTCGCGATCTTGGCTTTGGGTTCATCTGCCAACGGATTTACCGCTGCGACGGGGCCTGCCTGCACGCTTACGGCGGCATCTGCCGGTCCTCGCGTTTTCTGGGGCTTTCCGCGCTCAGTCCCTTTGCCCGGTGGCGCGGACGCTGCGGGCTTGGGTTTCTTCGATTCCTCCGGTGCTTTTTGTTCGTCAGCCATAGAATGGGATGGGTTGGGGATCAGACCTTGCCGGCCTTGGCGTCTTTGTTTCGAATAACACCCACCGTCTTGCGCGGCCCCTTGCGCGTGCGGGCGTTGGTGCTGGTCCGCTGCCCGCGCACGGGCAACCCCCGTTTGTGGCGCAACCCGCGGTAGGAACCGATGGCCATCAATCGCCGGATGTTTTGCTGGATTTCACGGCGCAGATCGCCCTCAACCACTTGCTTGCTTTCCGAAATGACATGGCTGATGCGGTTGATCTGCTCCGGCGTGAGCTTGTTGGCGCGAACGTTGGGATCGATCTCGGCTTTGGCGAGAATCTCGCGCGCGCGAGTCGGACCGATGCCGTAGATGTACGGCAACGATGCCTCGATGCGTTTGTTTTCCGGTATATCCACTCCAAGAAGTCTGGGCATAGGGTAATGGCAGTTAGAAATGAGAAATGAAAAGTGAGAAGTTAAAACGCAAAGAGTGTGCGCGCGGCATGGTCAATTTCTAATTTTTAATTTCCCACTTCTCATTGCAGACTCACCCCTGACGTTGTTTGTGACGCGGGTCGCTGCAGATCACACGAACGACGCCTTTTCGGCGGACAATTTTGCAGCGCTCGCAAATGCGTTTGACGGATGTTCTGACTTTCATGAAGACCTCATTTTTGACGGAAGGTGATGCGCCCTTTGGAAAGGTCGTACGGCGACATCTCGAGCATCACCTTGTCGCCTGGCAAAATACGGATGAAATGCAATCTCATTTTTCCAGAAATATGGGCAAGCACTTTATGGCCGTTGGGGAGCTGAACGCGAAACATTGTGTTGGGAAGAAGCTCCACCACCGTCCCTTCAACCTTGATCGGTTCTTCGTTTGCCACGTTGATTTCGTTGAGACGCCCGGTCAGGGCGTCGTTTTTCTTTCTGAATTTCTGGCTTCGCTTAATTTTCGGGCGATCTCCCCCGATTTCCCATCCGGGATCGTCAGGATTTCCGGCCCGTCCCGTGTGATGAGCACGGTGTGCTCAAAATGGGCGGATGGTTTCCGATCCGCCGTCACCACGGTCCACCCGTCCGCAAGGACCTCCACCCTGCTGTCGCCATAATTGATCATCGGCTCGATCGCGAGCGTCATCCCCGGCTTCAGCTTGGGTCCCTTCCCCGGCGGACCGTAGTTGGGTATCTGCGGCTCCTCGTGCAAAGTTCGCCCCACCCCATGTCCGACGAACTCGCGCACCACCGAAAACCCGTTGGCGTGCACAAAGGCCTCCACAGCGTGGGAAACATCGGATAATCGGAGACCGGGCCTGGCTTTGTCAATAGCCAAATACAACGATTTTTCAGTTGCCTCCAGGAGCCGCCGCGTCTCGGCATCCACCACGCCAACCGCGATGGTCTCGGCGGTGTCCCCCACCCATCCCTCATAAATGACGCCGAGGTCCAGACTGACGATATCCCCGTATTGCACCTTGCGATCCCGCGGGGTCCCGTGAACCACTTCTTCGTTGATGGAAATGCACGTGTGACCGGGAAATCCCTTGTAGCCAAGAAAAGGGCTTCGCGCTCCCTCCGCCTTCATCAGCGCACCGGCGTGTTCATCAATCTCCCGGACTGAGCGACCGGGTTCGATCCACTGCATCACCCGAACCAGCAGGTTCGCGGCAAGCACACAGCTTCGACGGATCGCCTGCGTTTCCCGTTCTGTTTTGATCGAAATCACCTGAAAAACGCCTCCCACACGCGGCGGCACATCTCCTCCGTCGTCCCATCTGCGGACAATTGGCGCAACGACCTGCGCCAACGATAAAAATCCGCCACGCCCGCGGTTTGTTCTTCACGACTAAATGCGCCCACGCATCCGCCCTTTCTTCAAAAATCCCTCGTAATTCCGGGTCAACAGATGCGTTTCGATCTGCCGCAATGTGTCGAGCAAAACACCCACGATGATCAAAAGGCTGGTGCCACCGAAAAAG
The DNA here is from genome assembly GCA_016198745.1 of Verrucomicrobiota bacterium. Taxonomy (GTDB): domain Bacteria; phylum Verrucomicrobiota; class Verrucomicrobiia; order JABWAM01; family JABWAM01; genus JACQHZ01. The sequence continues at coordinate 11,605 of JACQHZ010000121.1, forward strand.
CTGGCGGTCAGATAGGGGATGTTGAGGCTGTTGCTGAGCACAATCGGGATCACGGCCACGATCGTGAGGAACACCGCCCCCGCGAACGTGATGCGCGTCATGGTGTAATCAAGAAATTCCGCTGTCGGTTTCCCGGGACGCACGCCGGGAACGTAGCCCCCGTGCTTTTTCAGGTCGTCAGCGATCTGGATGGGATTAAACACCGTGGCCACCCAGAAGTAACTGAAGAAGAAGATCATCAGCGAATAGACAATCAGATACACCTCGTGCCCCTCCACCAGCCAACTGGAAATGCGCTGGAGCCAATCCACCTGCACAAAACTGAAGATGGTTTGGGGAAACATCAGGATTGCCTGCGCGAAAATGACCGGCATCACTCCCGAATAATTGACCCGCAACGGCATGTAGGTCTGGCCGCCTCCGTAAATCTTGCGGCCCACCGTTCGCTGGGCGTACTGCACCGTGATCTTCCGTTGCGCTTGCGTCACTACAATCACCGCGGCGATCACCCCCAGGAACATGCTGATGAACAACAACCCGTGAATGACGTTGTATTTCGACTCGCCGTAGGAAGGAAAAAACATCTGATACGCCAGCCCCACCGCCGCCGGAAACCGGGCCAGGATGTTGGTGGCGATCAGCATCGAAATCCCGTTGCCGATGCCGCGTTCGGTGATCTGCTCGCCCAACCACATCATGAAAATGGTGCCTGATGTCAGTGTGATGACCGTGGTCAGTTCAAAAGCGATGCCGGGATTCAACACCAGCGGCTCCGTCAACCCGCGAAACATCGGCAGGCTCTGCGGATTCTCGAAGGCGCGCGCAAACATAAACCCCTGGAACAACGCGATCAGCACGGTGGCGTAACGGGTGTATTGCGTGATCTTCTGGCGCCCTCCCTCTTCCCTCGAAATCTTGGTGAGCTGCGGAATGACTGCCGTCAAAAGCTGGAAAATGATCGAGGCGCTGATGTAGGGCATGATGGTCAGCGAAAAAATGGCCATCTGTTCGAGCGCGCCCCCGCTGAAGATATTGAGCAACGCCAGGAGACTGCCGCCCTGCGTCTGCTGCTGGGTCTGGAAAAACCGCGCAAGGGCGTTGGCATCCACACCCGGCACCGGGATGGCTGCGCCGATCCGGGTGATGACCACGATCCACAAGGTGAAGATGATTCGACTCTTCAGCTCAGGAATGCGAAAGGCGTTGGCGAATGCGGAGATCATCGCTCAATTGTGAATTAAGAATTCATTCTTAATTCGATTGCCGATCCCCCTGCGGCCTCGATCTTGGTCCTGGCTGACGCGCTGAAAAGATGCACGTGGATTTTCAATTTCCTCTTCAGTTCGCCGTCTCCCAGAATCTTGATGGCGTCAAACCGTCCGTTGACCAGTCCCCGTTTTTGCAATGCCTCCACGCCGACATCCTCGCCGTCTGCAAAATCGTTCAAATCGGAGAGGTTCACCACCGCCACCCGACGTTTGAAGCGGGTGTTGTTGAACCCGCGTTTGGGAAGGCGCCGGTAGAGAGGCGTCTGGCCGCCTTCAAAACCGTGGCGGATTGAGCTGCCGGAGCGCGCGGTTTGCCCTTTGCCGCCGCGTCCGCTGGTCTTGCCATGACCCGAGCCTTCGCCGCAACCCAATCGTTTGCGGCGATGCTTGGCGCCCCGGACCGGTTTGAGTGTATGAAGTTGCATATGCGGAAATGCAGAATGAAGAATTCAGAATGAAGAATGAAAAAACAGCACGGTTCGGGAGTTCACGGTTGACCGGATTGAAGGTGAAAA
>JACQHZ010000122.1 GCA_016198745.1 Verrucomicrobiota bacterium
ACCCGCTTTCGCGGGAATGACGAACGAGCGAAGCGATGACCTGAATAGTTACAATCCGCGAGGTGACATTCCGAAAGTGTGGTTGCGGCTACGCCGCGTTTCAAATTGCTGGAGCAGCATCAATTGCAGAACATCGCTTGGGCGATTGCGAAAAAGATCTCGGGTGAATGAAGCGCCTCGTGGCCACTCACTGGTCAGCGCAGGACAAAGCGCACGGCGTTTCGACGGCGCGCATCACCGGGGGATTGCCGGGCTGAATTACCGTTTTTTTCCGTAGCGGCTGTGGGGTTCATTCACGGTGGCGGCGGGTTGTCCGCCAAACTGCTCCAGCACGAAATTTTTCATGAAACGGGCGGCATCCAAAATCTCGATCCCGATCATCCGGCCGTCTTCATCCAGTTCCAACGTAACGCCGGGGGCGACTTCGCGGCTGACGAATTCCTCGCCTTCCGCAATCAGATAATGCAGCACATCGGACTCAGCGTAATACCGCAGTTTCCCTTCAGGGGGCGTCTTCATTCTGGAATCCATCGTTCGTGCTCCACGCGACGCCGGATTTGCGCGCGCGTCACATCATGCACGGTCAGGGTCAGTATAACACAGCGCGACGTAGCCGCAACCAACGATGTAGCGGCGCTTCTGCGAAGCGCCGTGGGAGGGATGCGCTTCATAGAAGCGCAGCTACAACAACAGAGAAATCTTCTCCGGAAAACAAGATTCCAAAGGTTAGTAGTACAGTGAATTCTTGTGTTGTCCTGGTGCGCATATTAAAAAGGCGGGCATGCAATCTTCTTCCACGGTGATTCCTGTTTTCGTTCACCCATCTGTCTCGGATGCCAGACCGCAATATGCGCGGGTCACGCTGCCGCTGGCCAAAGGGGCGTTTCGCAAGACGCCCGGTGTGACGATCCGGGATGCGCAGGGCAGGGATGCGCCGGTTCAGGCGGAGCTGCTGGCGCGATGGCCGGACCAATCGCCCCGCGCCATTCACCTCACTTTTCCCGCGGCAAGCGGCGTCTATGAAGCAACAGTCGGCGCCCGATCTCGCGCCGCAATCAGCGAGGATGCGGTTCGCGTGAGCCGCCGAGGAAAAGGCCGGGTGACGGTCTCCACCGGGCGTCTCGAAGCGCGACTGGGCGGGTCCGGGCTTGTGGAATCCGTCCGCCTTGCGGGACGCGAAATGATCGGCGCGCGCGGCATTGATTTCATCGTGGTGGACGGCGACCAGCGCGCATTCGCAGCGTCAGCCGACCATCGGATGAAGACGGAGATTGAAGCAGCCGGCCCCTTGCGCGCGGTTGTTGCGCTCAAGGGCAAATGCTGCATGTCCAAGAGGAGCTTCCTCAATTTCCGTTTGCGATTTGAGTTTCTGGCGGGAGTCGAAGGCTTTTCCCTGGCCTGCGCCTTTTTCAACCTGGAGCGCGGCCGCGATTTTCACGAGGTCCGATCCATTGCGCTTGAACTTTCCTTGTCGAGCGCAAGAGACGCCTGCCACACGGTTTATCAGCAAAGCCACGGACTTTTCTCCACGCTGGGCCGCGTCGTCACCACTCGCCGTTCCTTTGACATCGCGGTGGACGACACCCGCGCGGCGGCCTACGTGAGAAATTACGAGGCCCTTGGCGACGAGACAAAGTACCCATTTTATCTCAATCCGCCCTGCGATCGAATTGACAACTGGGCGGCGGTTTCGGATGGGAACCGGGCGATCTGCGTCGAGATGGACGACTTTCATCTCCTGCGGCCGAAGTCGTTGTCGCTCGAAGGCGGCTCGGCGCGCTTCGGCCTCTGGCCCGCCTGGGCGGGCGTTCTGCAACTTCAGCAGGGGCGAAGCCGTCAGATCACGGTTCGCGTTGCCCTGACCGACAAGGGACCTCCCGTCGCGCAAAGCGGAGGCGTTGGCGCGATCGCCTCCTTGCGCAACGTCTGGCGCGCGCAGATCGCACACGGCGTTTATGCAAAAGCGGATTTCTTTGATCAGGGACGGGTGTTGCCGTACAAGCCCGGCGATCATCCGCGTTTTGAGCAATGGCTGGGGACCATGGCCGGCGGTCTCAACACCATCGCCACCTTCTTCGATCTTGGCGATACACCGGACAGCGGCTATCAGGCCACCTACATCCCGATCGGCAACCGCATTCGACGGGTGCGCGGCGAGGATGGCGGGCGCCGCTATTTTTCATCGAGCCTCCATTATCCGGCCACCAAGCACAACGTCCTGGAGGACTTTGAAGTGGTGTGGGTGAACAACGAGTACGATGTGATCTTCGCCCTCGGCACGGAGTGCCTGCGAACATCCGACATGGCGCTTTTCCAGAAGCTGCGCTGGTGGGCGCGTCACACCATTGACGTGGATTTTCTGCATTACTCCGACCACAAATGGCTGAATCGCGCGCAACCGGCTCACAGCGAACGACACACCAGCACCGGCGCCTATCCTTCGCATTTCTGGACCCAGGGATTGGCGCAATACTACATGCTCACCGGCGATCCGGATGCGCTGGAGGTCATCATCGCGCTGGCCGACAAAACAATCGAGAATCTCGAAGACCCGACCATGAAGGAGGTTTGCAGCGGGTTGAACCGGGAGATTGGCTGGGGGATTCTGACCATGATCTGCGCCTATGAGGCCAGCGGCATCAAGCGGTTTGACGCTTACGCTCGAACCCTTCTTGACCGCGAAATCGAATGCGGTTTGCCCGACGACATTCCCATCTTCAGCTTCGGACATACGTCCATCCTGCTGGGGGCGCGACAGTATCTGCAAATCCATGCCCGCGAAAAGCCGGCCGAACCGGTCCGGCAATGGTTCGTTGATTTTGTGGATCTGGCGGTTCGCAGTTCCCGTCATGAACCCGATGGCATCGAGAAAATCGCGGTCAAAGACGGCACGCAGGCAATGTCCCTGTTGAGTTACGACGTGGACCTGAAGATGCGCGGGGCGGGATTCAGCCGCGGCTTGTCTCGAAGCGGCATCTTCGGAACCCACTCGATGGCGCTTGACCCGATTGCCTACGCCTATGAGATCACGGGCGACAAGAAATACATCGAGGCGGGCATGCGGTCGATAGAGGCGCTTCTTGACACCACGACCTTCTATTCCCCCGTTCATGAAGGGAAACCGTTTGCGATGGTCTATCGCACCTTCATCAACTTCCTGAAGGCCGCCTCTGAACTGGGATGCCTCAAGGAATTCGCCTACAAACACTGAACGGGTCCTCGTGCTGCGCAGGAATGGGGGGCGGGCACATTTTGACAGATGGCGGGCAACCTTTTTCACTGGGAAACCCGCCGCGCGGATTTATCTTTAGGTTGTGCAAAGTGAACCATGAACCGCAAACTGTCATGCAAACACGAAGCGCCATTGCCGCGTCGAGACTGTTTTTTGGGGATTCACCAGGATTTTCATCCCAACGCCCGTGACACCGGGCTGTACGCGGACCTGACGGCGGAGAGGATCGGGAATCTCTTGCGAAAAGTGAAACCTGATTTTGTGCAGTTCGATTGCAAGGGGCACCCCGGCTACACCGGTTACCCAACCAAATTCGGCGCGCCATGTCCGGGGATCGCCAAAGATGCCCTCGCCTTGTGGCGCAAGGCGACTCGCAAACATGGCATCGGGTTGTATGTCCATTACTCGGGCGTCTGGGATTCCGTCGCGTGCGAGAAACACCCGGAGTGGGCGCGTGTGGACGAGAACGGCAAACCCGACCCCGACTCGACGAGCGTTTTCAGCCCCTACGTTCACAAACAACTGATCCCGCAATTGAAAGAGGCTGCCGACCGGTACGATCTCGACGGTGTCTGGGTGGACGGCGAGTGCTGGGCTGTAAAACCGGACTACAGCCCCGCGGCCCTCGAAGCGTTCCGTCGAGCAACGGGGATTGCCGACGCGCCGCGGAAAAAGGAAGACCCTCACTGGAGGGAGTTTATTGATTTTCAGAGACAACAGTTTCTGCGGTACGTGAGTGCGTATGTAGAGGCTCTGCACGCGCACCTGCCCGCAGACAGGGATGCGGGCCGCCCCGGCTTTCAGGTCGCAAGCAACTGGCTTTTTACATCCTTTCACCCTGAACCGGTCACCGTGCCCGTGGATTATCTTACGGGGGACGTTTGCGTGGGCATCGATCCGTTGCGGCTTGAATCCCGCTATCTCTCTTCAACGCGAATGCCGTGGGACCTGATGGACTGGGGTTTTGCCAAACCGGGCGGTCTCAACAATCCGGACACGTTGTGGTCGTACAAAACCGCCGTGCAACTCCAGCGCGAAGCCGCCGTGGTCCTGGCCCAGGGCGGGGCTTTCCAATTCCTGTTTGACGCGCATGGAAACCGCCGCTGCTGGATGGACGATTATGTCGTGGACCTCGCAGCCAAAGTGGCCCGGTTCTGCCGCACACGACAAACCTGCTGCCATAAGACGGAAACGGTCCCCCAGGTGGGACTCCTCCTGTCGCGGGAAGATTTTTACCATCGCACACAACGCGTGTTTGCGCCGTGGCAGGGCGAGTTCAACGCCTTGGCTGGAGTCTTGCATGCCCTGCTGGAATGTCACTACTCGGTGGATGTGCTCGCCGAACATCACCTCGCCAACCGCATGTCCGCCTATCCTGTCATTGTGGCGCCGGAAGTGGAGTTTTTGGAGGAAAACTTTCGACGGGAGTTGAAACAATATGTGCAGGATGGCGGGCGGCTCCTCGTGATCGGAAGTCAGGCCGCCCGGTTGTTCCGGGAAATGCTGGGCGTGAAGCTGGGCGGGGTGGACGAAGGCGCGCGACCGTACATGAATGACGTCCAGTACTTCGTTTGCCAGAAACGAGAACCGCCGGAAAACATGGCCGTTTCCACACATCTCCTCGGCGGTTCCATGTTGGCATGGTCGCCAGGACCCTGGCTCAAGGTCGTCCCCAATACGGCCAGGGCGGTCGGATACCGGTTCCCCACGCACAATACAAGGAAAGGCCGGGAAACGGCTGCAACCATCCACCGCTTCGGACGTGGAAAGGTGGCCGCCATTTTCGGTCCGTTGGGCGTCGCGATCCACACGAGCCATCATCCCGCGTTGCGCGAATTTCTGAGACAGGTCATGCAATCGCTTTTTCCCCGCCCGCTGATCACCGTGCGAGCGCCCGCCGGGGTCGAGGTTGTCTTGCGGCAACGCGAAAAACAGTTGCTCGTCCACCTCATCAACACCACGGGTGCGCCTCGCGCGGAGGACCATCTGATCGTGGACGAGATTCCTTCCGTGGGACCTGTGGGATTGGATATGGCGCTCCTGCGTCGGCCCCGTCGCGTTCATCTTGCGCCTGATGGCGTAAGGCCGGCCTGGCGGTGGTCGAAAAACCGCCTGGCCGTTGAAATCTCCCGACTTCACATCCACACAACCCTGGTGGTTCAGCAATGAAACGAAGCGTTCTCATCGCGTGTCTTTGTCTTGGATTGGGCGGCGCAATCCATGCGCAATCTCTTTTGAAGGTCCAACCTTCGACGGACGGAAAAGACGCGCGCATCGAGGTTTCCGCCTCCAAGACCGGCGGACTCGGACTTCTGGAACTCCTGGACGCAAAGTCGGGACATTGCATCAAGACGCTCCATGCGGGTTCCTTCTCAAAAGAACAAACTTTTTCCATCGGCAGAAACCACGACCTGGGACCCGGCAGCTATCGCATCCGTTACCGCGGCGGCATCACGCTGGCGGCCGACATGGAACTCACCCTCCCCGGCAAGGAGAAGTGGTCGAACCCGACCGGCATCGCGCTCAGGGGAAAGGGCGTTTATGTGCTCGATGGCGGAATCCCGTCCGCGCCGCCCGCCCGGAAGGAAGACGAATCCACGGCGGAAGAGATGCCGGTAACCCCCGCCACGTATCTCTATAAATTCTCGCTTGACGGCAAACCGGACGCGGCCTTCGGAGATCGCGGGCGGGCAGCCCTTTTTGACAAACCGACGGGCATGACGAACCTGGCGGTTGACGACAAAGGGCTGATCTATCTTCCATCGGGCGGGCACGAAGTGTTGGTATGGAGCGAGACCGGAGAACGCATGCCGCAAGCCATCGGCGGGATCGAGGACGCGAAGAGCGCGCGGCACACTACCTGGACCAGTGGAGCGGCGTTGGGACCTGATCGTTTGATTTACATTCTATCCGGCTGCATGATCCGGGTTTATGACCGGACAAAAAATGGATTCGATGGTTTTCTTTACACCGGGCGTTTCACCCATCCCAACAACTTCGGCCAATCCATCGCCACGGACCGAAGCGGGTCAATCTATTTGATCGCGCACCCCGTCAATGTGTTTCAGAAGATTCACGACACCGGCAAGGAGATCAAGGAGGGTTATGTCGCCGGCGCCGAGGACAAAATGTATGCGCCGATGGGGCTTTCGGCGGGAGGGAGCCTGGTCTGGATCGCCGATCATGGACCGGGGCCGGGACCGTTTTGGGACAGTGGCGGCGGCAACGAGATCATTCTGTTTTGGGACAACGGCGAGAGGCTCATCCTTTTGGATCGCTATGGAGCGGGAGGCAAGGCGCGCGACCGGCTGGAATTCATCAATCCCTGCGCGACTGCTCAATCTCCCGATCACACGGAATTATGGGTGGCGGAAGACGGCGTAAAAAATGCGGATGGGCCGCCCGGCAACGCGCGCGTTCGCAAGTTCCGGATCACCGCCGCCGCATCCGAAGAAATTCCGCTGGAACTGAAATAAGGATGGAAGGATGGGAATTTTGATTTCTCCTGGAAATTGGCCAATTCCTATAATCCAAAGGACCCGAATTCGCCCACACTGAAGGAACTCAATCCCGTTGCATTGTCGAAAAACAGGGGGTATGCTGCCCATCCCAATTCGGATTCCTCACCCCAGCGGCGACCAAGCTGTCCCTCATGAAAAAGACCTTGGAAATAAGAAAGCCGGCTGCTTCGCTCCAGTGTCATGCGGAAGTAATCGAGGCAAAAAGCCGAGATACAGGTAATGCACCCGGTTTGGACTGGCGTTTGTCCGGTCCTTTGTCAAATCTGCGCAAGGCGCGGGAACCTGTGTATGCCACCCGCCAGATTTCACCGGGCAGCGTTCTTCTCATCCTCGGCCTCCATGGCGTCCAGCGATTGGAATCGTTCCAACGCGAGACGGTCGCATTCGGCAAGCGTTTGGGCGTCCTGCTCCATCTCGAAGATAAGTCTCATGATGTCACGCCGTTCACTGTGCGTGAGACGGGGAATTTCCGCCATGATTTCCATTTTGCTCATAAGGGGAATCTACGACGACATTGTGCGATCGGCAAGCATCACTTCTGTTGATCGAAGAGGTTCCCCGAGCAAGCGACAGGCTGCGTGTTGTGCTTCTCCGCCCCTTGCTGGCCGGTGGGTGGATCTTGAAAATGAAAGCCGCTCATTCGAGAGCGGTCAGCAGATCGAAGAACACCTCGGCGCCCTTTTCCAACTCGGCGATTTCGATGAACTCGTCCCTGGTGTGCGCCTGGCCGATGGAACCGGGGCCAAAGGCAATCGAGGGGATGCCGCCCTTGGCCATCAACGAACAGTCGGCAAACCACGGGGCGCCGGTGAGAAACGCGGCGGCGCCGTCCCCAACCGGTGTTCCGGCCCGGCGCGCGAGAATGCCGGCGAGCCTTTGCACATACGGATCATCGGCGGGCGTGTCGAGACCCGGCCGGTCGGAGATGATTTCCACTTCGCATTCGGGCAGCGCCTTCTTGATGCGATCGTACACTTCCGCGTGCGATTCCTGCGGCAAGGAACGATGATCCACCTCGATCTCACAAATGTCCGGAATGATGTTCACCTTCGAGCCGCCCCGCATCACCGTCAGGGCAAACGTGCTTCGGCCGAGAAGATGGTCGTGCAGGCGCGCGTAAGCGCCGGGCAATTCCGACGCCACGTAGTCCATCGCGCGTCGCATCTTCAGGATGGCGTTGTCGCCCAGGTCGGGGCGCGAGCCGTGGCAGGCGCGACCGCGTGTCCGCAATCGCAGCCACAGGGCGCCTTTGTGGCGATGAACGATCTTGAGATCGGTGGGTTCTCCCGCGATTCCAAAATCGGGTTTGATTCCCTTTTTCTGGAAATAACCGGAATTCATCAGATAGGCGATCCCGTCGTTGCCGCTCTCCTCGCCCATGAGGCCGATGAACCAGATGTCGGTGTTCTCCGGCAGCCGTTTCTCGCTCACAATCCGCTGAATCGCTGCCAGCATGGCGGCCATCGATCCTTTGGTGTCGGAAGCCCCGCGTCCCCAGATTCGTCCGTCTCTTGCTTCGCCGCCAAAAGGTTCGATTGTCATGCCGGCCACGCTGACGGTGTCGAGGTGCGGTCCCAACAGCAGATGACGCCGCGAGGTTTTGGATTTCAGGCGGCCGAGCACGTTGGGGCGGTCCTTTTCGGCAAACTGCATCTCCACTTCCATTTCCATCCGCACGAGGAAATCGCCGGCGAAACGCGCGATTTCGCCCTCGCCAACATGCGGCGTTCCGGGATTCCCCTGCGGGTTGACGCTCGGGATTCGGATCAGTTCCTGAAGAAGTTCAACAACGAAGCTCATGGGGAAATGCTCAGTGAAAAATGCCGGATGAAATTTCGTAACTACTCAGTTCATTCGATACGGCTCCACGCGGTCCCTGGATTCCTCCCGCCGTGGCGGGACGGGAATGACAGAAAACAAAGGGCGACCTGGGTAGTTGCGAAATTTCATCGCTTGTCGATCATGCCCGTTCCTTGCGAAACCAGCTTGTGAATTTCGGAATGCCTTCCGCAATCTTGGTTTGCGGATCATAACCGAGAAGGTGTCGAGCCTTGGTGATATCGGCGAATGTCCGGGGAACATCACCGGGTTGTTCCGTCAGGCGCTGAATCTTCGCCTGGCGACCGAGGTTTTTTTCAAGCAGATGGATCAGGTCGTTCAACGATGTGGTCTCCGATTCGCCAAGGTTGAAGATTTCAAAGCCGAACTCGCGGTTCGTGGCGGCGGTGACGCCCTGGACAATGTCGTCCACATAGGTGTAATCCCGTTGCGACGAACCGTCTCCGAAAACCGGTATCGGCTGATCCGCCAGGATTTTTTCGGAAAACTGGTAGATCACCATGTCGGGCCGCCCGCGCGGACCATAGACGGTGAAAAATCGGAATACGGCAATGTCCATCTTGTAAAGGTGCGAATAGGCGCGGCACAAGGCTTCCCCGGCCAGTTTGGTGGCCGAGTAGGGGGAAACGATGTTGAGAAGGGAATCCGTCTCTGAAAACGGAAGCTTGGTGTTTAAACCATAGACGGAGGACGTGGAGCCGAATGCAAGTTTGGTCACGCGGGCTGCCCGCGCGCACTCCAGCACGTTCAAGGTGCCCTCCACATTCACCCGCTGGTAGAGAAACGGGTCTTTGAGCGAGGCGCGCACCCCTGCCCGCGCGGCCAGGTGGATCACCATGTCGGGTTTCGACTCGGAGAAAATGGCGCGCAGGGTCGCCATACGAGCGACATCGCCCTCAACCATGCGAAAGCGCGGATTTTTTCGGGCGGAAACAAGATTTGCGCGTTTGAAGGCGGGATTGTAATAGTCGTTGAAATCGTCAAGGACCGTCACCTCGTGGTCCATCGCCAGAAGGCGATCAGTCACGTGCGAGCCAATGAAGCCGGCCCCGCCGGTCACGAGGATTTTCATTTGCATCTTCTTCTAGCGGGTTGAGCGTGCGGATACAATCACCGATTGCCGGTCAGCCGTGCGACGCGCCCGCCATGCGTCACTGGATTGATGATTGGGACGTTTTGGCTTCGTTGGTGGATGGCTTGCAAAACCACTTTCCAACATAACGCATGTTGGCATGGTTCAACGGTTCCAGGTTCACGATTCAGCGGTTGACCTGTCTGCGTGCGATCACGTACAGGCAGGCGCTTTCCAGCATGAATTCGTTCAACCGTGAACCCCTGAACCGTTGAACCTTGAACCATGTCCGCATGTTTCAGCAAAGCGCTACTGTCGCGTTTCCGCTGAAATGCGGGATCAATGCTTGGGCGCCTGCTGCGCTTTGAGGGCCTCGGCAACGCGCCCCACCAGGAGGGCGCCGGGCTTCAAGGTCCGGCTCCCTTTCTTCCAATTCGCGGGGCAGGCTTCTTCGGGATGCGAAGCCAGATAGACGTTGGCGTGAATCTTGAAACTCAGTTGCTGGGCGCTGCGCCCCACGTTGTAATAATTGACTTCCGAACTGACAAGCTTGCCTTCCGGACTGATGATGAAGGTTCCCCGGAGCGCCAGTCCGGTTTCTTCGTCATACACCCCAAAGAGCCGCGAAACCCGACCCGTGGGATCCGCCCCCATGAGGTACCGCACTTTTTCGAGCAGTTTCTCTTCGCGCTGCCATGCCAGGTGAACAAACTTGGTGTCCGTGGAGACGGAAATGACCTCGGCGCCGGCCTCAATCATGCCCTTGTATTCTTCCGCCACGTCGGCCAGCTCGGTGGGGCAGACAAACGTGTAATCCGCCGGATAAAAGACCAGGACCGTCCATTTGCCGGTATGCTTCAAATCCTGCAGCGAAACCTTGGTGAAATCTTTCTTCCTGGGATCGTATGCTTCAAGTTCGAAATCCGGTACGGTCTGACCTACGCGAATGGAATCCATGATGACAGCTCCTGGTGTTTGGGGATGATGAAGGTTGTAAAGGCGCGTGCGTGAAAATTCATGAACGCCCAAGCCCCATCAAAGCACGCCCGCCGGCCATGTCAATCGCACTCTGATGATGACGAATGACACTCGGCAACGGATTGATGCCCCTTGAGGAAGAGTTTTTGGAAGAGAGGGATGGGGTCGAGATTTTTACACTTGGCAGATGAAGGACGGAGAGATTGACGGCCAGGGTGTGGGCACAGAGCGGAGCGATTACCGAAGATGATCCCCGCTTTCGCGAGGACAAGCTTTGTGAAAGATCTGTCTGCGTGCCGCACAGACAGATGACGGGATGGCGGAGGGCCTCCGAGGTGATGACGACCGGCTGCCTTCCGTCGTTGACAAATGTGAACCGCGCCACAACGTTGGTATCCTGTGGAGTCGGGTGAAAATCAAGCTGTTTGTTGTCCCACGTCAACTCCGCGCAAGCGCAAATTACGCTGCCAAGCAGCAAAATCCAAGTGCGACCGCATATTTTTAACCAATTCATATGTTTCTCCTCAGTTCCCAGAACCGTCTTCCAGCACATGCGCCGATGTATGCTGCCAAGCTGAGCGAAGAAATAGCAGCCAGCCACAGCCAGGCGCCAGCGCTCTTGCCCTCCGCAACCAATGAGGCTCCAAATCCCACACCCAATAACACGCCAGGCCCGATGAAACAGAGCAGCCATTTCCATCTCGCGCCCCCGAACACGCTTAGCATGATGAATGTTACAACAAAAGCAATGAGGTGAACGCCAATCATCAGGTTGATTGCCGTCTTGGCATCAGCAAAACCGGCGCCGACAAAACCGAGCGCGCAGCCTGTGCCAACAATCATCATTAACATCCCGCAACCAACATTTACAATTCGTGCGAACAACATAATAAGAATAGCGGCATAATCAGCGGATCCGCAGCACTGCGCGAACCGCACTGCAGCACCAACAGTGCGAAATATCCAGATCTTCTTGGCCGTCTTGATAAAACCGACTTCCCCACTGTCCGGCTACTCACAAATTAGAACCAACATGTTGGTCTTAGCGAGCCAAGGTTCAGGCGGCAAGTTTGAGCGTCCGCAGCGTCCAGAATTGATCAACCAACGGGCAGAAGTCATCCG
>JACQHZ010000132.1 GCA_016198745.1 Verrucomicrobiota bacterium
CAGCTACATTTCGCGGCGGAGTTTTACAAGAGGCTCTGGAGTGATGAGAAGGGCGGAAGGACGCTCATCCATCGGCCCCCACCACTCCATCATTCCACGCCTTCACCCTTATCGAGTTGCTCGTGGTCATCGCCATCATCGCGCTGCTGGCGGCGTTGTTGGCTCCGGCTCTCAAGAGCGCCAGGGATCAGGCGCGGCAAGTGGTTTGTATCAACCAGTTGCGCCAATTGTACGCCGCCAACCTGCTGTACGCGCAGGATAATGACGGCAAACTGACGGATGGGCCGGACGGCGTCTGGTACTGGTGGGGGGACAGTTTGCCCGTGCAATATGGCAATGTGAAGTTTGGCCGGTATCTTAATACGAAAGGGATCTACGGCATTTTGTTTTGCGCGTCCGCGAAAGACGAGCCGATGGTTGTGGGCTGGATGTTTAATGCCTTCAGTTACGCTTACAACGGCAGCCAGGCCGGCATTGTCAATTCGGGTGTGGAAGAGCCCCTCGGCCGCACGGCGAGAATCGAGCAGGTGACCCGCCCCAGCGATAAAATCATGTTTATCGACGCGAAAACATATTGGCTGGACGGACAATACACGGATCCTGCGGTTGATTTCAGCTATCGTCACAAGAATCGCGCGTGCGCGGTGTTTGTCGATGGCCATGCCGCCAGTCATAAACCCGGCGAACTTACAACCCCCACCAATGTCGGCGCTTACGGCAATCCCTGACGATCAAGAGGAGAACCCTGAACCTGGCCTACAGTGAACGACAAAAGTAAATTGTCATCTCTTGGGAATATTTGGAGGGCGCGGCTCCGTCCGCGTCCCGCCAAGGCGGGATCATCTGTCTTTCTCCAAGACTGCGCTTGGGGAAAGCGGCGTTTCGCGCAGCCCCAAAGTGGGACAGGCATCTTGCCTGTCCACCAGCCCGATAGAGACAGGCAAGATGCCTGTCCTACTTTTGCGACAACAGGTTGGTTCATACGAATTGCCAAACGACTAAAGACGCCGGGTGTCGCTTTGTTTCTGACATGTTGGGCGCACCCGTTCCTCGACGCGGCCGACAAAAACGCAGTGATCGTTTTCAACCACGACTTCGAGAAGAATCAAAGCTTGGCGGGCTGGACGAATGTGTTGGGCCACGACCTCGGCGCAATCGAGGCCGACAAACAGGCGCATCGCGTCGCGGAGGAGAACGGCAACCACTTTTTCCGTTGCACCGGCCGCGCGGGCATTTTCGGCGTGACGGCGCCCCTGAAGGAACCGCTGACGATCAGCGCCAACGTTGCCAGGGTGGAACTGAAGGCGCGGATGCGCAAATATGCCAACACCGCTTGGACCATCCAGATCGCGCTCACCAGCCGGACGAAACCGGAAGGCCAGCAGGGTCAGGGCTTCCAATGGAGCGGCGCGCCGGCGGATTCGGGTTTCCGGGTTTGTGGTTATCAGTACGGGAATGAAGCCAACTTTCTCGAATGGCGGGTGGATGGGCTTTCGCATTCGCACACCGAAAAGCGGAATTTCCTGCTGAATGGCAACGACGACTGGCACGAATGGCGGGTCGTGTTTGACCAAGCCGCGGGCACGCTCGCCCTCTACACCGAGGTTGATGGCGAAGACCCGGTGTTGGTCCAGAAAGGCGTTGCCTTGGACGGGGTCGAGCTCCACAGCGTCTGGCTCAACGGCAGCGGCGGCGGCAAGGACGCGCCGGATCTGTTCCTCGATTATGACGACATTGTGGTTTCATACACACCCGCCGGCAAGTGACGCCGCAGCGCAAACCGACGTTTAATGCAAGCCTACGACGAAACAACCTTTCGTGTTTCCGAGAATTATCTGCTTCCGGACCAACCGGTGGGCGGCGTCACGCGCGCAGAATTCGAAAGAACGCTTGCTCAATGCGGGGTTGAGGCGCGTTGGATCGGCGTCTGCGATCACGGGGGACCGCGCTTTGCGTCCGAGCATCTCCCGTTATCCAGACGGGTGCCCGGCGATCTGACCGATGCGCTCAGACGTTGGGCGGCGATTGTGCATGAGGCGGGCATGAACGCGGTTACCTGGTGTCCCATTCCATGGTGTGAATCGGCCTGGGAAGCGCGACCGGATTGGCGCATCCTCGACCTGGATGGCAGCCCCAAGCCAAACAACTGCTGCATCAATACGGCTTTCGGCGAGGCGCTGATCGGAGTTGCGTTGGAGTTCATTGAGAAGTTTGAGCTGGACGGCATTTGGTTTGATGGAGCGACCTTCACGGGATTTCCTTTGGGTCCCGTTCCCGGCTGCAGATGCCCATGCTGTTGTCGTAAATTCCGTGACGCCACCGGACACGCCGTTCCCGCCAAAGTGGACTTCGAGGATCCGGTTTTTCGCGTCTGGGTCCAATGGCGTTTCGATATGTTCACCGCCTTCCTCCAAAGGCTGGTTGACACGGTGCGCGCGCAGCATCCCGGCGCCATCATCGCCATCAATCATTATCACCGCTATCACCCAAATGCCTGGCACAGTGCGTGTCCTCTTGATCGGTATCCGTGCGCCATCGTGACCGGTTCCGAGGCCATGCAGGACATCGTCCATTCGTCTTTTTCCGCCAAGATGGCCGTCGCTTATGGACGCAAGGCCGAAGTGTGGACGCCGATTGCGCGATGGCGGATGGGGCGGGACTGGCAGTTTCACGAGCCGATGGCGCTCCTGCACCATGCGGCGGCCTGCGTCACGTTTGGCGCCCACCCCTCCTTTGGTTATGAGACCGATATTCCCGACGGCGCCATGCACGCTTCGGCCCAGGCCTTTCTTAAGCCCGCCGCCGGGTTTCTCAGGGCGCGCGCGGCTTATGTTGAGCGGGAAAGCGCCAACCCGCTCGCGCTGCACGTTTCCCAACAGACCGAGACGTTTTTCTTCGGGCGGCACGCGCAAGCATCCGGTTTCGGGTGGTATTGGGAAAGCCTTCTCGGATGGGATCAATTGCTCAATGAATGCGGCCTGGGCGTGGATGTGGTGTTCGACAGCGATCTAAGGACGGATTCCCTGGCGCGTTACAAGGCGGTGATTTTGCCGTTGAGCCTGGCGCTTTCCGAAACCCAGGCGCTGGCGCTCGCGGAATACGCGCGTGGCGGAGGTTTCCTGCTGTTGGGACCGTGGGCGGGGCGGCTGAATGAAACCGGGCTGCCGCGCTCCGGAATGGGATCTCTTGAGGCGTTGCGCGCCGTGGAAGAAGAGCACGCGCCTTTACCGGAGAATTTCGTTCGCCGCACACTCTATCAGACGAACGCCGCCGTGAAGGCCGCAAACCAACCTGGCTTTGCAGTGAACACCATGATCGCAAAACAAACGCCCAAGGCGGATTCAGAGGTGCTGATGGGGTCGCGAGAAAATGCCCTGGTTGCGCGACGGACGCATGGCCGCGGCTCGATTGTCGATCTGGCAGCCGACTGGGGCGCATCGTTCTTCTCCGTTCCCAGTTCTCCGATGCGGCAGGCGCTGGTTGCTCTGGTTGAACAGTGCGCCATGATCCCGGTGCGGGTGAAAGGCCCGGCCTGTGTGAGAACGGCCGTCCGTCGCGGCGAGGACGCCGATTATCTGATTCTCCTGCACAATTGCCCGGCAACCGTCCATCACCAGGGCTACAAGGCTGGAGAAGACTATCTGCCGATTATCCCGCGCGACCTGATCCCGGTCTGCGATGTGTCCATTGAAATCCGGGGAGCAAAAGTTGCGGAAGCCGCGCGCCTGGTTGAACGCCCCGGCCCATTGCCCGTCGCGACGCATGATGGAAAAACCGTCATCACGTTGGACCGGCTCGACCTTCACGAAGTGGTCCGCGTGAAATTATGCCGTTGTCGCCCCGATCCTGCTGGGCCTTGAACCCTGGTCGCCTCCGGCGCCGCCAGAGGCGGGTAAACCCTGAACCGAACCCCATCCCATTGGCAACCACATGAAAACCCACTCCGCCGCAACCATCATGGTCCCCGTCGCCCTTTTGTTCGGCAACTTGCCCACGTCTGCGCCGGGAAGCTTGACGCTCGTTGAAAATGGGCAGCCGCGCTCCAGCGTGGTCATCGCCAAGCAGGCGACGCGGGCCGCCCGGTTGGCGGCGTTTGACCTGCAATATCACGTGCAAAAGATCACCGGCGCCACGTTGCCCATTGAAGAAGTGCCGAGTGCCGAGGGTCGAGTGACAAGTGGAAAGACTGCCAATGGCCCGATTCGCATCCTGGTCGGGGAAAGCCAGGCCACCGTGGACTTGGGGCTGAAGAGCGCGGATTTCAAACCCCAGGAGTACCTCGTCAAGTTCCTGCCGGAAACGCTGGTGCTGATGGGACGCGACAAGGATGATCGCGGCGAGATGAATTACGCCACCGGCGCGGGTTTCCCGGATATCGCCGACGAGCAGGGCACTTGCTACGCGGTCTATGACTTTCTCGAACGGTATTGCGGCGTCCGCTGGTATTTGCCCACCGACCTGGGGATCACCTTTACGCCGACGAAGACTTTGACCGTGGCAGGCGCCGATCTGCGCCGCGCGCCGGCCATGAAGTACCGTTACAACCACATGGGCTATGCCTACCCGCTGGATCTCGCGGGCGATACCGTTCGCGGCAAGGAACCCATCCCCGCATTGCCGAGGCGCGAACATCACCTTTTCTATTGCCGCAACCGCCTCGGCGGCGAGAATCATGCCGCCAACCATTCCTTCTACGGATTTTACGACCGGTTCTGGCAGAAGAATCCGAAGAACGAAGCGGTTTTTGAGGGGGAGCATCGCGATTGGTTTGCCCAGGGCTATCCTGCGGACGAGAAACCGTCTCAGATGTGTTTTGCCAACGAGGGCTTCATCAAACAGGTTGTGCAGGATGCGCGCGACTATTTTGACGGTAAGGGCAAGAAACACGCGGCGGTGGCCGAGGGCGACGATTTTGCGTTGGTGCCGATGGACAGCGGCAACTGGTGCAAGTGCGCCGCCTGCCAGGCCGAGTTGCTGAAGGAAGCCACCCAGGGCAAGGGGCAGTTCTCCACCAACCTGGCAAGCGACTATATTTTTGGTTTCATCAACAAAGTCGCCCGGGAAATCAAGAAATCGCATCCGACCAAGTACGTGTCCACGTTGGCGTATTGGGATTACGCTTATCCCCCCACCCGTGTGAAATTGGAACCAAACATCAAATTGGAAATGTGCCTGCACACGCGCGCCTGGGGTTATTCTCAAAAGATAAAGGAAAACGACCTGGCGCTGTTCAAACAATGGACGGAACACAAAGATCATCCGCCGCTTTACCTCTGGCTTTACTATTGTTTCCCCTCCCTTGGGGCGGCCCAGGGCCAGTGGCGCACGTTTCCCGGTTTCTTCGCCCACCACATCGTCGAGCAGATGAAGCGGTTCCACCAGGCCGGCATTCGCGGCCTGAAATACGAGCCATCCTATCTGGCCGATGAACGGCAAAGTCCCCTGCTGGACCAGTTGGAATTTCACGTGACCTGGAAACTGGCCGATGATCCCACGCTGGATGGCAATGCGTTGATCGCGGAATTTTTCAAGCGGTACTACGGACCGGCAGCGGAACCGATGCGAAAGTTTTACACGCGGGCCGAGCAAATCTACAACGATCCCGCCAACTACCCGGATAACCGCGGCGTCAATGCCGAAACCTGCTGGAAATACCTCGGCACCAAAGAGCGCATGGCCGAATTGGGCCGGTTGATGGCCGCAGCCCAGCAGGCGGTTGCGGCGGGGACCGCGGTGGAAAAAGAACGGGTGGCGCTCTTCGAACGCGGCCTCTGGAAATACATGCAGGCGGGCAGTGAAGACTATTGGACGAAAGCCAAAATTCCCTCCCCGACTGCGCGCGCGCCCCGGGCACCGGCGCCCCCGGATGGCGACCCTTCCAAATTGGATTGGTCCAAGGGCGCCGTGCTGAGCGGTTGGCGCTCCATTACCGGCGAACCCGCCAGCCGGAAGATCGAGGGCCGCCTGCTGCATGATGGCCTGAACCTCTACCTCAGGTTGGAAGATTTCATCTCGCCCGACAAACTGGTTGACCGCGGCGGCCTCTGGAATTCCGACGAGTATGAACTTTTTGTGGCCGGTCAACGGTCGCCGCCTTACCGCCAGATGGGGATTCACTTCAACGGCAAATACGAAGCGCTCGACTGGGCCAAGCAGGGCCGGCAGGAATGGAATAACCCGGGGCGCGTGATCTCCGATCTGAATGCGCCGGACCGGTGGACGCTCTACGTCGTGCTGCCGCTGGCCGGCCTGACCGAAACCGGCGTCAAACCGGGCGACACCTGCTACCTGAACATCATTCGTTCCATGCGCATCCAACCCCAGGAAGCGTTTGTCTGGAACCTGACGCTTGGCGGCTACCACGAACCCAGCCGCTTCGCGGAGGTGATTTTGGAGAAATAAGGAGCCGCCAGATTTGTGCTTCCATGAAGGAGGTAATATCAATCCGAGTTTTGAATTTGGAGGGCGACGCTCCGTCGTCGCCTCTTCCTCGCCAATGGCGACGACGGAGCGTCGCCCTCCACTTGATACCGCAAAACAGCATTGTAGCCGCGATCACCTGATCGCAGATGAATTCTACGAAATTCGCGATCCACCACTGAGGGGTGGCAGGCGGGTAATCGCGGTTACAAGAACAGCCCAATTTCACCAATTCCATTCGATCATCCCCCCATGAAACCCATCCGCAGTCTCACCTTTGACGAACGCGTTTGCCGTTTTGAATATCGCCCCCACCGTGGGGATCCCCGAAAAATCATTGGCCTGATGAAGGCCGCCGGGGTGGAGGTGCTGGTGGCCAGCGGGATGCACCAGGGCGGGTGGGCGGCCTACCGCAGCAAGGTGTGCGCTCCCCATCCGGAGATGGACCCCCGGTACCTGCCCGGGCTGGTGCGCGAGGCGCGGCGGCACGATATCATGCTGCTGTCCTGGTACAATATGGCCCAGAATAAGAGCCTCGCCCGGCGCAAGACCGGCTGGGAAGTCATCAAGCGGGTGAAGGGCAGGTTCATTCCCGAGCCGGGTTCGTTTCTATGCCTCTTTTCGTCTCCGTACCAGGATTTCGTCATCGAGTTTTCCAAGGAAATCCTCGATCAGGGGTTTGAAGGGTTGTGGTACGACGGCGCGTGGGCCGGTGCGCTCGATGCGCCCAGTTGCTACTGCGCCTACTGCCGCAAGGCGTTCCGCGCGGAGTACGGCGAAGCCCTGCCCATCCGGGTGGACTGGGATAACCCGCTTTTCCGCGAGTGGGTGCGTTGGCGCTACCGTCGGTTTGACGACTTTATTACGCGCCTGCACGACGCGTTGGCGGCGCATCGGAGCGACGCGATCGTGATGATGAATCATTACAATCGCCCGCACATCAACAGCAGCAATCCGAGCGAAGGCACGAACTGGCGCAATGGCGTGTCCATCGACGTCATGCGGTTCCCGGGCGGCGGCGGCAATGAGAACACGAGCATCATGAACCGCCTGCATACCACCGGGTTCAATGCGCGGATCGTCAAGGCGCAATGCCCGCAGCGTTTTGATGTCTGGGAACCGGGCGGCACTTTGTGGCGCAGCGTGATCTATGGCCAACTGGAGAACGACAAGACCCACTCGATCCTGCATGGCGTCTGGACCCTGGCCTTGGGCGGCGTCCCGTGGACCGCTTGCACCAACACGATCACCGCGCGCGGCAGACCGGACCCGACGGTCATGCGAGAGTTGAAGAAGCGGCGGCCCTATATGGGAGGGGAACCCCTGACCTATTGCGCGATCCACTATTCACGGAGCAGCCGCGATTTCCGGGGGCGCGACAATCCCGGCGCTTACTACACCGAGATTTACGGTTGGTACGATGTCGCGGTTGAGGGACACTACCTCACCGACCTCATCCTGGATGGCCACCTGGAGAACCTGGACTGCTTCCGCCGCTACCGCGTTCTGGTCCTGCCGAATTCCGCGTGTCTTTCCACCAGACAGGTCGCAACCTTGCGCGAGTTCGTCAAGCAAGGCGGCGTGCTCATCAGTTCCTTCGAAACCAGCTTGTGCGACGAGGATGGACAGCGGCGCGGCGATTTCGCCCTGGCCGACGTCTTCGGCGTGCGCTATCGAAAAACCGTGACGTTGACCCCGCGGGAATGGGGGCAGACCGTCTATGACCGCGATAACGTGCCGGTCGAGACGCCGATGCTGCGGATTGACGACCGGAACTTCCGCAGGAACGCGGCCCGCTATGTCTTCTTCGGCGCCAACTACACGCGAGTGAGTCTGTCGCCAGGCGGCGCCGTGGTTTTCGCCTCGACGGTCAAGCCTGCCACGACGACGGACGCTTTGTTGCCCGGCGATCCCCTGCAGGACACCGTCGAGTCGCCGGCCGTGGTGGTCAACCGGTATGGACGCGGACACAGCGTGTATTTCGCGCCGGAGGTTGGGCGCGGCTTCCTGCAGTGGCCGCATCCGGAAACACGCCGCTTGATCGCGCAGATGCTTGACCTCGGCCGGCCCACCCTGCGCGTGAAGGCGCCGAAGATCGTCGAGATCACGGCCTTCCGCCACAAAGGGGGCAACCTGGCCGTGCACCTCGTGAATCTCCCCTTCTGCACCAACCGTCCGCCGGTGCCGCCGATAGGCATACCGGTGGTTGATGAAGTCATCCCCATCCACGACATCGAGGTGCGCCTCCGGAATGCGCGAGCAAGCAAAGTGACTTTGCCCATTTCACGGCGCAAACCGAAGGTCCGGCGTGAAGGAACCACCCTGGTGATCACCGTGCCCCGCGTTGATTATCACGAAGTGATCTGGCTGGAATGATGGGCGGCAACTCCTCAGGCGGCGGATCTGTGGAAGCGGATGTTTCAGAGACCTAATAAAATGCGTACCCGATCTTCGACTTATAATATCTGGTGCAATGAACCTCTTGCAAAACTACGCCGCGAGATGTAGCTGCGCTTCTGCGAAGCGCAGGCTCCCGGTGGACGGCGCTTCACAGAAGCGCCGCTACAAAGTTTTGCAAGCAACTCCAATGCAAGCGTATTTGCAGCGGCAACCCGCGATGGGCGCCGCCCGAAAATCTGATTCCCATCAACATGACCTTGCGGAACAAATCAACCATGCGACCAGAACACACTCTCCTTTTCGGATTACTCCTGGCCTGTTTGGCGCTCTCGGTGCGCGGCGCCAACGATACGGAACTCACTTTGGTCCGCGACGGGGAGGCGAACGCCAGCATCGTGATTGCAAAAGAGCCTACGCGGGCGGCGAGTTTTGCCGCCAAAGAATTGCAGTGCCATCTCAAGCAGATTACCGGCGCTGAGGCGACAATCACTGAAGTGACGAGTGACGAGTGGCGAGTGGCGAGTGAGAAGGCTGGCGACGGCAAGGCATCTATCCTCGTGGGTGAAAGCCCGGCCACGGTCGCCCTGGGGCTGAAGAGCGCGGATTTCCAACCCCAGGAATATCTCATCAAGTTTGGAAGCAATCTCATCATCCTGATGGGCCGGGACAAGGACGACCGGCGCAAGATGGACTACGCGGATCCGTCGAGTTTTCCTGAATTCTACGATGACCAGGCAACGTGCTACGCCGTGTATGATTTCCTGGAGCGCTTTTGCGGGGTGCGTTGGTTTTTGCCGACGGAACTGGGTCTGGTCTGTCCGAAATCAGCCACGTTACAGGTGAAGGGCGGCGAGATCCGCCGGTCGCCGACCGTGAAAACGCGCCTTCAAATCTTCGGTTACCAAATTCCCGCGGACCTCTGCGGCGACACGCTCCATGAGTCCAAGCCCCCGCCCGTGCTGGCCTGGCGCGAACAGATGCTCTGGTACCATCGGTACCGCACCGGCGGTGAAAACTATGCGGGCAACCACTCCTTTTACGGGTATTACGACCGGTTCTGGAAAAAGAACCCGAAGAACGCGGCGGTATTCGAAGCCGAGCACCCCGCTTGGTTCGCCCAAGGGTTCACCGGGGACAAACCCCATCAACTTTGCTACACGAACCCGGACCTGATCCGCCAGGTCGTCCAGGATGCGCGCGACTATTTTGACGGCAAGGGCAAGAAGCCGGGGGCGGTGGCCGAGGGGGATTACTTCGCCCTGGTGCCCATGGACACCGGCGAATGGTGCAAGTGCGCGAATTGCCAGGTCCTGTTGCACAAGGAACCGACGCGCGGCAAGGGCCAGTTTTCCAATGACCGGGCCAGCGACTACGTGTATGCGTTTGTCAACCAGGTGGCCCGCGAGATCGCCAAGTCGCACCCGAACAAGTTCCTGTCCGCCCTGGCCTATTGGGAGTACTGCTATCCGCCCCATCGGGAACCGCTGGCGCCCAACGTTTCCATCACGATGTGCCTGCACGCCCGCAATGTCTATGCGAAGGCCGTGCAGGACAATGACCGCGCCGTCTTCGAAAGTTGGGCGAAAGAGTCGCTCGTCCGGCGCAAGTTTTTCTGGTTTTATTATTGCTTTCCGTCGCTGGCGGCGGTGCAAGCGCAGTTTCGTTGTTTCCCAGGTTTTTTTGCGCATTCCCTGGCAAAACAGTTGCCGATCTACATCGCGAAGGGCGCTCGCGGGATGTTTTACGAACCCGCCTATCTGGCGTATGAACGCCGGAGCGCGCTGCTCGACCAGGTGGAATTCTATGTGACCTGGAAACTGGCGGATGATCCGGCCCTCGATGGCAACGCGTTGATCGACGAGTTTTTTCGGTTGTACTATGGCGCGGCGGCCAAGCCGATGAAAGCGTTCTACGAGCGGGTGGAGGCGATTTTCAGCGATCCCAACAATTATCCCCCCAACCCAGGCCACCAGACGGAGGAGATCGCCTGGGGCCGGCTTGGGACCGAGGAACGGATGCAGGAGTTGGCGAAACTCATGGAAGCGGCGCACGCGGCCGTGCGGACGGACCTCGAGAAACAACGGGTGGCGCTTTTTGACAAGGGCATTTGGCAGTACATGCTGGCCGGCCGGAAGACCTATGCCACGCAAACGCGGAAGAAAGCTGCCGTCCTGGAAACCACGCGGATTCACCGGGTGGCGACGCCCGTCTCGGAAAACGATTGGCAAAAAATCAACTGGTCCAAGGGCGCGGCACTCGGGCAATGGTTCACCCTCAAAGGCGAGGCGACGCCCCGCCAGATTGAAGGCCGCCTTTTGCATGACGGCAAGTTCCTCTATCTGCAGTTGGAAGAAAAGACCGATCCAGCAAAACTCGTATGCCGCGACGACCAGATCTGGAACGAAGATGATTGGGAAATCTTCGTGGCGCACGATCCGGCCAAAGGACGCCGCCAGATGGGCATCAACGCCAAGGGCGTTCACCAGGATTTGGCGCACGGCGAGTGCGACCGCGAGTGGGAGAGCGGCGCCCAAGTGAACTCGGACACCAGCGCCGCGGACCGCTGGCTGGTGCGCGTCGCGATCCCGCTCGAAAACCTGCTGCCGAACGGGGTGAAGCCGGGCGAAAAGTTTTATCTGAACGTCATCCGCGCCACCGCCGCCAGTAACGCCGTCGTCTGGATTCCGACTTTTCCCGGTTCAAAGGAGGCCAATCGCATGGGTGAGATGCTCTTGGAGCCGTAAAGGATAGGAATTTTGATTTTGGGGCTTACCCGAACGGGGGCGGAATCCCTGCGCTGGCGGCGGTCCGAAGGCCTTAAACCGCTTGATCGTGGGGCGTTTCCCGTCTTGGATCTGTGGATGGCATGCCTCCGCTCGTCGCCCTTGACCTTGGCGCGCAGCCCTCGTTTTGATGATCTGTCCATCTTCCCCCAGCTTGAGCATGCGTTCCAAGCTGTATGCGATCACCGAGTCTTGGCGACCGGCGTTGCCAACCCTTCCAACGCCGCCAACTTCGAAGCTTTCGCGTCAAAACTCCAAAAGCTGTCACAGCCCAACAACAAGGCGGCGGACACATGAAGCAGATAACAACGCGTCAGAAAATTGGTGTCCGCGTAAGCGTTCATTCACCAGCAATGAGACGGTCCACCAACGCGGCTTGTTTGGCGGGAATGGGTTTTCGAAATGTTCGTCTCAACCAGATGCGGTGTTCTTCGAGCCAGCGTTTGCGATCCTTGCCTGCGACGCGGATCGAATCACCGGAATCGGGCCGCAAGGTGTAACCATGTCCGTTGCGACGGCGGATCCGCACCTCGCCTTCATGATCGCACGCATCCAGCACCACCGCCGGCTGGCGATCCAGGTCTCTGACCGTGAAAGTCTTCATGTCGGATATAATGTCGGCGTTTAACTGAAAAAAGGCAAGGCAAATTATGCGGTTAATAAGCGCCCAGCTCTTTGGCCAGACGCACGAACTCACGGAAAGTTTCCAGACTGACCGAATCGGGCGCCGAGTGGTCCGAACTGCACCAATACCCGCCTTCTTTTTTGAGCGCAGGAATGACCAGCCGTCTTTCCAGGCCGTGTCCCGCGGGCAATGCGGCCGCTTCTTTTTCGACCTGCCGCGTCTCGCTCATCGCCCGGTCAAGGCGGACGATAAAATTTACCTGAACATCATCCGCGCCTTGCATTACGGCGCGCTCATGTAACAGGCCCGCCGTCCGCAGTATTCATGATTTCTTCGGGGACCTGAGTCGGAATTGTTGACGATACTTGAGGGGCGAGCGGCCAGTTTCGGACTTGAAGGCGCGACTGAAGGCGAAAACGGATGAAAAACCACAGGCAATGGCAATTTCCGTGATGTTCTGGCCGGAGGAATGCAAAAGCGCACAAGCCCGGTTCATGCGCACATGACGTATAAATTGTCCGAGGCTGACTCCCAAGGCCTGATGGCAAATCCGTTGGAGATGGCTCTTCGAAATGGCCACCGCCCGGGCAATGGCCTCCAGACGAAGAGGACGATTCCAGTTGGATTCCACATGCTGAGTCATTTTCTGGATGATTTGCTGGAGTCTGGTCATGGACCAATCTGCCCTCACAGAACGGCTGGTGAAACGTTTGAGATTCAGCAGGAGCAGGCTTAACCAGAGACTCACGGAATGCGCCGCCGCTTCGTTTTTCCTCAGCGATTCATGGAACGCGGAAGTCATCTTGGCCACGAGTTCCCACTCCGCACCGGATACCTGAATCCGCCGGTTGCGTAAAGTGGCCAGCGCGTTCGGCTCCTCAAACTCGAAGCCGACAAATAACCAGAGGATGTTTTCGCCAGTCAAACGCGTATAATAGTGCCGCTGGAAGGGAAAGATGAGAATCCCTTTATCCGGACCAAGCTGATACAGTTTCTTATCGACAATCACTCCACCGCATCCCTCCATCGCCAGAATCAAGACGAACCGGTGGTGGATATCCAGATGAGGAAGCAGCAACGGTTTCTGCCGCCAAAAGAGCAGAACCTCTTTAGGCAGCCCGCGCCATGGCAGAGAGGCGCCATGGTAGAAATTTCGCGGCGTCGGCAGACCACGGACCAAGCGGCGGAAATTGGATTCAGATCTGGCCATGGCACGAAATGTTAAAAAAATGATTGTTCCCGCTATTCCTTAATTGGAACCCCGCGACTATATTCCCGGAGTGATCAGGAGAACGAGTTTTTTCGCAACCAGGAACCGCCGCGAAAAACATCCCAACGGCGTGGTTCCTTTGATGGTCAGGGACGGATTCACGCTCGTCGAATTGCTCGTGGTCATTGCCATCATCTCGCTCTTGGCCGCGATGTTGTTGCCCGCGCTCAAAAGGGCGAAGGAATCCGCCAAAGCCATCGTCTGCATGAACAACCTGAAACAGATCGGGCTGGCCAGCCAGTTTTATGCCAACGATTGGGATGATTGGCTCCCCCCCACTGATGGGCTTGACGCCAATAACCATGTGCGTGGCCGGTATGGTCCGCTCCAGTCCTATATCAGTCCGGCCTCACTTGTTTGGTGGTGCCCAAGCACCTGGGGAGAGTTTTCCGCACTCCTGGTACAGAATCCGGCCGTGAAAGTCATTTACGACCTTGGCGGTTATGCCGGCTATGGTCCCAACGGTTCCATCATGACGGGTACGAATCCGCTCGATTACCACACCCAATGGTTCAAGCGCAGCGATGTTCCCAATCCCACTCTGACCGTTCTCTGGGCCGACTGTAAATGGGGCTGGTATGTTAACCAGCCGGAGGGAACAAGCTTCGCGGGTGGAAGTCCGCCAACCTTTTGCCACAACGGCGGCGCCAATTTCTGTTTTGCGGATGGCCATGCACAATGGATTCCCCAAGCGAAAGCCAAACAACCCAACCTCATGTACAGCCCTTACTATGGTTACTAACTTATGAAGGCGGCTGGAACCTTCATCCGATCCTTCGTTCTGGTCATCCTTCTTGGCCAACAAGCCATGCCGGCCGTCGGACCGGAGTGGAACTACTATTTCATCGAAGCGGAAAACCACCAAAGCAGCAACAAAACGGATTTCCGGGATGAAGGTTTTACCATCTGGATGGGACACCCATCCGGCGGGCGTACGGTGATTTTCGACGAGGGCAATCTCAGCGCCCATCTCACGTACGACCTCAGCGAGTTGAAGGATGGCGACTATGTTCTATTGGTCAGGCACCTCGCCGTTGCCAAGCCCCAGGCCAGCGTGGAGGCGCTGGTCAATGATGTTTCCCTCGGGGTCACGGACTTCGCGAAAACGGAAACGGCGCTCACGTGGAGCAAACGGCTGGGGCCATTCAAGAAGGCCGGGCCAACCGTACTCACGTTGAAGCTGGCCGAGGGCAACCGTCAGGCGCCCTATGTTGACGTTCTGCTCTTGACGAATGATCTGAATTTCACGCCAGACAATGAGGATCAGGATTTCATGTCTTTTTCCCGCCAAGACCTTGGGGTCGCGATCACCAGCGCGGATTTTGCCGGCAACGCGGATGAAGGTCATCTGACGGTTGGGGTGCAAGCTCGCGGGAACATTGCTGCACCATGCACGCTTTCGGCCGTGTGCAAGGAAAAGGCCAAGTTCCTCCCGACCCGGTTCGAGAAGACGGTTGCACTTAAGCAAGGGGCCAACAAGATTGTCCTCCCCTGTCCCGGTCTGCTCCAGGACGACTATTCCCTGGGAATCAGACTTCGCACGTCTTCCAACGTGCTTCTCGCAGAGGAAAATCAGTTGTTTGCCATTCGCGCCGAGGACTTCACTTTCACGATGACTCCCGATCAATATTTTTACGCGAACAACGATTCGCGCGGCGGATTGAAGATAAAAATAAACAACCCCGCCGTTGCGCGCGATGCCGAATATTTTGCTTTCCGGATCCTGGGCGTCAAATGGAAATCACGGCGGACCAGGGTGCCCGTGGAATCGGCCGCCGCCCGCTTTGAATTCGACCTTGCCCCGTTGCCGCCCGGCCCGTATCGCGTCGAAGCGCAGGCGCTCGACGGCGAAGATCGGATTCTGACGAGCGGTGGCGGTCGTTTCCAAAAGGCCAACGTTGCCTCAGTCACGGAGACCCTGGAAGATATCCAACAGGTTAGCGTACGCGACAACCGGCTCTTCGTGAATGGCAAACCCTTCGTAGTGCGCAAACTGTACCACGCCGGCGGAGCGGCAGCGGTGAAGGCGCAAGGCTTCAACGCAGTGGATTGCTGGGGCGGCGAGACGTTGGAAGGAGTCGCAAGGATGCTGGATGAAGCCCACACCAACAACCTGTACGGTTGCGCGGTCTTGGGGCATGGTTACTTTTACAAGGGCGTTGACAAGGGGTGGGACCGGGTGGCGCTAACCGCCGGCATCAACAAGCTGAAGAATCATCCAGCGCTTCTGACTTGGGAGCTTTTTGACGAACCGGACGCGACGGGAATTCCGATCAAATTCCTGCTCGAAGCGGTGAAACTGATCAAGGAACTGGACTCCAACCATCCGGTGCTCGTCAACCTCGTCTGCTATCCGAAGTTCAAAGAATACGGCGGGGCGGGTGACATCGTCACGATGGACAATTACCCGGTGCCTTCCCAGCCGGTGACCGAGGTCAGCCTGTTTCTGGATCGGTTGGCGGCGGCGGTTGATTCCAAGAAACCCATCGGGGCCGCGCTGCAAACCTGGAGCCTTCCGAACCAACGAATGCCGACCCCGGAGGAACTGCGCTGCATGACTTACCTGGCGATCAACCATCGGGCGCAAGTTTTTGCTTACTATTCCTACCAAGAATCTCCTGGCTACACCCACTGTCTTCAATTCCAACCGGCGCTTTGGAGTTACATGCGCTGCCTGAACGCCGAACTCTGCGCGCTCCAGGACCTCATTACGGCGACGGAGAGTCCAATCAAAGTGACTTCGTCCCATCCCGCAGTGGACGTTGTCGCCCGCAGCTTCAACGGCCAACTTCACGTGATCGCCGTCAACACGACAAACCAAACCGTGGAGGTTACGCTTGCCATGGACGCGCGCGGCAAGGCGGAAAGATCGGCGGCGCTCTTTACGGAGAAAACCTACCGCCTGAAACGGAATGAAAAGAGTTTGAACCTAACCGACATCTTGGCGCCTTTCGACGCCCGTGTATTCAAAATTCCAATGGAAAAGTTGGAACATTAAGGTCACCCAACCATCAAAACCTATGAATCCTAACCGGATCGGCATTTTTGCTTTTATGTTTGCAACCGGAAGGAGGAATTCAAATGCGTTCAAACACCGATTGGTTTAAGAATTCAAAATGGGGCATTTTCGTGCATTTTCTCGCGGCGGAGGCCAGCACGAGCGGCGGCGCGGAGATTTCCGCTGAGCAATGGAATGCGCGCGTCGCTGCGTTCGATGTGCGTGGTTTGGCGGAACAACTGCGGGCGCTGGACACCAAGTACATTTTCATCACGTTGGGGCAGAACTCGGGACATTTCTGCGCGCCGAATGCATCGTACGATCGTCTCGTTGGCATCAAGCCCAGCAAGTGTTCTCAACGGGATCTGGTGGGCGATCTTTGGGACGAGTTGCACGGCAGCGGCATCCGGGTGCTCGTGTACGCTCCCGCCGGCGCGCCGGAGCATGAGCCGCTCGCCGTCGAAAGACTGGGCTGGAAGGCCAACGGCGGGCGTTTGGCGGAATTCCAGCACAAGTGGGAGGCGATCATTCGGGACTGGTCGGTGCGCTGGGGACCGAAGGTTTCGGGATGGTGGTTGGACGGCTGCTACTACGCGGACGACATGTACCGCCACCCGGAACCACCCAACTTCCAGAGTTTCCGGGCGGCCCTCTTGGCGGGCAATCCGGACGGGATCGTGGCCTTCAATCCGGGGATCAAGGTGCCGATCATATCAATGACGGAATATGAGGACTACACGGCGGGTGAAATCAATATTGCGTTCCCGGTCAACGACAAGTATCACCCGCCGCTCACCCGCTGGGTGGACGGCGCGCAGCATCACATCCTGAGTTTTCTCGGCGACGGATGGGGTGTCGGCCGGCCGCGGTTTCCGGTGGAGTTCGTGGTCGGTTTCACCAGATACACCAACCAGTTCGGGGGCGTGGTTTCCTGGGATGTGCCCACGCAAAACGGGCTCATTCCGCCGCCTTTCATGGAACAGTTGCGGGCGCTCAGAGACGCCACGCGCAAGGGATGACCGCAGCCGATCCCCATCCGCGCAACGCGATCGCCCGGGTGCGCTATGCGCCACCCGGTGAGTACGTCAAGGACCACGGCCTGATTCAGCACGCGGGACTTTGGCATCTGTTCAGCATTTCCGGCGGCCTTGGGCACACCTGGCAGGACGTCGGACACGAGGAGCGCATTTCCCATAGCACCAGCCGGGATCTGATTCATTGGGAAATGCGCGGCCATCCAGTCCAAGCCAGCCAGCAAGCCGGGTTCAACGACGAACACATGGCGGTGGCGCCGTTCGTCGTGTGCGGCCATGACCAACGGTTTTACATGTTCTACTCCGGCTGGCGGCACCCCCACAAGCGGCCGCATTTCAGTTTGGAGGGGCATCATCAATCCATCTATGTCGCGGTTAGCCGGGATTTGTTTCAGTGGGATATTCCGGAAGCCGTGAAGCCGAAAGGGATCCTCGTGATCGGTGGCGATCCGATCGTGGGACGCGATCCGCACGTGCTGTGGGATGACGAACGCGGGCGTTGGTTGCTCTTCTATACCGACGAAAGCCTGGGCCAACGGCCGCCGGCGGTTTGGGTGGCGGAAAGCGCGGACTTGATGGCGTGGCGCAACCTGGGGCCAGCCTTGGTTTGGGACGGCGACCTCATGCCATTCAGCCCGGTCGAAAGTCCATTTGTTTTACGCCACCCACATTCCGGCAAATACCTGTTGTTCCTGAACTGGCACTATGCCGTCAGCGATGAACCCCTCCATTTCCAAAAAGCGCAACGATTGCCTTTTCGTTGCGGGATCGAGAGGCTGCCGAATGCGCCGGGCGACTATGCCGGCGGCTGCGACTACGAGGGTGTCGGCGTGGGCTTTGCGCGTGAAATCATCGAACATGAGCGCCAGATGTACATGTCCGGCGTCATGGGAAGGGATGGCCACATGGTCCTCGGTTTCACGCCGTTTTCATGGACGGATGAATTTCTGAAGCTGGATGGGGAATGAAGCCTTCAACCGACAGACGACCGTCCGGAACGGCAAGTCGATGCGTTTGATGCGCGCGGCTTGTACCCGTCGGCAACTCCGATGGCTCGGACCAAATTGTGGCCTATCGTAAAATGGTCTTGACTAATTTACGATACCCCGTCATATGATCCCATCATGCCCAGGCTTCCCCGACTTTACGATGCCATGCTCAAGGATCACTTGAAACGGCACCGTCAGATGGTTTTCCTGTCAGGACCGCGTCAAGTGGGAAAACCACCGTTTGCCGCGCGTCGGCGGATCACTACCTGAACTGGGATGACGAGCAGGATCGGCGTCTGATTCTTGGGAATACGATCGCCCTGATTTCGCGCCTGGGGTTGGACCGCCTGACCGCCCAATCCCTCACGGCGGCCTTCGACGAACTGCACAAGTATTCGCGCTGGAAGGTGTTCCTGAAGGGGCTGTTTGACCGTTGGCAAGAGCGGTTGAAAATCGTGGTGACCGGCAGTTCCCGCCTCGATGTTTACCGGCGCGGAGGGGACAGCCTCATGGGGCGCTACTTTCTCTACCACATGCATCCCCTCTCAGTTGCTGAAATCATCCGGCCGGAAATTCCCAACCAACTGTTGAATCCGCCGTCGGAGATCCCTCCCAAGGAGTTTGCCGCCTTGTGGAAACATGGCGGATATCCCGAACCTTTTCTTAAAAGGGATGAACGGTTTACCACCCGCTGGCGGGATTTGCGCCAACAGCAATGTCTGAGAGAAGATGTCCGCGATCTGACCCAGGTTCATGAACTCGGGCAGATGGAATCGCTTGGAAAGATTCTCCTCTCACGGGCGGGGTGCCAGGTGGTGTACAGTAACCTGGCGCAGGAAATCCGCGTTTCGGTGGACACGGTCCGCCGATGGATCGGCGTCCTTTGCGCCCTGCACGTCGGTTTCCTGGCGCGGCCATGGTTTCGAAATGTCTCCAAGTCCTTGAGAAAGGAACCGCGATGGTATCCCCGAGACTGGTGTGGGATCGAGGACGAAGGCGCGCGCGCGGAGACTTTCGTCGCCTGTCATCTCCTGAAGGCGGTGGAGGGATGGACCGACCTCGGTCTGGGAGCGTTCCAGCTTGGCTACTTGCGGGACAAAGCCAAACGCGAAGTGGATTTTGTAGTCATCCGAAACGGGAAGCCATGGTTCTTGGTCGAAGTGAAAAAACGGGATGACCGCTTGGCGCCTTCGCTCGGTTTCTTCCAAAAACAGACGGGCGCCCATCATGCTTTCCAGGCCGTGATGGAACGGGAACATGTGGAAGCCGACTGTTTTAAGCGCAAGGATCCGGTCATTGTTCCCGCAAAAACCCTGCTTTCCCAATTCCTTTAATCAACACAACAAGCGGCAAAGTTTTGTGCGTTCAATGCATTATATCCTTCCGAAGACGAACGAGACGACCATCACAATGCGTGGCGGTAATCGTGGTCTTGTTTGGCGCATGCAGTTTGAAGTCCACGTTCCAGTCCGCGGGCCACGCGGGGAGCAGTCGAATTTGATCCCCATCGGCCTGCAACAGCATCTGCTGAAGCGCGATCATGGCGACGCTGCCGTGATCTTGATCGGGAATCCAGTCGAAATCACAAAATGCGTTCTGGGCTCGGATGAGTTTGACATAAGGTTCTCCTTGCATCTGGATGATAACTCGGTTGCATTCCATAGCCTTCCACCTCGATTGTCCCGTCTTCTTTCACGCTCACAAACGCATAGGCATTTTTCTCCCGGCTCTCGCCAAGCACCATCGAAGTGACAGCAATATATGGAATTCCATTCAGACTCATCATCCGACCGGGGTGATAATGCCCTTCGAACACGGCGATTACTTTTCCGGATTTTTCAATGATTGCACGGGCGGAAGCGCTGTTCCGAATGATGTGAGGATCCATTGCCCCTTCGAACATGGCATCATCCAGGCATTCATGGCAAAGAATGATCACCGGCATGTCCGTCTGCAATTCCTTGGCCAGCCATTGAAGTTGCTTTTCCGGGAGCCACAGGTCATCCCATTGATATTGCCCGATCACAATATCCGCGCCATTCCGGTTGTAATTCCCATCGAGAACAATGAATCGAACCTTGCCGACATCAACCGAATAGCATGTCTCCCGAAATGGAGATCCGCATAGAGAAAGGAATTTTTGCTTGCCGACCGTTTCCACGTCGTGATTGCCAAGTACAGCGTATAGTATGCCGCTGTAACGGGCGCAGGCTTTGCGAACCATTTCCAGATAGCGGATCTTCAGACTGCTTTCCTTGATCATCTCCACCGAGTCGCCCAAGTTGAAGGCCAGAGGGACCTGTGTGGAGTTGAAATGGTCAATGCATGAACCCAGCTTGGCCAACGACAATGCGCTGTGCGGACTGGTCAGCGCCGGGTCGGCGTAATGCATGTCCGCGAACAGCCCGAACCGGATGATGGTTTTGCTCATGATCGGTGTCCCCGGAACATCGGCTGAAGAAACAATGATCCCGATTCTCCCGTGGCTTCAAAACGAACGTACGCCTCGATGGTTGGCTGATACTCAAAACGCATGCCTGCTGAGGCGGATAGCGTTTTGCCATGGGGACCAATGAAACGCCCTTCACAGGTCGTCTTGGTTGCAATCTGAATACTTCCCTGCTCCTCGGAAAGGGACTCCATTAGGAGCCCCGTGGATGCGTAGCAGCAGCCGCCTTTCGCCGCACGGACAATATCTTGGGCCGTAACGTGTTTCACCAATACCATGTTGAAGGCGTTGTTAAAGTCCGCCAGATCGTGAAAATCATCGTTGGCGAATCCCCAGAGGACAATACCTTCCGTTAACAACATGTCCCACAAGCGCGTATATTGGGGCGTGTGGCCGCTGGCGAGCAACCGTTCCACCCCATAGTGACCATTGTAAATCTCGATGCCGTCCGGCCGCTTTTCCATGGACGCAATCTTTTCTTTGGACCAAAACTCCTTGTCTTTCCTGGGCTGCGGATGACAGATGATCGTGAGCGCGTCGTCTGCGCTGGCAACAGCTTCATTCAAAGGCAGGCGGAGCAGGGGACCAACGGCCTCACCAATGAAGAGGACGTCCTTGCTGCGGGAGTGCTCAAACCCTTCCAGAAATATCATGTCCCGGTACTGCATTCGCATCTGGTCAAGATTCGTGATGACATCATGATCGGTTACGGCAATGCAACGGGCGCCAACATCATGATACATCCGGACCCCTTGTTCGAGGGGCACCGATGAACACGGACTGCTCTCCTGGCAGTGGCCATGAAAATTCACCCGGATCCAATGGCCTGGTTTCCCCCAGTAGGGATTATGGAACAAGGTTTGCATGAATTGCGCGGTTCAGTTGTTAACTCTGCGAACCTCCCTGATCAATTCGGCAAGTCGGTCGCGTTTGGTTTCCAGCAAGCTCCGGTCCTTGGTCCACTTGTAGACGGAGGACAGGATTGCCGGCTCGATTTGCAGGATGGCGTTCACATCCTTCAGGAGTTTTTCATGGCGGCTGGGGGCCAGCTTGGCCGCTTCCTTCTTGAGGAGGACAAAGTATTCGTAGTCCTCCAACCCTTTGCGAATGTTTGCGAGCCGCATGCCGGGAACCAACTCAAAATCCGGGCCGGGATAAATCAACGTGCCCCCACCCTGCCTGCCGTTGTCCGACCACTGGGTGTTTGGCCAGCGTGTTTCGGGGCTGGTTTTTTCGTTTGCTGCGCTCCTTTCATTCAGGCAATTGATATGGAGTCCATCCACCTGGAAATGCCAGGCCATCCAACCATGCATTCGCGCGGATAGGTAGGGCCGGTGGTACTTGACAAAGGGGGTGTAGTTCCCATCCGGGTCTTTTGTGGCGGGCTCTTTTCCACCCCTCTCCCAGGGGTATCGTTCGCCGCACGTGTACATCCAGAACTTTTCGCCGTGCTTCCTTCGTCGTTCCAGGATGGCCTGATGAACAGCTGCGTCGCGGAGCCGGTCAATCTGCGGCCCCCAGACGTTTACCAGTCCCAGCGCACTCTTGTCGGAAAGCCGCACCGTCGGGTCGGCGCCCAGGAACATTATGCGGAGGTCGGGCACAAGCTTACGGAAGAACTGGTGATGCTCGATCATGGCCAGCCAGTGCGAGTACGGCGCCGCGTCCTGGTTTGCCTCGTCAAACAGTTCATAGTACGAGCAATCGTTGATCCCCAGTTCTTTCAGGTGTTTCACGTACGCCACGAGGAAATCACGATAGATGGGATTGTCGTATTGGGCTTTGCCAAGGAGCCTGACGGCGGTGGCGGGTCCCGTTTCCTTCAGTTCCTCCCACTTTGCTTGCATGTACTTGGCAATGGCAACCTGTTTGCCGGTGGCCCGATCGATCACCGGCGTATCGGGCCTGTTCAGATAGGAGGTCCAGCCGCTGTGGCAACTGAGGTTGCACCAAAAAGCGGTCGAATTGTTCTTCAGCGCGTTCTCCACATACCGGTCGAACGTAGACCAATCGAACGTGAATCGTCCGTCGGGTTCGGCATAGATCGGCACTTGTTGGCACAGGAACGAGTCGTCGCAGAGAAAAGAACTGATCCGGTAACGGCCAAGAATTTCGGCATGTCGGGCATGCAACTCAGGCGTGTACTTGAACCGACCGTAACCGTAAAACGGTGCCCACGCCCAATTGGGTTGAAACCAACAGTCGATTTCGAGCGAACTGCGTTTGGGGATGTCAAAACCCTGGGATTTTACCTCCAGTTTGCGGAAAACCGAATATTCGCCGGCCGTGATCGTCACTTCTCCTGTAAAACGCCCTTCAGACACGCCCTCGGGCATGAGCACATCCACCCAGACAACCCCCACAGTTCCCGCTGTGACGTTAAACGGTTTCGGTGGCAACAACGGGTCCGGCTCGCGCGCATGCTCGTATTGTTTGATTTGGGACCAGTCGGGTGGTTTTTCCAGTTTCACATAATCCACGCGAAACCAGCGCGCGTTTTCCGGAGGAATAACCTTGCCGGAAGGTCCCTTCAAGGACGAAAAGGAAACCGTAACTTCCTTCAGATCCTGCCAAAAAGGAATGACGGCGAGTTGAACTGACCCGTACTCGTTGCCGGCCAGCGCAAAACGGATGGGCTTGCCCAAGGAGCCCTGGTACTGGGTGTCGCGATATATCTTGTCTCCCTCGGTGGCCGTTCCCACGACAAACGGGATTGGTGGTTTGCCATCCCGACCGGGGTAAAGACGAGCCAGGTTCAGGTCGTAGGAC
This sequence comes from Verrucomicrobiota bacterium, assembly GCA_016198745.1. Taxonomy (GTDB): domain Bacteria; phylum Verrucomicrobiota; class Verrucomicrobiia; order JABWAM01; family JABWAM01; genus JACQHZ01. The sequence continues at coordinate 23,738 of JACQHZ010000132.1, forward strand.
AGGGATTTCCATTCCTGGGGTAAAACGCGACATTGTTCGGTCAACGCTCGCCATCCCTCGGCCGTCAAGTCCTTGCTTTGCTTGAGTTGCTCTTTGGCTTTGGCCAGTTTGCCGGCAAAGGTGTCCAGAGACTCGCGGAGAGTCACGAAGCGGGGGTAATGGGCCTTGGACAGGGCCTTCCGTCCCGCGTCAATCTCTGTTTCGACAGCCGGCAACATCTGATCCAGCGGCTCCAGCTTGATCGCGGCCTGGCCGCTATAGACAACGCGGCCAGCGCTCGCCAGATCGAACTTGAACCGGTACCTGCCATCCTTGGTCAGCCGGTAAGGAAACTCCAGACGCTGCGCGCCCTCACCGGGTGCTGGCAATTTGGATTCCAGTTTGTCGATGCTCGTGTCTTCGAGAAAAATGATACACTTGCCTTCGATGGGTGCCCGGCTGCCTTCCACGACCAGTTCCATCGTACCGGCGCGATCCAGGAGGGGAAATTTGACGCTGATCCTGGCCGGCGCATGACGAGGCGTTTGGCCCTTGGGACCGCAGAAGCGGCAGTTCATTTCAGGACCCGCCCTGTCCAAGACCCAACTTGACACTTCGCGCAGCTTGTCCTTTTTGCGATAAAACTGGATTCGCCATCCTTCGCCCAACTGCGGGGTGGCAAAGACCTGTCCCTCTTGCGCCAACTCGCCGAAGGGGATTTTCTCTTCCAGGGTCCATCCGCCTTCGCCCAGAGGCTTCGGCGAGACGGGTCCACCTTCCCCAGTCGGTTTCGGCGAGGCATGTCTCTCCTCGAACCGGCCGGCAACACACTGCCAGTCTGGGTTGTAATCCGCCGAGGATTGAGAGGAGAGATCGAACCGCGCGCCAAGCGGCGAACCAATGAACATCCACCAATCCTCCTTCCCCTTGAAGGGCTGGAGCTGGATTTCCGCCTCGTCGAGG
>JACQHZ010000124.1 GCA_016198745.1 Verrucomicrobiota bacterium
AACCGTGAACCCCTCGCTTTCGCGGGGGCAGGCTCTGACAACCTGAGCAGTTACGAAGGACGGCGCAACGATCGTTTTCCGACGCGCCATGATTCCATGATTCCATCGCTCCATCATTCCACTGCTCCATTGCCCCATGCTTTCACCCTCATTGAGCTCTTGGTGGTGATTGCGATCATCAGCATCCTGGCCGCGCTGCTGATGCCGGCGCTGAAAAACGCGCGCGAGCAGGCGAAGGCCGTCACGTGTCTTAACCAGATCAAGCAGCTCACGCTGGCGTTCTGCCTTTACGCCAACGACAGTTCGGGCGTCCTGCCCGCGCTCTGGGACGCAGACAACTCAGGGGACGGCATGAAGTGGTGGCAGCGACGAGTTTATCCTTACCTTTACAGTAAACCCGCCACTTGGGCGGATCTCATTGGCTACAACATGTACCGTTGCCCCGTGGCGCCCGTCACCCAAGGCTATACCTACGGCGTCAACTACCGCGAGAACTACATCGGGAATCCGTTGCCGGTGATCGCCCGAGAAAGCCCATCCGGCGCCAATTGTCCCCCGGCCTGTGGCTCCGCCCGGCTGGATTCGTTGCGGCCGACCACCGCGCTTGTCATGGACGCGATTAATTCCTACGTGTGCAACCCGGACGGCGGCTGGCCGCTCAACAACGATTACGACGGTGACAGTGTGAGCGACAGCAATTCGGGCTTGCTGCCCTCGCCTTACAACTATCTCGCCCCCCGCCATAATCGCGCGGCTATTTTGGGTTGCGCGGATGGTTCCGCCCGCCGCGTATCGGTGGCGATCTGGGCGGGGGATGACGAGCGCCAGCAGCTCTGGGGAAAACCGTATTGAGCAGGACGCCAAAGTCATCACCCCACACCACCAATGAACATTGCTTTGATCGGCGCGCATCCGGACGCCGTTGGCGAACATGCTGCCGGGATAAACGTTGACTGAGAGAAATTCTGACATGAACTCCAGCATCAGACACATGATTCCCGCACTTGTTGCCTTCATCTGTTGGTTTGCGGCGCCTGTCTGTATTCAGACGCTCGGCGCGGAGGAAAAATTGCTCTTGAGCCGGGACGGCAAGGCGCGCGCGGTCATTCAAACGGCAGCCAACGCGCCTCCGGTTGCGCGCTTTGCCGCGGAGGAATTGAAGAAATACCTGGACAAAATCACCGGTGGTGAATTTCCGATTCAGAAAAAGGCGGCGAGTCCGGACGACACCCTCCGCCTCGTGGTGGGCGATTGCGATGAAAGTCACGCCGCCGGACTCGATGTTTCCCAATTGGCTCGCGATGGTTTTTATCTAAGATCGGACAAGAACACGGTCTTCTTCGTCGGTCGAGACGGCGCGGAACCGTTGCGGGAAATTCTGTTGCCGTATCGTTACTGCGAGCGCGGGACGCTCCTGGCCGTCTATTCCTTTTTGGAGGACGTATGCGGAGTGCGCTGGCTGTTTCCGGGCGAACGCGGCGAGTACGCGCCCCACAAGCCCGATCTATCCATCCCGCCGCTTGCGTTGAAGGAGGCGCCCCTCATCAAGATGCGGACCCGCTATTGGGCGAACGACGGCGCGAAGGACTTGTGGGAGATCAACGGCACGGAGGCTTACGAGCCGATCTACCTGTTTATGATCCGCCAGCGGTATTCCAGTTGGCGGATGGCGACAAGCCACTATTTTGCCTACGAGGAGAGCGCTTCGCGTTGGCTCAAAACCCACCCGGAATATTTCCGACTCGGAGAGGAGGGAAAACGGGTGACGAAACATCATCCGATTCTGGGCTGGGAGATGTGCATGAGCAACCCGGGGCTTGCGCATGAAGTCGCCCTCGATGCAATTGCCTATTTCAAGGGCGAGCCGGCGTCTTCTCGCAATTTACCGGGAGTGCAGTTCGAGCAGTTCGGTTTCGAGCGGGAGTCGTTTGCCATCAACCCGGCGGATGTGTCCATTGGCGAGTGCCGTTGCGCCGAATGCAAGAAATACCATGATAAGGACCTCGGCTACAGCGAGTTGGCGTGGTTGTACTACAAACGCGTGGCGGATGAAGTGGCGGCGGCGTGTCCCGGCAAGATCATTTCGGCGTGGTCCTACGCTGATTACGCCAAACCGCCCAAGAGTTTGACGCACGCGCCTGACAACGTGCGCATCTTCCTGGTGACAAGTGGTTCCTCGGATTGGGCGAACAAATCGTACCGCGAAGCCACGCTCAAGGAGATGCAGGCCTGGCGCGAGTTTGCCGGAAGAAAACTCTATCTCTGGGTCAATCAAAGCAGCGACAACAGCAAGGAGGTCTTTGGCGGCGTGGTGAATCCCCTGCCGAGCCTGATGGGACCGTGGCTCAGGGAGGTTGCGCCCTGCCTGGACGGCATTTTTTTGGGCAACGAGAGTTCGCATTATCTTTTTCAGGCGCTCAACACCTATCTCTTTTTTCATCTGGCCTGGAACCCGCAGCGCGATTCCAAGCAGGTCATGAATGATTACTACGCCGCCGCTTACGGTCCGGCGGCGGAAATCATCGCCGGAATGGATCGGGAATTTGAGGAATTTTGGTTGAAAAACGTGGCCAAGCCGCGGCCTCTTCCGGGCACCGATGCGTCCGCCGTTCGGGCGTCGAATCCGACCAGCGCCGAGTTGTGGGAAGACATTTATACCGACGCGGCGCTGGCCCCATTTCAAGCGAAAATGGAAAAAGCGATGGCGGCGGCCAAAGGGACCGGGTTCGCGGACCGGGTGAACATTTATGCGCAACATTATCTGGGCGCCATCCTGGCCGAGCGACAGCAGTACCGTAGAATGGTGAGTCTTTCCGACAGCCAACGGCTGCGGGCGGCGTGCGCCACCGGCTCCATCACGCTGGACGGGCAGATGCTGGAGCCGGATTGGACCAGAGCGGAAAGCGGCAGCATGGTGGTCATTCAAGAAAATGTCAAACCGCTCGTGCGCACGGAAGTGCGGGTGCTTTATGACAAGGAAAATTTGTATGCGGGCTGGAAATGTTTCGAGCCGCAGATGGGACGCTTGCGCGCGGTGGCCAAGACGCACGATGACGATGTTCTTTGGCAAGACGACGAGGTGGAAATCTTCCTGGATCCTTCCGGTAAAAGACGGGGTTATTGCCAGTTGCTGGCCAACGTGGCGGGCGTGGTTGCGGATTATCGCGCCAGCCACAGCCAACTGGACAAGAACTGGACCTCCCACGCCAAGGTGGCGGTTTTCAAGGGCAAGGATTTCTGGTCGCTTGAAATGGCCGTGCCCTTTGCTTCCCTGGAGGCGACGCCGCCGAAAACGGGCGATTCCTGGGTCGCCAATCTGTGCCGCGGCCGGGCGCTGACGGAGGCCAAAACGGGCGAGAGCCAGTTTCTATCCTGGAGCCAGCTGGTCAAAGGCGTCTTCAACCGGCCCATTTGTTTCGGTCGAATCGTTTTCACGGAAAAAGGCGAGGCGCCGGCCGCTGCCCCCAACCTTATCCGCAACGGTTCCTTCGAAGATTCTTCGTTTACGCCTACGGATGGATATGGCGGATGGGGCGGACAAGGCATGGTTTTTGACGGCGCCGAGAGTTGGTCGGGAGAGAAGTCCTTCAAGCTTTCTGTGTCTGCTTCCGATCCGGCGCAGACATCGGCCATCGCGCAGCGTTTCTCTGACAAGATCCGGCCCAACACGGAATATGTCTTCACCTACTGCGTAAAAACCAGCGACATCACGCCGTTGCCGGAAGCGGGCGAAAGAGATTTTGTCGGCATCGGGGCGGAAGTGTACTTGCTGACGCCTGAAGAAGGCTGGCGCCCGTGCCCGCAGCGGTTCATCGTCGGCACGCACGAGTGGCGCAAATACGGCATGAGAATCAAGACCGGGAAAGGAACGCATCCGGAGGCGTGTGTTTGTTTTGTCATGAAGAAATGCACCGGCACCGCCTGGATTGATGACGTTCGGCTGGAAGAAGCGCCGCCAGAATAGGAAAGGACGGTCTTGAAACACCTTATTTTCGCTGACCTGAGCTGTTGCCGGCCAAATTCCGTCCTGGCGAAGGAGGAACGACAGGGTTGCTGGCGGTTGCTCTCGTACCGCACTTGCGAGGAGGAACCGTCGGCCGGCGTAATGATCGGGGCCGCATCTCACCTTGACGCGCCGGAGGTCTCTTTGCCGCTTGGCGTTTCAGGTTGGCATGCCATTTACGTCGGATTTTGGAACCCGCCTTACGTTTATGACGGCGGGACGACCGTCAAAATCAGGCTCAGCGGCGATCCCTGTTTCATTCGAATTTCGGAAGGCGAACCCGCTGTGGATTACCACGCCACTTGCATCAAGGAGGCTTTCTTCAAGGCGGCCGATTTGACCGGACAGGACATCGTCTTTGGAAAGGTCAGCGGCGTGTTTGCTCAGAAGGCATACATCGCGTACGTGAGACTCGCGCCCTTGAGCGAGGATGAAATCGCGGCGATTCAGACTGCCGACCGCGCGCCGAACACGAGAACGGTGCATGCGGCCATTGACGGCGCCAGCTACCTCTGGGACAACCAATACGCTACCAGCGAGCACTTGCTGGAACTGATTGAACGGCATCGTCATTCAGACGTCGGCAAGGTCATCTGGGCGGTCAACTATGGTTTGGCCACGAACTATCCGAGTCGGGCGGGCGCATTTTGGCCCGACAACGAGCGTCGGGTTCCCATTGAACATGTGCCCGGAAACAACAAACATCTCGCCGGTGAAATCACGGCGCGGGAGAGCCTGCGAAGACTGGTTGCCGCCGGGGTGATTCCACAAGTCGTGGCGGCTCGGCATGTCCACGAAATGGGCGCCAAGTTCGACGTCATGTTTCGTCTCGCCATTTTGGGGTGTCTGCCGCCCCAACGCTCGGATCAGGTCGCCGGGTTTGTGGAAACGCATCCCGAATTTCGCCAGGTGACCAAGGAGGGCGTCGCTGTTGAAAAAGCCAGCTATGCCTTCCCCGAAGTGAGGGCGGCTATGCTCGCTATCATTCGGGAGACAGTCGAGATGTTCGACATTGACGGCGCAAACCTTTGCTTTGTTCGCGGCCCGCATTTTATGCAGCATGAAAAACCCGTCCTCGACGACTTTCGTCGGCAGTATGGCGAGGACGCCAGAAACGTTGCTTTTCTTGACCCGCGGATGAAACAATTGCGGTGCGGCTATCTCAACACGCTCGTTCGCGACACTCGCTGCGTTCTCGATGACATCGGTGCGCGCAAAGGACGAAGGCTGGAACTCTCGGTCTGGGTCTATTCCTCCACGGGAACCAATCTGCTTTGCGGTTTTGATGTCGAGTCCTGGACAAAGGAGGATTGGGTTGACAGTGTCATCCTTCATCCTGCGGAGGGCAGTTCATACCGGGTTGACCCGCAGTTGGCGGCGATCGTGAAGACCCATGGCCGCGCGCTCATCTACGCCCTGGGTTGCATGGGGTCGTATCCGCCTTCCGGCAGCAACTGGGCCAGGGAGGCCGAAATTGTGAACGCGGAGACAGTGGCGGCGATTGGCGCGCCGGTGGACGGATTTGCATTATGGGACCTGGATACCGTTCAGGATTTTCCAGAATCCTGGGAAATGATCCGGAGACTTGGCCACGCCGATGAGCGGCCGCTTCTTGCCCGTCGGCCGCCTGTCTTGAAAACGGCGCGGATCAGCGAGATCAACGGTCACGACCTGTTGCAGGGTCTGGGAACGATCCTCTCCGGCGGCTGATGCTGAGGGATCTCATCGTGGCGGGGACGTTCCGGATGACACATGGTTCTATTTCATTCGTCCGCCACAGGACCGACTCGACCCGGCGATTCGTAGCGAATGAAAACCGCGGGCTAAAGCCCCGCCCAATTCCGCGATGAGTTGCGACAGACATTCCAGCTTCCGCACCTCCTTGAGGTAAATCAGCGTCTCAATCGCCTCGCGCTGACAGAAATAATAGCGGAACTCGTTTCCGTCCACGCGGTGCGCCCGGCCAAACCAATGGTTGAGCAAATGCCGTGTCGTGTCACTTGCGCCGAAATAAAAATTGTCGCGCCACTCCTTCACCATCGCTCGCAGGTTTTGCGCGATGGCGATACCGGTTGGACGCCGCCCCTTGCGCTCGACCGCACCCGCGCCGGATTCCGCCCTGACGCGATGGCGGTCCGGTTTTTCCCACGCCGCAAACAGCGGTTCGAGCGCCTCGGCCTTGATGGTCAGAACTTCAGGCATGGGTCAACACGGCAAACAGCGACTTGCCGTCTTTCGTCAGGATTTGTGGATGGAGTTCAATCATGGCGAACCTCGACTTTCCGTGCAACGACTCAGGTTGTCAGGTTCACGGTTCACAGTTTGTTTTCATCCTTCAGCCTTCTGCCTTTCGGCAGACCGCTTCCGCTTCCAGCAACGCCATTTCCAAAAAAGGCGTCGGGTTCTTGCGGTTCTTCTCCATGATCTCGCGCGGGATGGGGATGAGCTTGATCCGCACGCCCAACTCGGCCTCCAGCGCCAGCGTGTGCTGCCGCAACTCCATTTCAAATTCCCAACGCCAGACACGCAACCTCCATCGTGGAACGGTGGGCGGGACGCCCGCCGGACGCAGGCGAGACGCCTACGCTCCCCAATGCCACAACCGCTTCGGCCACAGCCTTGGCCTCGGTGCGGGTGAAGACGCCGTCAATGCCGTCCACATGGCAAAACGCACCGGCCTTGCGCCCGTGCAGCAGCGGGTTGGGCGCGTTCGTCAACACTTCGGCCTTGAAAAATTCCAGCACCACCCGGCGATGCTCCGCCTCCGCGCCGTGGAGCCGATCCTTCTGCCACCACTGCCGCTCGTAACGGCCAAGGTTATAGGCATCGAAAGCCCGATACGGCTGGCCTGCGCCATGCAACGTGCGCTGCAACTCGATCAGCCGTTTCCGGCTCGTGTGAATGGCAAACCGGCCGAGGTCCGCCATGATCCAGCGCCGACCCAACCGCTCCGCCACCGCGCCCGTCGTCCCGCTCCCACCGAAAACGTCGGCCACGAGATCGCCTTCGTTGCTGCTAGCCTTGATGATTCGTTCGAGAAGCGATTCGGGTTTTTGGGTGGAGTAGTCGCATCTCTCATCTGCTTGCGCTGAGACTGGCACGATATCTGTCCAGAGACTTTGCAATTCGACACCTTCCATATCCTCCTCGTATTGGATGAACGACGGAACTCCCCCCTCTTTCGCTGGCCAGTAGATGCGTCCGAGCTTGTCCAACTCATCGAGCGCTTCCTGCATGCTCTCGGTGTTGGGGTTTGAGAGCTTCGGACGAATGTATTTCGGGATAGCCCAGTGACGTCCTTTCAAAGTCGGGTTCTGACCTCGCCAAGACTGGCCTGATGAGCCTTGGCGTTTTCCCGGCGCTGTGAGGATTGTCAGCCGATAGCGACGGCCCTTCGCATCCCGGTATCGGAAAAAGTCTTCAAGGTATTTATCCGAGTACGGAATGTATTGCGTATTCCAGACCGGGTCTCCGCCTTTCGAATAAAATAGAATGTGATCTTGAATGATGTTGTAAAATTCACTGCCGCTTCGTGCTCCGGTGCGCTTCCAGACGATTTCGTTTCGGTAGTTTTCTCCAAACACATCGTCGCAAACCAAGCGAAGGTGGCTATTCATCCGACCATCACAATGGACGTAAATACTCCCTCTCTCCGACAGCAACTCCTTCATCAACGTGAGCCGTTCGAACATCATGTGCAGGTACGAATCCGTGCCTTTGCCCCACATGTCGCGGTAGGCGACCATTTCGAGCGTGGACTGGTCTTTGGCCACGGTCTCCTTCTCGTCGCCAATCGGCACGTCCATCGTGAAGTCCGCGCCCACGTCGAACGGCGGGTCAATGTAGATGAGGTCCACCTTGCCC
>JACQHZ010000125.1 GCA_016198745.1 Verrucomicrobiota bacterium
GCCTCCACCAGCGCCTTGCCGGTCTCCTCGGGCTTGGCGAGGTCGAGTTTCAGATCGTTACCGGCGGGGAAGTCGTTGTAATAGATCACGCCGGCGGCAAAAGCCAATTCGGATGTGAAATGGTATTTCCGCGCCAGGGCCTGGAGCTCCGGTGCTGTTCCGGGCGTGGCGAAATTCATGGTGGTGGTCTCCGCGCCCGCGGCCGCCATGACGGGAATTTCCTTGTCGCTGGGCGGCGTGGTGTGTCCGCCGCCCCAGCGCCAGAAGCCGAAAATGGAGCCGTGACCGGATTCCCAGGGGGTATGCTCGCGGGTGTCGGGATGCAGAAAGGCGAAATTTCGGCGGTACACCGCCGTCTCGCCGGCCGCCGAGCAGGTGAGCGTCATCTCCTGCAGGCCGTACCGGGTTGGCTTGAGCGCGATCGCCGCCTTCACGGGCGAGCCGTCCGCGGGAAGCGCGACCTCCTGGTTCTGACTGGTCGTATCCTTGCCGTCGTAACTTTTGGTTTCAATCACCAGTTTCGCCTTCGTGGCTGACCCAGTGGTATTGCGAAACTCGATGGTGTAACTCGGCGCAGCCGGCGCCGTCCAGATGTGTCCAAATTGGTCGGGCTGGATGTCCACGTCCACGCCCGCGCGTTCGAGCGTCATGGCGTAGATTTGCGCCGAACTGGGCAGGCCCGCGCCGTGCCAGCTGTATTCCAGCGGATCGGGATAGGCCCGGTAAAACTGGACTTGTTTGGTAATCTCCAGGCCGATCTTCGGCAAATCGGTGAACCAGGAGAAATCATCCGGATCAAGCGGGATGACCACATGATATAATTTCGCGGATTTTCCATCGGCCAGCTTGATGGGCACCGGCGGATTCTTCCCGTTGTCGTCTCTCAAAGACGGAACTTTTCCCGCGAAATTAATGGGATGGCCGGAGTCGGGACGGTAGAACTGGGCGCTGACAACCGGCACGCTGTCTTTGCGTCCATCGGCCACGGCGACCAGGTGCAGGGCCTTGTAACGGCCCGGAGGGATGTACATGGCGATTCGGGCGGGATACAGCCGATTGGCGGCAGTCCATCGTCCGCCAAAGGCCCCGTCGCTTGCCCTGAAGTAACCCATCAAGGCCCCGAAACGGGTCCAGCTCTGGCCCACGTCAATGTGGTCCATGCCGCCGGGAGTCAAGGTTGGGAATTGAAAAGGGACCCCATCCACCTCGTCATGGGGAAGGGAAACATGATCCAATTTTATGCCGTTGAGGGTCCCGGAATTCAGGTTCCCAGAGATGGAGAGCGGCTCAAAGCGCCGGCCGTCGGCCTTCAGCGGGCGAACCTTGAGGGACACCAGTTCAGCCTTGGCGTCCAACTGGATCTTCAAGACCCCACGGGGATCCATGTCGGCTGCGAGGGGAAGCTCGCTCACAAACCGGCCATTGAGCCAGCACCGGAACCGCTCCTTTTCCACCGTGCAACGGAGGGTTAGAAGGGATTCCTCGATTTTAGGGGCTGCCGCGATCTGGGCTTCGATGGACCTGCGCATCTCCTCCGACCAGGCGAGGCTGACATCACTGACTGCCTCGAAAGATTGGATTGCGATCGTCGGCGCCGGGGGGGTTCCGCCTTGGACTGAAGCCGTGTAATTCAGGAATTTTTGCCCCGCCTGAAAACCGACATTGAAACCCAGGGATTGCTCGGTTTTGTCCGTTCGTTCCGCGCAAGCCAACTGGACATTGATATGAGCCGCGGCCCCCTTGGCCGGCTTGAGACGGAAGGAAACCAGGCACTCGCACGGAGCAGGCTGGCTGGCCTTACCGGAAAGATTCACCCCCCCGGGGGAAGTTAGGGCTGCGGCGTCGGCTTCGCCGGCCACCTCGTACTGGGCCGGAGTAATCGTCCAATCCGCGGCGGAGCCCAGGATTTTGTCCAATTTGGCGGGATCCGTCGCGTCCGCATCGGCGGCGGGGGCGGGTGCGGAAAGCAGGAGCAAAAGGAAGAAAAAAGCCGCGGAACGGATTTTTGTTTTCATAGCGTCATCCCCTCTGCCAAGGGGATGAAGATGCAAAAAATCATAATGGCCAGGTGCTCCCGTAAATCACCCCGGTCGATTCGTCCACGGTCAGGTTCATGATTCTGTGATCGAATGTTTCGGAAAGGAACGCCGGTTTATCGAGCCTGCCTCTCGCATCGGGTTGATAACGCGCAACCCGGCTCCCGATGAGCGTTCGCGCCTTCGGATCCTCTTCCTGAGTGTAGTCGCCTTGAACGACATAAACGGAGGAGTGGACGCCGGTCATGATTTTCAGCGCCGGGATGTTGGGGTGGACGACAGCCTCGCCCACGGGCCGCCAGTCCTTGTCCAAGGTCCATGACCAAAGTTGGTCATCCATGATGAAGTAAAGGCAATGGTCCACACGGGCGAGGGAAAGCCATGTATTCGAGTCGCCGGCATTGTAATCCTTTCCATCCATAAGCTCGCCATCGGCGGTGGAAGAAATCACTCCAACACGGGAGGGCCGGCCTCCAATCATCAACTCGTCCAATTTCCCGCTGGGTAGGATCGTATAGTTGTTCCCGCCCCCAAACGGAAAAACCCGGGCTTGGTCGGTGGGTTCACCGTCTCTAAGAGTGACGGCCCGGATTCCCCCCGCGCCATAGGCCACGCAGTAAAGGATGCCCAGTTTGGGGTCGAGCAAAAGGGAGCTGATATCGGGACATGCATCGCCCGCTTCGTACGCGCGCGCTTTTCCCACAGGCTTCCCTTTTTCATCAAGGTCGTAAACAACCAGGGGCTTGGGCTCCGGTTTCCGGCCGCACAAGCCCAGATAAAGTTTGCGGCCATCGGCCGAAAGTGCCATGGCGCAAACCGCGCGGAAAAAATAGGTTGGCCCCACGTTGGGAGCCGTGGCGTACGGCTCGGGGGAGTTTGGAAGCACCCCCTCATCGGAGCAGCTGATTTCGCCCTCAGTCTCGATGTCATAAACCCAAAGCCCACTCACCCAATCCCCCTCGGCGCCGCCGCGGCCCGCATAAAGCTTCCGGGCCTTGACATTGACGAGCATCGCCCCATCATTAAGTCCCTTATAGTCGCCATCCCCTGTGACCAAAACAACGCGGTCCATGGCGCCAATTGAAACCATTGGAAGCAAAAACGCCCACAGCACAAACCCAAGCGATCGGTTCAAAATCGCACGGGGCTCCCACGGAACGGATGAGCGAATCTTCTTCATGAATGGTAACGGTTCACGTTTGTAGGAGCCGCTGCCAGCGGCGACCGGGAATTCCTGAATCGCCGCTGGCAGCGGCTTCTACAGAAATTGTGATGGGGTCCTGAATTTGTAACTATTCAGGTCATCTTTTCGCTCGCCGTCATTCCCGCGAAGGCGGGAATCCAGTTGATTCGATTCGCTTCCACACAGGCTCTGGATGAGTCTTCGACCGCATGCACC
>JACQHZ010000126.1 GCA_016198745.1 Verrucomicrobiota bacterium
TCTTGCGGCGCTCCCACCACGGTTGCATAATTAAATTGTCACGATACTAGGGCTTCAAATTTCAGAGGCAGGAGTCAAAAGCGGTCTGCAGCCCACCACGTGCGGGTTTGCCAGGGTAGCGCTTTCCCGAAATCTCCGGCGGACAAAAATTCCTTCCCGATATTCTCCTGCAGCCCCTTGTACATCATCACGCCGGAGGCAGAGGCGGCCGCTTCCCAGGTCGGCTTGATGCCGGCCATGGACAGCGCTTTTGCAAGAGGATGTTCCGCCGACACAAACCCATGGAATCTTTCGGATCCTTTTCCTTTGACGATCTCGCATTGCTTTCCAAGCAGCACGATCAAGGCGCTGTGGTGAGCGCCGTCTGCGGCGGCGTCCATCAACCGAATTTCTTCTGCGTTGTTTTTGCCGCGACGACCGCGCACATAGGCCACGGGCTTGTCGCCCTCATAGGCCGCCCAGAAGAGGTCCGCATCCTCGCGTTGCCAGCGGCTATACTCCTGCCAGAGACCTTTCGAACGAACGATTGCGCTTTGGGCCGATGCGGTGGATAGGGCGCGGATGGCGTCCGGAATTTTATTCAGGGGGACTGCTTCGATGCGATACTCGCGCTCCTTAAGGAAATGGGGCGCGACAAATTCGATCCACTCCTCTTTCACGGGAGTCCAACCGAGTCGCCGGTAAAATTCGACGATCGAACAGAACAAGATGGCGACGCCGCACCCCTGTTCCCGCAGGGTTTCCTCACACTGTTTCATTACGAGAGTTGCAAATCCCTTTTTGCGCGCGGCGGGGCGGGTCGCCACTGCGCCAATGCCGCCAAATCGTTTCTTTTTCGAACCCACCCACACCTCGCGATGAAAAATGCACGCACAACTCACAATTTTTCCCGCCACTTCACAAACGACCGGCGTGGCGTTATGCCAGCGGGCGCCCTGGGCGATGAAGGCTTCCATGCGCGACTCGATGTGCGGGTTTGCGCTGAGAATCACATCTGCAACTGCGTGAATCTCCCCGGCGCGGGCGATTCGGATGACTGGCTTCAACTTTCCCTCACTTGCACCCACTCGATACCGGTGCGATCGGCATATGTACCCGCGTAATAGACGATAAGAATATCTCCTTGGGATGTGAGCGCGGTTGCGGGCAGTCCCACGGAAAACTTCCCCATCTCCGCCCACGCATCCTGCATCGTTTGCTTATCCCATGTCTGCGTAGGAAGCTTCGCCTCATACAAAATCAATTCCGTGTCCTGCGGCCACGCGCGTCCACCGTCACTGCTGGTGCGCAGTTTGAGGGCCGGCGCCGCTGTGCGATCCATGTACGCGAGTACAATGCGCCCGTCGGACAACGAGATCGGCGGCGCGGGTTGACCTGGAATTCCGCAGTCCCACATTCCTGACCACGTGCGTCCGTTGTCGCGCGACTCGCGCGCGTGGATGTTCAAATAAACCGCTGGCTTGCGATCGAATGTCCAAAACACGTCAAGAATTCGCCCATCGGCGAGGACACCGGGTCGCTGGTCCCAGTAGAAAAACCTTAACTCAGGATCGTCACTGACGAGCACGCGCTCGGACCAGGTTTTTCCCTGATCTTTTGAGAACGCGAGCACTGAGCAATGTCGCCACGGCGTTGTGTCGTGGTAATGCTTGTTCAACTCGAACTGGCAGGCCCATTCACCGGAAGGCAGGAGCAACGTCGGCCCGGTCAAAACAGTCGGAATGTGGAACGGCGGCACACTGATCAGGCGCGGTTTTGACCAAGTCATGCCCTCATCCTCTGAGATCGAGAGAAAGATCCGTGTGTCGAGCAACCCCTCGGTCTTTTCGTTGAAATACGGGAGAGAGGGGTCAGTCTGGTCCACCCAGATGATGGTTGCCAGCACGCGATGTCCATCCAGCGGAGTCAGATAGGCGGAGCGAAAATCGCCGGGCTTGCCCTGGACGCTCTTCGTGCGAAACGGCGAGATCGGATCGCTCCAGGTCGAACCGCAATCATCCGAGCACGTGATCAAGCACTCGCGTACGGCCTTCGACTTCAGCGGCGCAGAGGCAAAGGAACAGAGCCACCGTCCGCTCGGCAATACGCAAATGCCCGCAAACGCACTGCTTTGGCGCGCGGTTTCCTCGCTCCGATAAACCACCCCGCGATCAATCATTCGAGTTTTCATATTTACGCTCGCATAGTGGAGAAACCTCCGAAATTTCCCGCCCTGCCAGCCAAACCCGCCGGACCCGTAATGAGCTGTCCCACGCGATCAGGTCGGCCATCCGGCCCGGAGCAATGGCTCCCGACACGCTCTCGAGTCCCAACGAAGCGGCGGGGTTGAGCGTCACGGCGCGAATTGCTTCTCGGGGCGGCAGACGGGTCATCTGGATAAAATTGCGAAATTGGTCCGGCAACATCCAGGCGCTGCCCACGAGTCGGCCCTCCATCGTGCGGGCAACGGGACCTTTTTTGATGAAGGTGCGCCCATCCTCAGCCTGGAACGGACCATCCGGACATCCGCCTTGCGAGTGGGTGTCGGTCACCACGCACAGGTGTTCAATCCCCCGCGCGCGCAGGCACTGACGCACGAACACAGGGTCCGTATGCACCCCGTCGCAAATGACATGGATGAATCGGACGCGATCGTCGGTCAGGGCAACGTCCTCAATGGTTGGCACGCGACGCCCTTCCTCGTCCATTCGTCCGCGGTTGTTGCAGTTGAAGTGACCGAGAACCGACGTGCCGGCTTCCAGGCAGCGTTCGGTTTGCATCACGGAGGCGTTGCAATGGGCCATGGACACCACCTTGCCAGCCGCCACAAAAGAGCGAATCGCTTCCACATCGCCATCGAGGCCGGGCGAGACGTTGATCAGCGGGAAGGTGTCGCCCATTTCATCCAGCATCCGGTGAACGTTCCCGGGGGTCGGCGGCAGGGCGTGTTCGGGCAGTGCCGCGGTCAGTTTGGGATCCAGAAACGGTCCTTCGGGATACCAGCCCAGCACGCGTGCAGCGCATGGATCGCGGACATGCATCGCTTCACGGATTTTGCGGGCATATTTGACATTTGCCTTCCACCCGATCATGCCGCCGCAGAAAAGAACGCTCGTGACGCCGATCCGGGCCGCTTCGCGCGCGATTTCTCGGGGGCCATCCCGCAAAACGCTTCGTCCGAAACCGCCCAGCAACATGAGGTCGATGAGTCCGGGCGAAAGAAACAACCCACTCAGATCCACCGCATCCTGTGGCTGCGAGAATCGGCCGGTTTCCACCTTTTCGATTTTTCCATCCCGAATGACGACATGACCGTGAAACTCACGGCCGTCGCCCGGCCAGATAACCGTGTTGTCGAGGACGATGGAATGGGACGAATTCGATCGTGTTTTCATGTGAGAGTGTATTCCGACAACCCGGCAAAAGAGGATGGGAATTTTGATTTTGGAGCCGCCTGAGCGGTTTATTTTCTGACGGCGCCTTGGTGTTGTTGATCGGGTTCGTGTCGTTTGTAGCGCGCCACGGTCTCCGCCATGGCGCGCAGATTTTCCAGCGGCACATTGTCATCCACATCGTGGCTGGAACCGCAGATGTAACCGCCGCCGACCGAGAGCCGTTCGAGATGTTCCAAGGTGTCGCGGGCAACCTCGGCGGGAGCGCCCTGGCTCAGCACGCTGGCGCAATCGATGTTGCCGCAGAGCGTCATCCGATCGCCCCAGCGCTCTTTATAGTCGTAGATCGTGTGACGCTCGGACGGCTCGACGGGATGCCAGGCTGCGCAACCCATCTCGATCCAGCGAGGCATCACGTCCATGTTGTCGCCGTCGCTGTGAATGATGACGGGCACGCCGGCGGCCTTCAAGACGGTCGCGTGTTTGGCGACCCGGGCAAAGACAAACCGCTCGGTCAACTCGCGCGACATGATCAAACCGCTTTTGAAGGAAACGAACGCCGGCAGGCAGACGGCATCCGGGCGGTACGGCAGCACCGCCTCGGTCAGCGCCAACGCCAGCGGCTCGATGCGATCGAGGAATTCATCAATCAATTCGGGGTCCTCGCGGACGGCGGTGTAGAACGTCTCATAACCCATCGCGGAGACGATGATGCCCGCCGCCGTCGGCAATCCGATTGTCCAACCCAGTTGCGTTCCCTTGCGTCGGTTCAGGAAGCGTTCGATCCGCCGCCGCGCCCAATCGAAGTCGGGCGGCGTGATGCGCGTGAAATCCGCGCGGGCGCGCAACGAGCCTTCTTTGTACCGCACCATGCCGTGTTCATCGGTGTAAGGCTCTCGTCCCAACCACCAGGGAACGCTGAGGGGACACATATCCATCCCAACACGCCGGGCAAACTCGATGTAATCCTCGATGGGCATGAGATACGAGCGTTCGGCGACCTTTTTGCCCAAAATCGCGCTGACGTGCCGCGGCGAGAATTCCATCTCGTAGTACGACACCTCGCCCGTGTCGCAGTGTTGCAGGGCGTCCAGAAACCGCCTTTTGTCAGGCGCGCGGACGTCAAATTGAAGAGGATCGCTCATGTTCACATGGTTTCGGATGATGAAAGGATAGGAATTTTGATTTTGAGGCTTGCTCGGAGCGGGGCGGAATCCCTGCGCTGGCGGCGGTCCGGGGGCCTTGAAACCGCTTGATTGGTACGTTTCCCGTCTTGAAGCTGTGGATGGCATGCCTCCACTTGTGCCAAGGGTTGCATGGGGACATGCAAGGCACAACCATGCCTTGAAATCAAGCGTTCCGATGCAAACCCCTTCCGTTCCGCCCCTGGTTGGAGAGTGAAGGTTTAAAAGTCAGCGAACGCCTCTACGACAGGATTAAATTCCGGGTCGGGTTCGTAGGTCCAGTCACTCGTCGGACCGCCCAAACCCAATCATGCAGCAGAACGTATTCCCTTCACCCCGGAAAGGCAAATCTGGATAACACAGAGATTGTTTCGGCCTTGATTCAAGATTTGCTCAATGAGATGATTGATTACCATGAAGCGGAGTTTTATCCCGAACAGGACAAGCAGCAATAAATCAGATTTCCATAATTCACCAAATCCATGAAAGCAGAGTGGAATGAAATTGAGGAAGAGTTTTGGGCCAGCATGATATATACGTTGACTCCAGAACAGGCGATTGAATCGATCCTCATTACCATTCGTAGTTCATTGCGCGGCGTGGAGTTTTACAAAATGAACCTGGAAGAAATGCTGAAGGAAAATCACCCTTTCCTCGGACTAAGGGGTTGCGGGGGTGGACCCCGACCCTTTACAGACAGTGATCGGCGTTTTGTTCTGCAGAGTGTTTTGGACGCCCTAAAAAATGATCAAGCACCATCAAAACCCTGACCCGCTCAGCAAACCAGCCTTCCAGGAAATTACACATACGGAGCGTTACCCAGCTTTTCTGTTGAATTCCCATGGTAAAGGATCCACAGCATGTTCTGAACGAATTGGCATACTGCTGCACCTTTCAGACGACCGTTCAGGGCGCCACGGAGCATTTGATCCGTTATATTCTGGCCAAGGCCGGAAATGATTCTCCCGCCATGTCCGAAGACTACAAAATCCAGATCGGTCAAATTCTCGGGGGAGATTTTTTGCAACGTTTTCCGAAGGCCGGCGAGTCTTGGGAGAATGGGCTGCGGGTTTTCAGTGAGGGCGAGTGGCGCGAAATTCTACAAGGTGTTTTGAGGGGCATTCCAAGTGGCAAATCGCAATAGAAATCCTGACCCATTACTCCCGGCCTCCCATATGCCTAAAAAACCGGCAGGCCCCCATTTTGTTGTTTCCTTTCGTTTTCCGAAGAATCGTTTTTGCTCACAATTCATGAGCGAAGCCGAGATGGTAATATTTCGAGAAGCCAGTCCGAATGTTGAGATGCTCAAAGCGGTTCCGATGAAGGATGCCAGCCTGAAAGGAAAGTTTTGGTTCTGCGATGTTTCCGGAGAACAGAAGGTGATTTCCACAGCAGAGGCTGCTCAGATGCTCGGTGAGTGGAGGCGGGTCCGTGTCATTACCGGCCCTCATGACAGCCTCGTTGCCGCCGACCACAGTGCGGATCTCTGTTGGGAGGCTCCTGGCGATGATGACAAGGACTCTAGCTTGCCGTAAGAGTATCCTTGAGCATTTGTTGCCGGGCGATTTTCAAAGTTTCATCAAAACGGCGCTCCAATTCCGGATTTGCGCCCCGAAGGCCGTCCACCACTTTTCGGCTCCATTCCAGATATTCTTTCCGCCTTTTCAGGGGCCAGTCCGCGGGTGGATTGTTGGCCAGGTCGGTCACATTGCATAATTTGTCCGCCAACTTGATGACCTTGGCGCCCGGGCTCAAAGTCGGCGCGTGTTCGCTCTGAAGCCGTTTCCGTTCCTGTTTGGGCAATGTCTTGTCGTCCGTCACTTCACAGACGCAAGAGGCTGCCTCCGCGCCAAACAGGCGGCTGATGTCTTCACGACTCGTGGCGGTATCCTCAAGGGTGTCATGCAAAATGGCCGCAATGAGGATGTTGAGATCGCGGACCCGGCCAACATTCCATATCATTTCGGCGACCTGGATGGGATGGTTGATGTAAGGCGAGGCCTCCGCGTCCTTTCGGCGCTGACTCCGATGGCGTTCCGCGGAAAAGGCGATGGCTGAAAGCAGTTTGCCGATTTCGGCGTGGGCAAGGTTGTTATCCGTGGACATCAGCGTATTTTGCTTTGGTTCGGGATTGGTTTCATGGCGCACGAGAGCGCATGGGGTGCGCATCTGCGGTTTGGATCGGTTCCTCCTGCCAGTCGATCCCTCGATCTCCCTTGTTTGAGTAAGCGATCAGCTCGACTTCCTCCGAAGCGAAGTGCTTTTTCATTTCCTCCATCATCTCGCTCACAGTTCCAACCCGTCGGTCCAGGCGGCCCGTGCCATGGAAGTAAACCTTCCAAAAGACGTGATCAACCCAATTGCACGAATGGGGACGCCAATCTTTATGTTCCGGCGCATTGCATTGCATGAAGGTGTCGGAGTGCCAATGGAAATGAAAACCGCGGGGTGTCAGGTGGACAGAGAAAGAATGCCGCCGTTCCCCTGTTTTCGGATTCTTCGGTATGGACGAGTCATGACAAAGGACGAAGCTCTGGTCCGGCATGGGCTCGGGCATTCTTGCGATTTGCTCCCGGAGCATGTGCAGCGCCTTCTCCTCTTTCTCTTTCAAAGATTTTCTCTGAAGGGCAACTTCAATGACCGGGATGAGCGCGGCCAGTTCAGCCGGCAACTCGTCAATCCGCAGATATTTGAGGGCTTTATCCTCCTCGCGACAAATCTCCAGACACCGTTCTCTTGCATATTCTCGCGCATCAAAACGGCTTCCCGCCGGTTCGCCAGCAATCCAGGGATGCTCTCCACCGGAGCAATAGTATCCCAAAAGATCTTCAGAAGTCATTCCCGGCTTGTGATACTTCTCCAAACATTCATCCACAATCTGGCGACAAGCCGCTTTTGCTTCTTCAAGGCTCGAAAATTTGCTCTCGCCGAGCAAAGCGGACTCGTCCGGGATACGATAGTTGTCCGCGACAAGCACCGTGTAGGCGCCGCCTTTTGGATCGTCAGGCTTTTTGTTCGGGCGCCCCTGAGGATCGTCTTTATCGCTCATGGAAACAGCCTATCCCCCTTGGGCTTCGCATCCAAGAAAATCCAAAGGATAGGAATTTTGATTTTGGGGCTTGCCCGAATGGGGGCGGAATCCCTGCGCTGGCGGCGGTCCGGGGGCCTTGAAACCGCTTGATTGGTGCGTTTCCCGTCTTGGAGCTGTGGATGGCAGGTCTCCGCTTGTGCCAAGGGTTGCATGGGGACAGCAAGGCACAACCAGGCCTTGAAATCAAGCGTTCCGATGCAAACCCCTTCCGTTCCGTCCCTGGTTGGAGGGGTGAAGGTTCAAAA
>JACQHZ010000127.1 GCA_016198745.1 Verrucomicrobiota bacterium
AAGCGCGGGCGGTCATGCCGCCCCACCCGCTGCGGGCTGGGGGCTTTTGGCGATGGGCCGCGTTGGCCATGGATGGGCAAGCCCGCTGCGGGGATTGCCCACCCACGGACGCCTTGCCCATCGCCAAAATCCCCTCAGCCATACGTTGCTGTATTTATGAATTGGACTACTAAGCAGAATGATGGTCTTCCACCATGAATGCAATCCAAAGCGTGCAGCCGTTCAGATTGATTTGCAATTTGCGTTTGATGCTTGGTGGGTGGCGCCGTTTCAAGTTCTATGAGGCCGACCTGCTGCATGGGCTTGGACTTACTTGGAGCAACTGAATACCCAGGAATCAAAATTCCCATCCTTTAAAGTTAAATACCGATGACGTGAGATCATTCGAACTTCCCGCCGTTCGCGGATACCGCCTCCTTCACCGCCGCCAAGATCGCCGCCACAAGTTCGCTCGCGTTCTGGTCCGTCATCTATATTAAAAATGTATAAAGTCGCTTGCAATCCGACTTTTTACGCTTATGATAGGAATTTGCGAGTGAACGCGGAAATCAAACCGGCGGAGATGACGTCATGATCACTCGCGTGGCCATTGAAAAACGCGTCCGCGAATGGGGTTTGCGAGAGGATGTCATTGAGAAAGGCGTGGAGATCAGCGCGACCGGTCGAATCATGGTATGAATGAGTGGAAAGCCATGAAATTTGGGCTTATGGTTGCCGCCGGACTACTGGTTTTTGTCGCGACATCGTTCGCGATCGAGAGATCCGAGGTGAGCTTTTATCTCTCGTTTGAAAAGGGGATTGAACCGGATATTTCAAGCGGCGATGTCGAGGTGAAACTGCCCCCGGGCGCGGAGGAGGATGTTCCCTTCGATCCGGCGGGGCTGAGCGGGCGGGCCTGCAAGCTGGATGATGCCTTGAGCATTTCGTACAAGAGCAGCGATCTGTTTTCCCAAAAGGAGGGGACGATCAGTTTCTGGCTGAAGCCCATCGGATGGAAGGCGGACGGCAATAACCACAACTTTTTCTTCGCCTACGCCGACAAGGGCAGTTTTCAAATATACCGATTTTGGCCCGGCAACAACTGGGTGTATTTTGCACCGAGCGCCGACGCGAAGACCTGGCGCTTCATCGGAGGGGCAACCTGGTGGGACGGATGGACCGATGGCAAGTGGGAACACCTGGCGTTTACCTTCAAGCCTGGAGAGCAGGCATTTTATATCAATGGAAAGTTGATGGAGAGAAAAACCACTGACTTGGTGGAGCCGGAGTTCATTGAAAATAATGGCATCCGGCTGGCGGCCGCCAATAAAGGCGCCGCCCAGGCGTTTGACGAGGTGATTATTTTCAAAAGGGCGCTAACCCAACCGGAAGTGCAATCTCTCGTGAGAGAGCCGCTAAACGAACTCGCGCGCCTCGCCGTTCCACCCATGAGCGATCCGGTGATTGACGGCAAAATCACCTCGGAAAAAGAATGGGCTGGCGCCTCCGCCCTGGCCAGTTGGGTTGACCCGGTGCTTGGAAATGTCAACAAGGATGACACAAAGATCAGGGTCGGCCATGGCGGGAAAGCGCTGAATGTGCTTTTTGCCTGTACGATACCGGAAAAGTTCAGAAAGCAACGCGATCTTTATGTCGGTTCACCCCTCAAGATTTCGGTAAAAAAAAAGGATGGAGACATTTTCCAGGACGATTATTTTGGCGTCTGTCTCTCCCCGCCGGGAAGCAAGGACGTTTATTTTTTCGGGATCAACGGCGAAAGCGCCAAAAGGGATGAGAAAAATGGGGATGCCGGCTGGAATGGCGAATGGTCCGCCAACCAGACGCGCGATGATCATGTCTGGATTGCAGAATTCTCCATTCCTTTTGCCTTGCTGGGCGGGAATTCCTCATCGGAAGGGGCCTGGGGGGTGAACTTTTTGCATGGCGGGCGGCAGATGGACTTGCTGGAAAGCGCCTCTTTTTACCAACCGCGGACAAAATGGCCCCTGGCAGCCATGAAATGCTCGCCGCGCAAAAACTCCTTTGAAATTGACGGTTTTGGCGATTTGGCCGGAGGAACGCTTGCGTTCACCGGTTCACTTGTGAATGCAGAGAAGGCGGCTTTGGAAGCCGAGAACGAAGTCAGCATCAAGGACGCCGACAAGGTGTTGTTTGGACCGGAGAAAAAAACCATCACAGCCAAGTCGGGCGAAAAGGAAAAGCTGGAGTCAAGGCATGGTCTGGCGGAGCCGGCTTGCGGCAACGCGTTGCTGAACATCAAAGACAAAGCCGGCGAACTCCTCCTCTCCTACCCTCTTCCTTTTGTATTTTCGAGAGAGTTGTCGCTTAAACTCCGTTATTACCCCACCGCCGCGAAGCTGGAAACGGTTATTGATGTCGGATCGAGCGCCCTGGCGAGAAAGGTGACCGGCGCAACGATAAAAATTGTTCCCGCCGGCGAGTCCAAGCCGGCACACTCGCAAACCATGGGAGCATTTGATGCGCTGCAAAAGGAAGCGGTGGTTGATTGCAGCAAATTGCCCGTCGGCAAATACGATGTGCTGGTTGAAATCAATCTCGGCAAAAGCGTCGTCACCTTGAAGGAGGGTTTCGCCAAAGAAGCTCCCCCCGAGTGGCTCGGAAATAAACTCGGCCTGATCGAAAAAGTCCCCCGGCCCTGGACGCCTTTGAAACTTTCCGGCCAGCGCATATCCTGCTGGGGAAGGGTTTACAGCATGGGCGCCGCCGGATTGCCTGAGCAGGTCAGCATTCTCGGCAAGGACGTTTTAGCCGCGCCGGTCAGGATTCTCGTTGCCTCGGGCGGCAAAACTCAAGCCCTGCCGCTGGGCTCATTCAAAGAGTCGGAGGTGTCCGACCTCAAGGTCTCGTTCAAATCCAGGTCGGCGATCGGGGACATCACCGTGTCGGGGGATGGATGGATGGAGTTCGACGGATTTTTAAAAACCACCATCCAGGTTTCAGCAGCCAAACCGACTGTTGTGGATTCGCTTGCGATAGAAATCCCGATAAAGCCGGAATTCGCATCCTACTGGTCGCCGGCGGAATACTATCCCGAGCAACTCGGCAAAAGCCCGAAGGAAAAACACGAATCCGAAGCGTGTCACGGAATGCGGATCGGCGATGAAGAACGGGGGCTTCAGTTTACCTATATTAACGCCTTGAAACAGATTCTGATCCCAACGGAAAAAGAATACATTGTGCGATATGAATTCATGAAGACCCCCGCCCTGATGGAAAAGCCGCTGGAGATCACCTTTGGTCTGCAGGCCCTTCCCGTGCGGCCGCGCTCGCCGATTTACCGCAGCTTCAAGGTTGACGATTGCACCTTCACAAGCGACGCCTCGAAAGAACTCTTCAACATTTCCCCCCTCTACACGGAAGGCTGGAGCGGCCACTGGAACTACCTTAACTTCTGGAACGAGCAGGCGTTCGATAAGACCTACATTGAGAAACTCAAGGCGGCCTATGCCGGAATGTGGGAGAAGTCCAGGCAAACCCATTGCATGTACCTCAATATCGTCACCATGGATGCCAACACTCCCGAGTACCGTGTCTACCGGCACGAATGGGCGGGAAGGGATGCGCCTCCCGCCACCCCTTATGATCCGGCCACCAAGACCAAAGCCAACATGGTTGGCATCAACTGCGAAGTGCAATCCTACGAGGACTTTTATATGTGGCAACTCAATAAAACCGTCCGCTACCTGACTGAGGATGGAAAATTTCCGATCCATTGCTACCTGGATAACACCGCTTCCAAGCGAAATTACATGAAGCGGCTCTTTACGATCATGAAATCAGTGAATCCCCGCAACCAGGTCTTCGTGCATATGTCGGGTGATAATAATATGCAGGCCTATGGCTTTGCGGACTGGCTGATTGAAGGCGAGGAGAACAGCGCGAATTACGCGAGCCGGATGGCGGCCGATCCCTCCCTGCCAAAGAATTACACCAAAATCATTAATCTGGATAAGGTTGCCTGCCGTTACTCGCCCTTTGCGTTCGGAGATAAATTTTTCCTCTACCAATTCTGGGGCTGGAATAAAACCGAGCCGAACGAGGCCGGCCCGGCCCGGGCGCATCTCTGGGCAATGAACTTCGTTCACGACGGCGCCACGTGGGCGGCGGGCGGCCCGGCCAACAAAAAGGCGCTCGAGGACCTGGGCTGGGATGAGCAGGTCGAGTTCATCCCCTACTGGCGCAAGGGCAACGGCATCAAAGTGGTTTCTTCAGCCGAGCCGGTGGTGGCGTCCGGCTGGAAGCGGGGGGAAAGGAATCTGCTGGTGATTGTTCTCAATGACAGCGACCAGAAGACGCCATGCGAATTGACTGTTGACTTCCAGAAATTCGGCTTCCCGCCCGGCGGGGTGAAGTGCAGGGATTATGGCCATGGCGGGCTGGCGTATCCGGAGAGTTTCAAGGAAAAGGCGCCAAGGGAGTTTGCGGTTGAAAGGGGCAAGTCCATCCCCTTTGAAATCGGCGCGCACTCGTATAAATTGTTAAGATATTTCACCAACATCCCGTAAGGAGACCAAAGGAAAAGTGGCGCTTCGCACAGCCCCCTTATCATGCCATGGCGTGCTGTAATGTGGGGTGGGGTTTGACTTCTCGAAGGATGCGGGCGGACATTTTACGTTCGGCCGTGCGCAGATCGTATTCCACCTGTAATCCCAACCAAAGATCGGGAGACGTGCCCGTGTAGCGCGCCAACCGTAAAGCCATTTCGGGACTGACGTTGCGCTTGCCCCGGTAACGCGAAATGCCTTCGCGAAGGCGGGGAGCGAGCGGCGCGGTCGAGCCGTAATCCGTCCAATCAAACATCCCGCGCTGAAGCGCTCGACTACAAACGTTTCCCGATCTCGAATCCCCGTGGCGTCCGGAGCGTCGTGAGCCGGACGTTCTCGAACGATGCCCGCCCGTCTTCGACGAACAACCCCATGTGCCCGTCGCGACGGCTCATCGTCAGCATCGCCAGCGCAACCCGCTGGTTCACGCTGATCTCGATGTACGGTCCCCATGCAATCACTTGCAGATCGAACGCCTTGCCGGGCGTGAATGCACAGTAGTTCTCCTGCAACGTCTTGTGCCCGCGACCGATGGCGTTGTAGTTGTAACCCTGCAGAAACCGCTGCAACTCGACGCGCTGACGTCCCGGCGCCAACGCCGCCCGCGTGCATTGGTCGCCGCTCTCGTCGCTGCGCCACAGCGCGCCGACAACGCACGCGCCTTGCGGTGTGACCTTCGCGTCGAGAATGAAATCCGCGTGTGTCTCAGGAAGCCGCAGCAAGCCCATGCCGGGACTGCATTGGCCGATCACGTCGCTTGGCGAGGCCGACCACTCACCTCGATAGACTCGTTTGCTGTCCGCGAGTTCGGTCGCCAAGAACTGTCTCGCCGCTCCGTTTGACACCGCCTTCCAACCCGGCTCGAACGAGCGCAAGAGTAGCGTGCCGGGCGTTCCGGCCACCGCTTCCTTCGGTGGCGCGATGGCGCGCGCGACTCCCTTCGCAAACGGATGCCAGTCGAACTCGGCGGAGATCCAGTTATACAGTAACGTCCGTCCGCGCCAGACGACGGGCGTGAACGCGTGGTTGCCCGGCGGCAACAACACGTCGTCGGCAGGACGTTCCCACGGCCCTTCCAGTTTCGACGCTACGCGATACACATCAATCGGCGGCGCAACGATGTGGCCGATCAGGTAATACCGGCCATCGAGCTTGATGATCGCGGGCACTTCGAAGTCGCCGTTTGTCCGCGGCGTGTAAAACGGCGGGCGCACCTCCCAGTGAAGCGCGTCCTTGCTCGTGATGTGCGCCACGCAACCGCGGCGGTTGAACGGGCCATCCTGCTCATGCGCGCAGATCAACCCGTGGATCACGCCGTTCTCGATCCATGCGAACGGATCGCGCCAGTCCGCGCGCCCGCTGTTGTTGAGGTCGGCCTCGTACCAGCGCGAGTCGGGCACGGCGACGGGATTGTGTGCGACCTTCTCCCATTTCATCAGGTCGTCGGACACGGCAAGTCCCGTGCGCTGCAATCGCCCGTCCTCCGCCTTTGCGAGCGCGGTGTAGAGCATGTAGAAACGTCCTTTCCACGGAAAGACGTGCATCGTCCAGATTTGGTCGTCGTCGAACGAACCCGGGTCGCCGGTGCGGAGAGCGTTGACGACGGGCATCCAATTCATCCCATCGTCGCTAACGAGATGCGCGACCACGTCGTGACCGGGAAGACAAAGATGAAACAGATGCAGCCGGTCGTCATGAGCGATGACGTCCATGTCGCCGATCTCAGTTGTGTACCAGCCGCGCGCGAAGTGCATAATCAGTTCTGCCGATTGAAATACGTCGCGACCTCGGGGTCAAGCGGCGGAACGTCGCACGGGATGCCACAATTGCGCAACGACTGTGTCGCCATGCACCCCGCGGCGACGCTTTGGCGCGCAGCGATCGGTGAAGTCTCGGTCTGGCCGCCGTCGCGTACGAAGCGGAGGAACTCGGCCATGATCACCGGGTCCGCGCCGCCATGGCCGCCTTCGACCTTGGGAATGAAATGCTGCTCATCGCCTTCGGCGTTGTAAATCGTGCGACGATTCCAGACGCGGATCACGGCCTCGCCGGGGCGGTCGTTGAAATTTTCGAGCCGGCCCTCCGTGCCGATAATCGTGTAGTTGCGCCAGACATCGGGCGTGTAGTGGCATTGCTCGTAGGAACAGAGGACGCCATTATCCAACTCCATCAGCATCATGCTCAGGTCTTCCACGTCGAGATTCGGGTTGAGTCCCTTCTGGGCGAGCGGCGGCCAGTTATCAAGTTTCGGAATTGGGTTGGGCTTCTCGTCCGGGGCGCGACAATTCTTCACCCTGTCGTACAGCGTGAGCGCGCCCATGGCGTTGACGCGTCTGGTGTAGCCACCGCAAAGCCAATGAAGGATATCGATGTCATGCGTGCCTTTGTGCAGCAGCAGTCCCGTCGTCTTGCTCCGTTCCGCGTGCCAGTCCTTGAAGTAGAAATCGCCGCCGTAACCCACGAAGTGCCGGCACCAACCCGCCTTGACCGCGCCGATTGCGCCGCGGCCGATGAGTTCTTTCATCTTCCGCATGACGGCGTGATGACGCAGGTTGTGGCCGACATAGAGGCGCGTCTTTCTCTGTTGTGCGGCGCGAAGAATTCGGTCACATCCGTCGATGGTTACGGCCATCGGTTTTTCGAGATACACCGCCTTGCCCGCTTCGAGCGCGGTGACGGCATGTTCCGCGTGCAGGAAATCAGGCGAGAGGATGATCACCGCATCAATGTCGCGCTGTGCGAGCAAATCTCGATAGTTGCTGGTAACGAATGTGTCTGCGCCATACTTCTCGCGAAACCTGCCCAACGCCTGCTCGTTCACATCGGCCAGCGCAACGACTCTCACGTCGGAATCAGGGCGATGGGCGTGCTGGACCAGTCCCGCGCGCAGGCCAAAGCCGATGACCCCGATCTGCAATTCTTTCATCGGGCCGGTCACTCAGCGCTTGAACCACTGCACGTTCGCAATGCCCGTACAGGTGTCGGATTTTGGCTCCACACGGATGCGCGCTTTTTGCACGGAGGTCGTCTGGACGGCAAGCCAGACGGGGCCGTGCTCCTCGGGACTCGTGTTTTTGATGCTGCTCTCAACGCGCCACGTCTTGCCGTCGTCGGAGAGTTCGAGGAAAACGTCGTACACAGCAGGGGAAAAATTCTCCGCCTTGCGTTCCATGCGGGACGCTGCGGTGACCAGGGCGCCGCGCATCGCGGTCGGCTGCGGGAAGGTGTACTCCAGCGTATTCGCCCGCACGGATTTGTTACTGTCCTGATTGGCCATGCCGACGAACGAACGGTACTCGATCACATCCCATCGAATGTGGTCGGCGAGGGTGTTGTTCACCTCGGCATGGATGATCGTGCCGTCAGGCGCCACGTAACGACTCTCGGACTCGTCCTTGCCGCCGCGCAAATCGAGGAGTGTCCCAACGGGTTTCATAGGAGCGAGTTGAGCAGAGGATGGAAGCGCCGCTGGCTTGTCGTTCGGTGTCGCGAGTTGCGATTTCACCGCGGTGATTGCAAAGAGCATCGGGTTCATGTTCGACAACGAGTACGCGGTGCGGAAGAGAATCTTGCGGATCGGTTTGTCGGGCTTCGGGTTTACCCATTCGGTCGAGTAGAGATACGCTTTCAAGCCAGAGGTGGTGTCGCCCTGCCAGACGAGTTGGCCGTCGGTCATGTTGTGCCCTTTCGGGTTGTAGCCCGAGTTTACGTGGCGGCCGTCCCAGTTGGCGGTGTTGACGGCATACTTGATCTCCTTCTTCGCGTACGTGCCGTCGTCGTACTCGATGAAATAGAAGCCGGCGAGTTCCTTGCGGCGAAGATAATTGTGGCCAGGGCGATTGTCGAGGCAATGCAGAAAAATCAGGCTCGCGGCGCGCGTGTTGCCCATCTCGATTTCCACTTCGGAGGGCATCGTCCGATCCACGCAACCGCGATTCTGCACCATCACGATGCTGTTTCCACCGTTCTTCTTCTCATCGAGGATGCGGAACGGGATGCCCGCCATCTCCTGCGCGCCCGACGGTAGCGCGCGCAAATCCACGTTCGCGCCCATGTCCACCCAGCCTTTGCCGTCATACGGCGCATCATCGAGGCGACTGCGGTTGGCGGCCTTCGCGATGTCGAGCGGAACAAAGTCCTCCTTGGTCGCGTATAAGCTGGGAAGTCGTTGTTCCTTATGGAGAGCGTTCCAGAGCGGAATGGCGTGGCTTACGATCAAGCTTGCCTGCGGGTCTTGCGGGCGAATGGCCTTCGTGTTCCAGGCGATACCGGCCAGTTCCAGCAACTTGTTCGGCGTAAACGCCGATTCCGCCATGTACGCGATCACGCCTTGATACGGGCCAGGCAGGTTCCGCTTTCGCCAATCGGTCTCGTCGAGCACAAAGTCGAGTTGGGCGAAGCCTTTGGACTTGAGCAACTCATTCACTTCCTTGGGATGCCAGACGAGGAAGGTCGTGTCCTTCGGTAGATGATCGAGCGCTTTATTCCAGTCGGGATCGGGATCGCCTGGATAGCTCAAACGATGATGTCCCATGAACGCCGTGTCCTGCATGATGATACTCTTCCCGTATTCCTTGAGCTTTTTCTCAATGCGGTTGAGCGTGTGAGCGAGCAGTTGCCACGCGGTCAGGTTGAGCGCGCGGCTCTCGGCGGAGACGTTCCAGCGCGCGCCGCCCTGGATCTGATAGGTCTCGTCCCAGCTTAGGTTGACGAACTTTCCGTGGAACTGCGGCAGCCATTTGTCGCATTCGCTGAAATAAATCTCCCATGTCTTCGAGTGGTTTGGGTTCGCATTGCGGCGACCGACGCCGAGGTCTTCGGGTTTCTCGCCGGGCGTGCGTTCGACCAGATTGGGATCACGCTGGAGGACAACGGTGTTGAAATCCAGCGCCGGCACAAACGATACAAAGTACCGCTCTGCTTCCTTGTCCCACTGGGCGGCCTCGGCGAGATGACGATATTGCGGCTCGTAATAATTGATTCGAAAACGCGCCAGCGCGCGGATCAGGTTCTTTTCGGGCACGGGTCGTCCCTGAATGTACCGGATTGGCATATCAGGCCAATCGCGGATGATCGCGCCGGTGACTTCCCATCCGCCGTTCTTGCTGCGCCGCGTCAGGCTGAGAAGCGACTGTGTTCCGTAAAACGCGCCCTGCGCGTCGCGGCCATGGATCACGACGCGCTTGCCGTCGGCGTTGAGAACGTAACCCTCCGGGGGCAGCGGCTTGTCGGACTTGTACTCGCCGATGGAAATGTCGGCGTTGCCGGCCTCGGTCGCGGGTTTCACCTCCATCGTGAGGCCAAAACACTCCCGCATTTCGTCGCGCAACACTTCCGCCGTGGCTTTCGCGCGCGCGGAGTCGGCCGGTTCGTAGGCGATAACCATGCCGTTTTGCAACGGCAGCGCCTCCCCTACAAGCTTCATTTCCTGCGGCTCTGGGAACACGGGCGGAATATTTCCGTACACAATGGGCTCGCTCTTCGGTTTCGAGATCGGCGTCGCGCCGTTGGCGAGCAAGTACGGTTTACGAGTGACCGGTTTGTCTTTCGGGAACGGCTTGCCCCAGATGCGCACTTCATTAAGCTCTCGAACTTTCGCGCGATGCTGGACGCGAACCCATCGAGCAGATTGGTTGACATTGTCGAAGCTGGTTGCATCGTCGAACTGGCGCGTCACGATGCCGCTGTCGAATGCGATGAGATCGTGCTTGTCGCCGACCAGCGTGTAGCGCGATTCGCCGGGCGATTTGAGCCACAACGAATCGAAGCCAACATTGTTCAGGCCAACCAATTCCACACGTGTGATCAGGCACTCCGCGCCAAGGTCAAACGTGATATCGTGGCCGAGCGGCCCAGTCCAATACAGACTCCACTGCACGCCGGTGGCGGTAAGTCCGTCGGTCAGTTTCCCTGCCATGAACGGAATGGCGCCCGCGTAGGCGAAAGGCTCGGGAGGTTGTTCTCCACGCAACCAGTTGGGGAACTCCGCCGCCGTGGTCATCGGCTCGGTGTAGGCGTAGGTACCATTGACGCGCTGATTGCGGGTGTGCCAGGGGCCCGTGGCATTTCCCGTTAGACAGGATGAGTCGAGGTCGGCGCCAAGTTCTGCCAGGTTACCGACCTCGAATCGGACGTTGTCCACGCAGATCGTTCCGCCGCCTGAATCCTTCTGGTGGTTGCCCGATACGGCGGCGCCTTGCAGGAAGGGTACCTCCGGCGACTTGCCCGCCTCGACGGTGAGGGCGGCCTTTACCTTTTGCCAGCCGGCGTTGTACTTAAGGTTAATCTGTTCTGGTTTGTCCGCGTGGGGAACGACGACATAGGCGACCAACGTCTCGTTTGCGGACTCGACCTTGATATCCGCGCTAAAAAAGTAGGTGGTCTCGGTTGGCCGAGTTAAGGACGGAAGCGCGCCGAAAAGAACGCGGTAGCCTCCACCTTTGCCGCCGCTGACGACGATTTTCGCGGCGTGACTGCCTTCGGTACGAGGTTCGGTGGTTTGCGCAAGTCCCGCTTGGGAAGCGCCTGTGACCGGCGCTTCCCAGCCGGCCGGCGAACCATCTGCTTGCTCGGTTTCCGCGCCGCCATTCGCCAACAAATTCCGATCCTCGAACACCAGATCACCCCCCGCGTGCGGGTCGTCCGAACTCGACCCAATCTGCGTCCACGAACTGAGTCGCACGTTTGCATGCTCTCCGAAGTCGAGCCGCGCGAGCTTCATCTTCCAAACAGCGCCCCGATCCACGGCAACCTTTGTAGTGTCAACCAATGCAGCGATTGGAATACGGAGTTCGGCAGTGTACCCCCACGACTGTAGCATAATGCGACCCTCCCAATCGGGTTTTGGATTCCAAGCAACCTGCGCCTTGTGGTCTCCCAGCCCGGCGTGACGGTCATACTTGCTGTTGCCGATTCCGAGAATGAATTGGCGTTCTCGGCGCAAATCTTCTTCGGGCGCGAGATAGACCTCGACGGCGTCGTTCTGCCAGATTTGTTTGGTGTCGTGCTCGCAGTGTGCGCCCACCACTTTCTTGTCCTGGCATGCGAACGCGATGTAGAGATTCCACTCGTCGAAGCAAACCCAGGCGATGGTTTGATCCTCTGCGAGTTCCGCCGTCCCGCCGAGCCAAAAGGATTTGACGGCAGCGGTCTTGTCCCAACAGGCATCGGAGAGGTCGCCATCAATCTTGGGCGGCGCGGACGCTCGTGGCGCGATGATTTCGGCAGCGCCTTCCCGTTTCATTCTCCCGAAGTTTTGAAGTGTAATCTCGACGGCCCGCAGCGAAGCCTGGCAACTCAGCGCAGCAAGGAACACAAGATGAGCAGTTTTGAGCATCGAGGGAAGGGCCATCTCTACATCTTGGTTGGCAGAACGGCAGCGGCTTGCGCGGCGCTCGTCACAGCGTGTCCAACCAGCCTCCGTATGCAGCAGTCTGAGCATCCAAACTGGCGCTGGAGTGCGACTCGATGTGACCGTCGAGAAACACGACGTTGGCCCGCCCGTTGTGACGGAACCAGACCTTACTGGGATAGTCAGGTGGAGGATTCACCAGGTAGTAAGTGATGCTGTTGTTTCGCGCGTCGCCAATGAAAATCATCTTTTCTTCCTTGCCGCGCCAGTCAGCGAACTTCCGAAACTCGCCCGATGGCTGCAAGTTCGCGTTCAAACCGTACATGGCGCCGCGGGGCTGGTAATTCGCACCCTCGAATGTACCAACAGAGGAACTGCCTGCGGCCAGCAACGCCTGCATCAGCCTTATGTCGGTTGGACACCAGCCGAGCGGGTTGGTTTCTCGTCCGAGCGGTTTTTCCGAAAGATAGCCGAGATAAACCAGACGGTGAAACCAGTAGCGATTCGCGTCTGAGGGACCCACCACCTGGTAATACGGAAGGATGACATCCTGGTTATCGTCGCTGTAGAAGCGCATGACGAGGTCAATCTGTTTTAGATTGTTCATGCAGGTTGCCTGCCGAGCCTTTTCCTTTGCAGCCGAAAGAGCGGGCAACAGCAAGGCGGCCAGGATCGAGATGATCGCGACGACCACCAATAACTCAATCAGGGTGAACGCCGCCCGTTGCTCCGTGAAGCGATCTTGATTCGGGGCCTGAACTGTATTCACACTTTTACCGTAGCACGTTTGTTGCGGCCGATGAAGTTTCGTCCGGGCAATTCTTTTATGAATAACTACGATGCCGAATTGAGGCGCCACAGCAGGGTGGACAAACGCCGCGCTGGTTGCTTCAAATAAACGCCGCCATGGTTTCCAAAAATCGAGCATGCTCCCCGTTGAAATGGGCGGTCCGCGCGGCGCTGCAGTCGCAATCGCCGATCCGACTGATTGAGCCAGGACTGCTTGGTCATAAGCTCGCCAAAGAACCGCCGTTGCGCGGTCCCGCCACGCACGGACTCTATGAACTGGCAATCTGTTCTGCCGGCAAGATGATGCTGGTGGGCATGACGCGCATGTTCGTTCTGAAAGCGGGCGACATTGTGGTCATCGCGCCCGGCGCATGGCACTACGAGACCTGCTGCAAGGCGGGACAACCTTACCAGGCGTGCTGGGTTGTGCCATTTGGCGGCCATGCCTTGTGTAATTTCTCGTTGTATCGCAGGGGAAAATTCGAGGCCTATTGGTTGCGCGGCGTCGCTTCCGGCGGCGATCACGGCTCGTTCTTTCGCGATTTGATCGGCCGCATCCAAGCGCGTGGACCGCATTGGAAGATGAAAACGCGCGGCTTGGTGATCGAGTTGCT
This sequence comes from Verrucomicrobiota bacterium, assembly GCA_016198745.1. Classification (GTDB taxonomy): domain Bacteria; phylum Verrucomicrobiota; class Verrucomicrobiia; order JABWAM01; family JABWAM01; genus JACQHZ01. The sequence continues at coordinate 13,320 of JACQHZ010000127.1, forward strand.
CAAGGACGTTCAACGGAGCACAAGGAGCGTCACGCAGCCTCCGTTGCGCATCGAGTTTGAACCTCTGGACAAGCTCCTCAAAATCATGGAAACCCGATTTGGAGAACCGCTGGAAATCCGTTTGCTGGCCAGGACGGTGGGGCTTTCGCCGAATTATCTGAGCCATCTGTTCAAAAAGAGTTTTCATACCACCTTTACAAACTACGTGAACCTCCTCCGGGTCTGGCACGCTCAACTTCTCCTTGAGTACGGTCTGACGCCCAAAGAGGCGGCGGTCGAAAGCGGCTTCAAGAATGTTCATTATTTCACCACGGTCTTCACCCAAAAGTGCGAAATCTCGCCCGGACGATACCGAAGGACATGCCTGTCGAGGCCGCCGCTTCCGTCGCTCCCAAGGGTCGCGCTCACGCCTTTGTCGGCGACTGAGGTTCCATGATCGCAATGTAAAAATCATGCGGCATTCCACGCATTTGCGCTTGACACCTTGGGTTTAACGTGAAACCTTGGGCGCTTGATGAGACAGGCCATCTCGCTTCATGATGTCGCCCGACGCGCCGGCGTATCGCATACGGCTGTTTCGCTTGCCCTCAATCGAGGCGCAGAACGCAAACGGGTTTCGGAGAAAAGGGCGGCGCGCATTCAGCGGATCGCGCAGATCATGGGGTATGCCCCCAACCATGCCGCGCGCAGTCTGCGGCTCGGCCGGACGCACACCGTCGTCCTGGCCACTCCCAACAGCCTGCGTTATGCGTATGTTTATGAGTTGATTGAGGAAATCCAAGCCCATGTGGCGTTGCATGGTTATCGTCTCAACCTCGAACTGCTCCGCCAACCGCAAGATAACGAAAACGCGTACCGCACCTTTGTGCGGGGTCGTTGCGACGGTGTGATCATCGTTTCAACGCAACGCGTGTTTCCCGAACGATTGGCGGCGATCCGCAAAAACGGCCTGCCCTTGGTGGCGGTTGACATGTCGTTGCGCCGCGACTTGGATTGCGTCTTCCACGATGTGGCCGGCGCGGCGCGCATCGGGACCGCGCATCTCATCGAACAAGGACATCGGCGCATTGTTTTCGTGCTGGATCATCAGCCGGGCGCCTGCCGAACGGTTCGCTTGAGCGGAAATCGCCGCGCCTTGAAAGAGGCGGGAATGACCATGGACGATACGCTGCTGCTGCCATGGAAAGTGGACGGAGTCCCCGCCGAATTATGGCGTCAGATCGCCGCGTTACGTCCACGACCGTCTGCGATCCTCTGTTACAACGCGGAATTGACGGCCGCCTTGTTGCGCGAGACGCGCCGCGCGGGGTTGCGCGTGCCCGAAGACCTGGCCCTGGTGGCGATAGGCGACGCGCCGCTGAACACGCTGGTGGAAGTTCCGCTGACAGCGGTGGACATCAATAATCCGGCGGTTGCCAAGGCTGCCGTGGAACGTCTGATGGCGCAAATCGACGATCCGTCCACACTACCGCGGCAAGTTCGCGTGCAACCCACGTTGGTGGTGCGGGAATCGAGCGGGGAAAGGATGTGACCGTGAGCCGTGACCAGCTTGTCCGCCATAGCCTCGGCGAAGGCGGATCATCAGTGAGCAGTTATTAGTTATCAGTTATCAGCATCCCACTATGAACAGTTCATCCGCCAAAGGACGGTTTCGACCTAGCGAACGAGCGAGACAAATAGCCGGACATCATTCCATCATCCCATTATTCCATCATTCCAACATTCCATCATCTCATGCCTTCACCCTCATCGAGCTTCTGGTGGTCATCGCCATCATCTCCCTTCTGGCGGCGATGCTGATGCCGGCGCTGAAAAATGCGAAGGACAGCGCGCGCGCCGCCAAATGCCAATCGAATCTGCATCAGATCGGATTGGGGATGATCATGTACGCCAACGAAAACGACGATGGCATTCCGTATTCGGCGGACTGGACTTCAAGCGGCGCAACCTGGAGGAACTGGGGCGGCAGTTACCGTACCACGTGGAAAGATCTGATCGTACCCTATCTCGGCGGCCCGGCGACCTATTATGGTTCCGGTGGCATTTCGGGAATAGGGACTGTCTGGAGTTGTCCAAGCTGGAGCAACAACCCATCCCTGGACGACAAACGCTCTCCGCCTTTTCATCACTACAACATCAATGATTGGGTCGGCGCGGTGGGGGCTGGCCTTCACCAGACGCCGGTGAAATTATCCGGCATCACGCAACCCGCCGCCTCTATTTTTGCGGCTGACGCGCGAGGCACGGACGCAGCGCTGCCTCAATATGACTATAACGGCCTCTTTCCCATCGGCTACGCGGCGGGGTATCCGGAACCCAATGCCCGGCATAACGGCGGCGTTAACCTCATTTATTTCGATGGCCACGCCGGCTTTCTAAAAGCCTCCGATCCGCAGCTTCAGGCGGCCGTCGCAGACGATAAACCCTGGAAATTACCATGAAAAGTGACTGCTCAGGTTCACGGTTCAGGGGTTCAACGGTTCAACGGTTGGAAAACTGCCGCAAAACAACTTGAACAAGTTTCTCCAGCTTGATGTGTGGCACAGCCGCCCCGGATCCCTTCTTCCCTACCTCCTCCGCCCCCGGCTGTGGTTGTTTGCCTCGTTGCACAGCCCCGAAAGCATTCGGGACTGTGTCCAAAAGGGAAAAGCACAGCCGGGGGCGGCTGTGCCACACGTTAAATCTGTAGTCCATGTTCCCGTCCGTTTGGTAAAATACATTCTCATCCTGATCTTTCTTTTCCGCGCAGGGGCTTCCATTTGCGCGGCGGAGCGAACACTATTCTCCGCCGACCTTGACACCGGCGCGGAAGGCAAGGACTACACCAAGGTAAATCCTGATGTCACCTGGTTGTTGAACAACGGCGGCTGGCCGTTCATCCGCATTTTGGACCCGCCATTTGCCCCGAAACCCGTGCCTGCGCTCGAATGGAACAGCGGCACGCACAACAAGCCCAGCGTGCTCGGGGTTTGTTCCATTGGCCATCGCGAACGTTACGGACAGGTGTTTCTGTGCGTCGGCCGGCCCGCGCCGTCGGCCAGTTGGCTCGATGTTTCCGTTCTCGGCGACAAACAGCTCGAAACAAAGGGACCGAATGTCGTCTGGGACCCCAATGGCAAGTTCCGCCGTCTGACTTCACAAGGCGAGCGGACGACCGAAGTGCAATATCCCACCAATCGGCTGCACGAAATCACGTTGAATTACGATCTTGAGGAAAAAACGTTTGATGTTTGGTGCGATCAGGAAAAGATCATTGAAGAAGCCCCCTTTGCATCGCGAGAATTCCAAGGCGGCGCCTCCGGTCTGGCGCTGGGCGCAACCTGGTGGAGCGCGGGCGCAGGCTCGTTGATCATCGAGTGGCGCTGGAAAGCGCGCGACCAAGCGTTCACCCAACCGTTCAAGCCGGCGAAACCATGAGCGGTGCCGTTGAAATTATAGAACCCGCTTTTTGGCGCCGCGCCGCGGGGAGGTTTTGCCTGGTCTGCTTGCTTGCGGCGTGGCCGACGGCCGCGAGCACGTTCGGGGCCGGCGACAACGAAGACGAGTTATTGGTTCACGTGCCCTTTGACGATTCCGTCAAGGCCGCCTATGCCAAGGGAAACGCGTCGGCCAAAGAGTCGCCGCATGCGCCCAAGTTCGTGGACGGGGTCGCCGGCAAAGCGATCGTGTTGGCGGATGACCGTTTGGCTTATGAACTGAAAGACAACTTCAACCCGCGCCGGGGCGCGGTCATGCTCTGGATCCAGCCGCTGCGCTGGGACCCGATGAAGACCAACGAGTACAACTATTTCTTTAACGCCTGTCGGACCGGAGTATCGGGCGGCGATAAGCTTCAGTTTTTCAAATTGCCAAATCCCATGCTCTACCTGACGTTGGGCAAAGCTGGCGCCGACCAAACCTTGCCAACCGAGATTCGGTCGTGGCGCAAAGGCGAATGGCGCTGTTTCGCGTTCACTTGGGACACCGGTTGGCTGAAACTCTATGTGAACGGCGAATTGGCCGGCAAAACCGCCATCGCTGAAGATCAACTGCCGTCGCACGTTGGCGAAGAAATGTTTTGCTCGATCACCGATGCCACCGTCATTGATGAACTGCGGGTTTTCGGCAAACCGCTTGCCCCGGAACGCGTCAAACATTATTTTCTCGCGGATTATCTGAAGCGCAACACGCCCGAACCACTAGCGGCGGTCGGAACCACCAACGCGACCGCGCCGGTGCGATTGAAAACCGTGGTTCCATTTCTCGCGCGACCGCCCGCCGAGGCGCCGGACGAATGGCGGCGCGCAACCGAAATCACCGGTTTTCTCGAGATACCCGCTTTGCAATGGGCGCCGCGCCAGACCACTGTCAAACTTGCTTACGATGCGGACAATCTCTACTGCCGGTTTGGCTCGAAAATCACGCAGAAGCCAAAGGCGGAAGTGAAAGAACATGATGGCGCGGTTTACACCGACGATTCTTTTGAAATTTTCCTGGCGCCGTCGCCGACGGCCGCAAAGCCGCTTTATCAGCTGGTTTTCAATTCGCTGGACGCGCATTACGACAGCAAAGACGGCGATCCCTCCTGGAACGGCAATTGGCGGAGTCGGTCGCGCGTTTCGGCCGCGGAATGGGAAGCGGAGGCCGTGATCCCGTTCCGCGAACTCGGCGTCGCGCCGCCCCGGCCGGGCGAGGAATGGCAATTCAATTTCGGCCGCAACTGGAGCCGTCCGTCCGCCTTCACCACGGTCACGTTCAATCTTGCCTACAGCGATGTGACGCGCTTCGCGCGTTTTGTTTTTGGCGGAACGAATGTTGCGGTCCGGGCGACTCAAACGCTGGCAACGGACGAAAAAGGCGCCCAAGGCGCTTTCGTCGCGCCGGTTTCCGGCGCTTATGTGATCACTCACGCCATCAAGAAACCGCTCCAAACGATTCTGGACAAAGGCAGTATAACTTCATTTGACGCGATCCCCGGGGCGCTGCTGGCCGATGAAAAAAAATCCGTCCAGGCGCTTGAAGGCGACACTTGCAATTTTGATTTCTCAACCCGATTGCAGGCCGAAGGACAGTATTTCGCTTCCCTGCGAATTCTGTCGCCGCAAGGCGAGTTGTTCAACCAGGTGACGCCCTTCCAAGTGGAGCGCGCGCTGGACGTCACGCTGACTGCACTGAGCAAAGACGGGAAACTCGTTGTGTCCTGGGAACTCAACCGCGAGATCGGAACGCCATTCGATCTTTCCATGGCATTGGTCAATTCCGCCGGCAAGGAAACGGCGTCGCGGAAAGAAAAAGTTGCCGCCGCCCGAAAAGGCGAACAGGTTTTCGATCTCGCCTTGTTCCCCGACAAGGAATACGCCGTGCGGATTTCCGCGCGCGGCAATCTCGGCGCCTTCGAGCAAACGGAAAAATGGCTGAGTTTTCGCAACGCCGAATGGCTCGGATTCGGAAAAAAACTCGCCGCCGGCCATATTGTGCCCAAACCCTGGAAAGCCATCGCGGTGCTTGGCGACAACCGAATCCAGACGTTGCAAACCGAAAGCCGGTTCGCAGATGGACCGTTCCCGCAGCAAATGGCGGCCGCCAAGGAAGACCTCCTGGCCGGCCCGGTGGCGCTGATCGTAACCGCAAATCGCCGCCTCGGCGGGACGGACCATCAGGAGTTATCCTTCGACCCCGGCCAACGCAAATGGATCGAGAAATTTCCGGACCGGGTCGCGTTCCAGCAAGACTGCAAATCGCGCGATCTTGATCTGACAACCAAGGTGAGCGCCGAGTTTGACGGCCTGTTGCGGTTCGATGTTGCGCTGCGCCCGCGGAAGAAATCGGGCGTGATGATTTCCGGCCTGGCCCTTGAAGTTCCGCTTAAACCTGAATGCGCGACATTGAAATATCCGTATGCAGGACATCGGCAGAAATGGGGCGTCATGGACCTGGAAGGCGAAGTGCGCGATGATTGGAAAGAATCGTTTCTGCCGCACCTCTGGATCGGCAATGATGAACGCGGCGTCGCCTGGTTCGCAGAATCGGACGAGTCCTTCCGGTTGCGCGATCCAACCAGGGCAATCGAGATTATGCGAACGGACCGGCGGACCATCATGCGCATCAGGATGGTGGATCAGCCCATCGAGCTTGCGGCGCCGATGAATTTCACCTTCGGTCTGATGGCAACGCCGGCGCGGCCGTTGCCCGAGAGTTGGTCGGCGACGCGTTTTGCCAGTTGCGTCGGCACCACGACCCGCCCGATCGTCAGCACCGGTTACACCACCGGCGCTGAATACCATGCCAAACCCGGTCTGCCGTATCCCGCTCTCGACGCGCAACGATTTATCAAGAGTTTGTCGAAGGAGGCCGGCGTCAAGAACCTGGTTTATGTAACCTCAAACGGCGTCGGCGACAATGTTCCTGAATACCGTTACTACAACCAGGAATGGCGAAATCCAGCGTGCCGCGACACTTGGACCTATGCCATACGCGGTTTTTATCATGATTGTGTCTGTCCCGCGAGCGAGTCCTGGCGCGATTTTTTCTTGTTCTCAACGGAGAAAGCCATCGCCGAGTACAACATCGACGGGTTTTATTATGATTATGGCACCGTGATGCAGGACACCAACCCCGTCTATTGCGGTTACAGGCGCGATGGCAAGACGGCGCCGACGTATCCGATTTTTGCGGATCGCGAATTGCGCAAACTGATTTACATCTTGTTCCAGGAAAAAGGAAAAGACCCGTGGTTCATCCTCCACAACTATTCGCAAATGATGGCGCCGTTGGCTTCGTTTTGTCACATGATTCTTGACGGAGAACCGTATCAGCAGCGACTCGGCGGCGTTGGGCAAAAGGTGACCAACGATTATTCGCAATTGTTGACCATGCCGCGCTTGCGGGCGATGTTTGGCATCCAGTTCGGAACCGCGCCGGTTTTTCTCCCCAAACTCGCGGCGGAAGATTGGAACAACCCCAAGCCGACGCGCACCCTGGTTGCCTGGACGCTGCCGCTGGGAATTCAACCGTGGGGGTTCAACTGTAACATTCCGGAATTGAACAAATTGTGCGCCGCGCAGGATCAATTTGGAATCGGGGCCAGCGAGTTTTTTCCTTTCTGGAAACACAGCGCGATATTCACGACCCAGGGAAACGGTGCGCCGCCGCTCCACATATCTTTTTGGAAGAAAAAAAATGCCGCCCTGGTCGCTTTCAGCAACCTGTCGGACCAACCGTTTGACGGCCTGGTGGTGGTGAATATAAAATCCCTTGGGGGTCGCACAACGGGAAAACTGACGGCTGCCGACGGTTATTCCGGGGAAACGATGCCGGTTAACGCTGGCGCCATTCAATTGCGCATCGCTGAAAAAGACTTTCGTCTCGTGGGTTTCAAGATATCAGAATAATGCTGAACTTCTTGCAAAACTACGCCGCGAGATATAGCTGCCCCGAATGCTTTCGGGGCAGGCTCCCGATGGACGGCGCTTCATCCCGCCAAGGCGGGACGCCGCTACAAAGTTTCAGAGACGTCCCATAAGTTTGAAAAAAGCATGTTTTTCAACCCATTTCAGAGGGGAAGAGAATGAGTTCCCGAAAATTGAGTTTAAGAAATTTTTGCGAGGGGAGCACACGCGTCCCGCGTGTTTTGGCCACCCTCTGGGTGGCCAATT
>JACQHZ010000123.1 GCA_016198745.1 Verrucomicrobiota bacterium
ATCGGCCACTCTGTGACGGGTAAGGTTGTCACTTCTTCCCCAGCTGTCCGGGACCAGGGGAATCCGCAGACTCCGTCCATCAAATAGCGTGTAAGCATCGCCATCAATTACCCTGCTCACGCTCAAGGGAGTGGCGGGTTCCGGGTGATCTGCGTCTCTGGCTTGATGCCGTGAGCGGTCACCGGCTGTACGAAGATCCGTCGCTCCCGGAGATCGAGCCTGAAATCCTATTTGAGGAGATGGGCTATGCCGATGCATACGACCTGGTTTTTGACAACGACGGCAACCGTCGTCGGGTGGCTTCGCTTGAGTGGAGAGGTCGAGGAGTGCCCACGGCATTTCCGCACCAGGTGGAACGAATGCGCGCCCTGGCGGAGTTGATTCGGGAAAAGGCTGGGAAGGAGGATCCCGCCAAGCGCTTTTCATTCGAGGCGGTCACGGAGTTGCAGCGGCGCCTTCTCCAGCACCCGAAGCGTGAGGGTGTCACAGGGAAACCCGGATCATGATCTGGCGACAGAGTCGGATGCGATCTCCATCCGTGTGCGACGCACCTCCGCGTTTCGACACCAAAACTTATTGTGGCAATCCAACAAGTGTCCTCGAATGGTCGCAACCTCCCGGCGCGGTCTTGAGTTTGAGTTCGGAAGGATTTCCTCTGGATCGAACAACCGAAAACCTGCCCATCGGTTGGCTGTGAGAACGTCCGGCCGTATTCAGGATGATATGAGTTTCCAGTCCACAACTTCCGCCGTTCCGTATCTGGCCATCGGCGCGTCTTGCCGGCGACTCATCGTTTGCGGCGATATCCACGGATGCTGGCAGGAATTCCAAGGCTTGCTGGCCAAACTTGATTTTGGGCCCGATGACTTCCTGATCACGGTGGGCGATTTTCTGGATCGCGGTCCGGATTCATGGAAGGTTGCGGAATTTTTCCGTAGCACCCCCAATGCCCGCAGTGCCCTGGGCAATCATGAGCGGCGCGTGATGCGGGTGGTGCGAGGAACATCCAAGCCGGCCTGGAGCCAGCGGCAGTCGCTCAGCCTTCTTGCCCCGGAAGCCCAACAGGAATGGGCGGCCTGGCTGGAAACCCTGCCGGCGGTCATCGAGACGCCGCTGGCCATTGTCACCCATGCCCGACTGGATCCCCGCCTGCCTCTCGCGGCGCAGGATCCCTACTTCACCGCGGCGGTGGGTGGCGCTTCGATTGAGATCGAACGGGATCATCAAGGCGTTCCGGTCTGGTTCTCGCAGATGCGGTGCGACAAGCCGTTTTGCATCGGGCACATCCGTTACGACCGCGTGGTTCTCGTCTCCAAGGGGCTTTATGCACTGGACACCGACGCGGTTCGAGGCGGGATGCTGACGGCAGTGACTTTCCCCGACGGAGCGATTCACCAGGTTCCGGTCCATCGGAATCACTACGAGGATTCCCTTCTCGCATGGAAAAAACAGCAATTGCTGGAACCGGGGCCTCCTGCTTCCTGGCCGCTTTCACACATCGTTCAGGTTCTTGACGAGGGGATGCCTGCGGATGAAGAGCTGTGTCAGATCATCCAACCCCTTCACGCCTTTGTCGAAGAACTGCGCCTATCTGAAAAAGGCCCTCATTTTCAAAGCAGACTCTTGGCCCGGTTCGGGCCTCTTCCGCCACCCGGCCCTTCGCGCGGCGAATACTTCATGAAGGTCAAGGCCGCCTTTCCCGAAAGGGGTTTTCAAGGTCTTGCAGCTCATCTCCTGCGCGGAAATCCGCTGGGAACCCGCGACCTCGCGCATTATTTTCCGAAGGCAATTCTTTCGGAAGTTGAAGGCATTTTCCAAAAGCTGATATGAAAGGGCATGGAAAAATGTGAAGTGTCGAGATCAGACTGAAGATTGGCCCGTCCCGCCACTCCGGCAATCCTTTGCTTCAAATGGAACGGTCGCAATCCACCAAGACCAGCCAGTCAGCCTTTGGGGTAGCAACCAAAACCCCCACCAAACGCATGTGATGTGACACCAGTCGCACCGGCACCAGCTTTTCCTTTGGAACATCCAAAAACTGCGCAATTTTCTTCGCACCACCATCTTTCTTATCCAAAAACCGGTCAAAGATCTTGCGCATCATCGGATTGGGTTTTTGAAAGGACCGGTCAAGCAAAAAGATGCCGCTGCGCCCGGCGCGACTGCGTTTCGCTTTTCTGTCGAAACCGTAGGCGGCATTCTTGAGCGTGATCAGCATTTCCCGTGATCCCCAGGTTCCATCCTTTAGAGCCTTCTTTCGCAACTGCTCCGTGAGGGCAAGATGCAACTCACGCCCCCCATGTTTGAAGGTGTGGAAAACAACACACGGGGCTTTTTTAAGTTCAGGCTCAATTTTCTGCAGTCGTTTCTCCCTTCTCCAAAGAAGCGTGGGGCTGTTGTCTGACCATTCAAGCTCAATCTGGTGCCAATGCTTATCGTGGGTTTTCTCAAGGGAACTGTACCAATAAAAATTGCCAACAGTCTCCGGTTGAGGGCCTTCTTTGTGGATATTTCTTTGCGCCACCTTAAGATCCCTGATCAAGTCATCTTTGGTCTTGCCCTCCGCCGTGAGCGCAGTAGCAACCCTTGAACCCCAATGCTCATCAAGGTTGTCCGTCGTGTTAAGTCCCGCATGCCATAAAAAACCAACAATGTCTGCCCAGGGTTGTCGTCCTGCCTCTTCACAATCTTCACACATTGAAAATGAAAAGGCGCCAAATGATGAAGGGCCATAATTTTCTGTTGGAACGCCACACACTTGGCAGCGATCTTCGGGTGGATTCATTTTAACAGCCATCCACAATTCTCTAATAACTTTGAACCAGATTTGCAACCGGATTCCGCCGCATCTGGTGCTACGGCAACCAAGCCGGTCTCATTTGGATGGAACGGGGCAGGCTTTGGACATTTTTTGTCCGCCTATACAGAGTGATGCGAATGCTTGGTAAAGACGAAAACATGAATGCAAATCAATCCATCGAGGCCGCCAACAGTAGAAAGCCCGTGGGGATGATCTCCACGGGCGAAACGGATGGAGGCTTTGATGGATTTGCTTCAAGATCGTTCGGCGGAGAAGGTTCGGGCGCGTCGTCGTCGCGCGGCGTTGTGTCGGGTTAAGGCCCAATGGGCGCGCGTGGCCAAGATCGTCCATGCGGCTCCGTGGGTGCATTTTCGAGTTCACTTCTCGGACGATGGTGAGTCTCGCCTGGTTGCCACGATGGATGATGTTGCCTCTTTGCGTCAGCAGTTCGTCCTCGCTCACTATAGTCATGGCTCGTGGTCCAAACATGGTTCGGATAATCCACGCAAGAATCATTGGTGCGGCACCCGCAAGGATTGTCTGACCCGCCAGGAAAGGGTGGCCGACCTGCGCTGGGGTGATCCGGATTGAAGCGCGTCGCAGGCGCGACATTTTATGTAGCCTTTAATTATTGAGTGAACATGAATGCGAAAAACATCAACGCGAAGTTCGCGGCGCTGGGCGCCCGCGTGAAGATCGGCGCGCTTGCGTCTCGCTCCGCCTGGGGCGCGCGCGATGGTCGCCTGTTTACCTTGGATGTTCAGAAGGAGGGCAACAGCGAGTTCTTTGAACTGCGGGTGCGTCCTGATTTCGAGGCGGAGTTCACCACACTGGATGTTCAGCCGTTGGCCCGCCACCTGCTGTTGATGGTAAAAGGATTCGAGCCTCGGGATGGTCGCCCTCCCCTTCCGTTCACCGAGAAATTCCTCTGCGGACATGACGAGCGTCATTGGTTCGTGGCCGCGACGCCCGGCGGATCAACTGTGGCGGAGGCCAAGGAAGCGCTGAAACCGCCCTTTGTGCGCCAGATTCAATCGAATGTTCAGCTCAAGGCCAAAGATCGCCACAGCCGCAAGAACGCCGCGTTCGTGCGCCAAGGGGAATGGTTCTTCATTCCTTGTCCCGATCTGGTTGTGGCTGATCGCCTGGTGCTCAAGAACGAACCGCTTCGTCGTGGTCGCGGCAAACCGCATATCGTCCAGTTCCTGTATCGTCGCGGCGGCACGACGGTTCATGTCTGCAACCAGTATCCGTCCGGTCTCACGGAATCGGAATTCAAGACGTCTTGAATTCCGATTCCGTGAGACCGGACGGATACTGGTTGCAGACATGAACCGTCGTGCCGCCGCGACG
>JACQHZ010000133.1 GCA_016198745.1 Verrucomicrobiota bacterium
GATACCATTGCGCATGGCAACAGAGACGGGAATGATCATCGAGCAGACCCAAGAGCAGCGGATACGCCCATTGGCCATGGTCCAGCAGGACTCGCAGCGAGCCGTGATGGAAATCAAGATGCCACAGGGCGTTAACCTATTGGCTTTCGTAACTGCGGATTTCGCGCTGCTCGAAGCGCCGTTCTTCGATCAAAATTTCCCGTTTTTTACTGAAGCTACGCGAAATGAATTTTGTTTTAGTTTTTCTCGATGATCAATTTCTCCTTCATGTTTTCAACCGGCCTTTGCGCGAAACGCCGCGTGATTGCGGGATCGGGCGTTTCTGCCGCTGCGCACCAAATAAGAAGCAGATTTCTCTTTCACCTGAAAGCCAATTTGACGGCGCGGCGGATGGGGCGGAGGCGGCGGTGGATCAATGATGTCCATGACGCGCTGGAGAATGGTGACAATGGCGGTTTCGTGGACATCGAGCCGCTCTTTGAGTTCCTTTTCCAGCGCGGCCAGCTTGCGGGCCTGCCCGCGGCTGTCGGCCAGAGCGCGACGCATGGCGATGAACGCCCGCACCACAAACACGCTCATCTGGGCGGCGCGAGGACTGTTCAGGACATTGGCCGCCATGATCGCGCCGTGCTCGGTAAAGGCGTAGGGAAGGAAGCGGACATTGCGTTTGGATGCGGTCGCAATTTGCGACCGGATGGGCGCTCCCGCCGCAGTGGATGCGGTGCCAAATTGGCACCGCATCGCTTCGACTTCGTCGGGTGTAAGCTGGAACACAAAATCGGCAGGAAACCGATCGGCATTTCGTTTCATCGCTCGATTGAGCTGTTTGGTCGTGACGCCATAAAGCCGCGCCAGATCGGAATCCAGCATGACTTTCTCCCCTCGGACCTCGTGGATGAGGTTGTCCAGTCGTTCGACGGGGATCAGCGGTTGTTTCTCAGCCATGGCGCAGGAAGGATTGCAGCGTCCGGGATGAGAATGCAATCCTGAGGGTGAAGATTGGAAGCTTTAACCGCCTGGATTTCATTTGCGCTTCCTTCCCTTCCCGACCTAGCGGATTTCCCGCGTCTCGAAAACTGCTAGCCCTTGCGCCTTGCCCTTAATCGGCGGACCATCATAGCCTGAGACAGTTCCCCATCAAAAAAATCATGAAAACAAACAAGATTCTGGAACGAATGCGCGCCGGTCGAAAAGCGCTGGGTGCAGTGTTGAACTTTCCATCGGAGGAGATCGTGGAATTGATGGGCATCGCCGGATTGGATTTCGTGTCCTTTGACGGCCAGCACGGCGCTTTTACCAGAGAGAGTCTCGATCGTCTGTGCCGCGCCGCCGACCAGGCCGGTCTGACCCCTATCGCGCGTGTTCCCGAAATCGAGGCGTCCACCATCCTGGATTATCTTGATCGCGGCATCATGGGAATCACGGGACCGAACATTGACACCCGGTCGCAAGCCGTCGCCCTGGCCGAAGCCTGCCGGTTCAGCCCGGAGGGCAAGCGCAGTTTTGGTTCGACCCGTGGCAACCGTTTTGGTTTTTTTGAAGATCGCAAAGGGTGGATGACGCACGTGAACGCGAACATCCTCGTCATCGCCCAGATCGAGAGCGCGACGGCCGTGGCCAATCTGCCGGACATCCTGAGCGTGCCCGGCATTGATCTTTTCACGGGCGGCCCCAACGACCTGGCGCAATCCATGGGTTTTCCCGGCCAACCGGATCACCCCAAAGTCAAGGAGGTCATGACCGAAGCGACCATGCTCATTCACCGAGCCGGCAAAAAACTTGCGCATGATGTGATGGAGAGCATTTCCATCTCCAACGTCGTTTTCGAAAGCGCCCAAGCTCTGCTTGGCAAGCAGCAAAAGGCATAATGACAAGAGGCGCGCAGCAAATCGTTCGCTCAATCAGATCAGACGCGGACGGACGGTTCCGCCCTCGATCCAATCTCCCTGAATGAGCACCAACTTCGGACGGGTAGGGAGTCCGGTCTCATTTTCATAAAGCTGCGCAACAATCAGCCCCATCCCGGCGGCGCCTACGTCTTTCGCGTTTTGACGAATCCCTGCGCAGGTGGCGGGACCTTCCTCCCATTGCAGGTGGACAAAGCCAACGTCCTCGGGGGTCCGCTTCCTGCACTGACGCAACCACGACAGGATCGTGGATGCGTTGCCGAGCACGGCATCGGGCTGCTGCTTTTCGAACCAACGCGTGAAATGTTTCTGATCGAATTGCCTGGCAATGAAGGGATCGACGCGGTCTCGTCGCGGAAGCTGCTCCCGAAACACGTAGAACGCGGCCGTGTTCTGGTGATTGACGCGTTCGTCGGTCTTCGCATTGATCGCCAAACCGATTCGCCGATAGCCGCGTCGACGGAGCGTTCGTAGCGCGAGCATCACGCCCTGATAGTGGTTCACGGCGGCGCGGTGCATGTCCGGCTTCCACACCGAGTAACCCAGGGTCGCGACGGCGAACTTCGACAAGTCGAGTGAGATGTGTCCCCGCGCCGCTTCCACTGGCCAGAGCAATACCCCGCGAATGTTGCGAGTCTGAAGGATGTCGCTCAGGCGCCGAGCGCTCAAATTTTCGTCTTTGCCCCAAAACTGTTCCAGTTGAAAGCCGAGTTGATCGGCGCGCTCCGTGGCGCCCGACAAGTAGCCGTCGGATACCCTTGTCCGTTGTTCCGCCGCCAGCCGGGCCGGAATTTGGAAAACGAGGGCGATTGTCTCTCGATCCCTCACGTAACGCCGCCTGCGGATTCCCGACATCAAAGTGGAAACGGCGGGATTCGGTCGGTAGCCGAGTTCGCGGGCGATCGACTGGATCCGGTCCCTCGTCTCGGCGGGCAGACGCGGGTCGTTGCGCAGCGATAGAGAGACGGTGGAGCGATTCACGCCCGCCCGCTTGGCGACGGTCTCCATGCTGACGTGCGGTTGTTCAGGCATTCAACGTGTTGCATAACAAAGTTTTTGCCACGGCACAAGCACCGGCGTATGGAAGGTTGGGTTCCATATGCTCCGGGAGCGCCTTGGAACACCGGACATGTCCAGACGCTATTTTTCAGTTTTGGTCCTTGGGTGCCTCTTGGGCGCGGGGTTGGGAACGGCGGGCATGTCTGCCGCTGCAGCGCAGGCGGACGCGGAACCCAAATCCATCCGTTTCGCCGATGTCGCCACCGGCACGCTGACCTATCCCGCGCTGGACCATCTTGATTTTCGGGAGGGAACCTTCGAGTGCTGGGTCAAATTCGCCTTCGATCCCAACGAGTATCTGCCCGCCAAAGGATACACGGGGATGCTCTTCTTGGTGAGGCTGGACGGCGACCGGGGCGGGTTGGGCATCTATTACTATGCCCAAGATGGCGCGAAAGAGGCGGGCTGGTCTTGCAGGGTCGGACCGGACTCGAAGTTTCATAGTTTCGGCATCGGCACTCCGAAACAACCGACCTTCGGCGTGTGGCAACATCTCGCGTTGGTGTGGAAGGGACGAGAAATGATGGCCTATCTGGACGGGAAAGAGAGCGAGAAGGTGATTCACAATGAATTTCCGCATCAGGGTTTCGGCGACGTGAGATCGAAACCCATTTTCTTCGGCTGCCAGTACAATCGCTACGCCTTGATGACGATCGATGACTTGCGTGTGTCGAATGTGGCCCGCAAGCCGGAGGAACTCGGCGCGGCGGTCGGCGAATTGAAGGCCGATGCGTTCACGACGATCCTCGATCCGTTCGAGGGCGATTTTATGCCGGATGGCAAGGCGCCGACCAAACCAACCGTGATGCTCAACGGACCGGGCGGACTACCCAGCGCTCAATGCCGTTTCGTGACGGGCAAATTCGGAAAAGGCCTGGCGTTTTTTAATGAAGAGGAGAAAAAATGAAAAGCACTGACGCTTGCAGCAAATCTGATGGTTGTAGCCGCGCTTCTGTGAAGCGCGGTTCCTGCCTGCGGCGCTTCGCAAAAGCACGCCCCATGCCTGCGGCGCTTCGCAGAAGCGCCTCGACACTCCTGCTCATGTTTCTTGGGATGATCGCATCCTCCGTGCATGCCGCTGAAAAGGAAGCCGATCACGTCAAGATCATGGAGGAAATGCGCGCGCGCGAGGATCATGTCGGCGTATGGCAGCGTTATGGGTTCGCCGGCATCCCGCTGGTCCCGCCAGGGCGGGACGCGCCGAAGATTGACGGCGTGGTGGACATGCGCGAGTGGGCCGCCGCGGCCCAACTCGGCGGCATGATGGATTATAACAAGGGCATGGCCGTGCGCGACAAGACCGCCGTGTCTCTCTGTTACACGTCCACGCAACTCTACATGGCCTTCCAAATCGGGCGGCCGCAGAACGCGCGCGCGCCGGCCGACCAGGATCTTTTCGAAATCCTCATAGACGCTTCGCACCAGCAGGGGAAGTATTACAACCTCGCCGCCACTTCGACCAAGATCGCCTGGACGGGCGTCGGCCCGAACGTGGACAAAAAGGCATGGCAACCGGCCGTCGAATACAAGGCGCGCGCGACCGAGTTCGGCTGGGAAGGCGAACTGGCGATCCCGTTCAAAGAGTTTAAAGAAGGCGCGCCCGCCCCGGGAACCCTCTGGGGCATTGATTTTGTTCGCAACGAAAAGACGCCGACGGATCGCCTGGCGGTGTGGTCGTTCCGGGGCAGAAACTGGCATGCGACCAAAAATCTCGGCCATCTCCTGTTCACGGGCAAAGCCGTTGCTGTCCGGGCCGAAGGCCTCGGTTGGATCGAAGGCAGCGGCCAGCACGGCGTGAAACTGCGGGCTTCGAACTTTTCCGATCAGCCGGTCACGCTCGATTCATTTCTCGAACTGCGCAAGGCGAAGGGCCCGGTCGCGCTGGAGTTTTACCCGAATATTGACACCGCCATGACCGAAGACCTCGGCGCGGCGATTGGTTCGCCTCTGAAAGACGAGGTGGCCAACGCGTTGAAGAATTACACGGTGAAGAAAACCGGCGGCGAGAAAATCACGATCCCCCCCAACGCGAGCAAGCTGATCCAACTCGTGGAACCGGAAGAACCGGGCAGTTATCTGGTCCTTTACGCGATCAAGGATGGCGGCGCCACCCCCGCCGGCGGCCTGCTCACGGGCGGTCTGTTGCCGTTTCAGGTGCTCGTGCCGTTGGCGATCAAGGTGGACAGCTTCCTCTATTCGGCGAACGCGGTGGCGTACGAGGTGGATTTGCGGCGCGTCGGCGAGAAACTCACCGACCAATCCGCGCTGGTCGTGGCCGCGTTGGACAAGGGCGGGAAAACACTGGCGCAATCGAAGCACGATGGCATCCAGGGCAAAGAAGAATTGAGCGGCATTCTCCAGTTCGCGCCGCAGCCCGACGCGATGGTCTTTGTCCGCGCGACGGTCCTTGACGGCGCCAAGGAGATCGCGAAGAACGACGAGCCGTTGCGCATTCCCGCCAAACCCGTGTGGCTGGGAAATCAACTCGGCAAGAAGGAGTTCGTCCCCGACCCTTGGAAACCCGTCCAGGCCAGCGCGAAGGCGTGCGAAGTGCTGTTGGCGAAGTACGCCTGGGATGGCAAATCAATTTTGCCCGACATCCAGCACAAACAGCACGCGATCTTCACCAAGCCGCCGGCGCTGACGTTCAAGGACAAGGACGGCCACCCGCTCGCCGGGAAGCTTGGTCGGTTCGAACTCACCCACCGGAATGTCGAGCAGGCGACGTACGAATTCAAAGCCGACCTCGACGGCAAGGCGGAGCTCAGCGGCAAAGCGAAGATCGAGTTTGATGGCCTCGTCTGGTACTCGCTGGCGCTCAAGCCCAAGACGACCCTCGACCTTGCGGGCTGCTCCCTCGAATTCACGCTGAACAAGCCATTCAACGAATACTGCACGACAGGCATCGGCATCACTTCCACGTCGAACGTGAACTACGCGGGCTGGATTCCCGCCGAGGGGTTGAACTGCCCGTACACGTACATGTTCTGGGTCGGCGGCGTCGAGGGCGGCTTGCAGTGGTTCGCCGAGAACAACCGCAACTGGTTCAACGCGAGCGAACACAACGCCGTGCAGATCACCCGCACCGACACGACCGCCTCGCTCAAGATCAATTTCATTGACAAACTCACCACGCTCGACCGACCGACCGAGTGGTCGTTCGGGTTCCTGCCGACGCCGACGCGCGTGAAGCCGAAAGGCTCGGGCGAGTTCGCTTTTTTCCAGACGGGCCAACTGGAAACCGACCAGCTTCCCGCGCCCGATCCCGCCAAGACCACCCCGGAGGCGTTCTGGGACCTCAATCAGGAATACAAATACTACACTGGCGAGCGTTGGAAGCACGACAAGCAACTGATCACCTGTTTCATTCACCACGGTTACTGGCAGGAATTGTTCGGCTACCCGGGCACGTTCGAGCCGCCGCGGCAGGAGCGCACGCGCAAGAGCGCCGCGTTCCTCCATGGCCTCGGCGTCAAGACCATCGTCTATGCCGGCTGGGGCATGCACACCGAGGCGCCCGAGTGGAAGGACTATGGCATGGAGATGGTGTCGTTGCCGCTCAAGAACATGGGCTACGGAACATTCCGTCAAGGCATCGGCACGCCCTGGCAGGACTGGTTTCTTCACAAGATGGCGCAAATGACGCGCGACTACGACATCGATGGCATCTTCATCGACTCGGTCACGTCGGTCACGACCGAGGAGAATTACACCGAGGGAGTGCGCTGGGTGGACGCCCAGGGCAAGCTGCGCGGCTCGTATCCGCTGCTGGCGACGCGCGAATGGCTCAAGCGGTTGTACAAACTCTGGCACGGCGAGTTGAAGAAGGACGGCCTCGTCTATAACCACAACTCGCCGCCTGCGATCATGATGATCGAGAATTTCGAGGATGTGCGCACGCCGAGTGAGTTCGCACAGAACTACGACGGCCCGCTGGACCGGAAGTTCCTCGGCTTCTACATCGCCAAGAACGGCGGGGAACAGTTCGGCCTGTTCGTCGAGCACACGAGCAAGGACTGGATGGGGGCGTGGGCGCGGCGAAAGACCAATCAGTTGTACTCCTTCGCGTTGCCATTGAACAACGCGATCAAGGCTGTCTCGCTGCAATCCGCTAGCGTTACGCAGCCCAGTTATGCCCTCGACGCCCAACCCCAACCCTGGATCTGGGCCGCGAACAAATGGGTCAACCGCAGCGCCGCCGAATACCTCCCGTGGTGGAAAAACAGCGGCTACGTCACGACGACGCCGAACGACGATCAAATCATCCATGCCCTCTGGCTGCAGAAAGGCGAGAAAGCGCTGCTGTGTGTCTCAAACCTCAAAAACGAGCCGCGCGACATACAGGTCGCGCTGAACCTGGGGGCGCTCGGCTTCAACAAGATCGAAGTTAAAGACGCGATTACCGGCGAGCAAGTGCCGGCGGAAGGCGGCAAGCTGAGCGTGAAGGTTGATTTCGAGCGATATCGGCTGCTGAAAGTGACGAACGCGAAGTAAGATGACAAGCCTAATTCAAAGCAGTCAGACGGATGATGGTTGTAGCCGCGCTTCTGTGAAGCGCGGTTCCTGCCTGCGGTGCTTCGCAAAAGCACGACACATGCCTGCGGCGCTTCGCAGAAGCGCCTCTACACTCCTGCTCATGTTTCTTTGGATGATCGCATCCTCCGTGCATGCCGCTGAAAAAGAAACCGATCACGCCAAGATCATGGAAGCCCTGCGCGCGCAGGAGGAGCATGTCGGCGTGTGGCAGCGCTATGGATTCGCCGGCCTCCCGCTGGTCCCGCCAGGACGGGACGCGCCGAAGATTGACGGCACGGTGGACGCGCGCGAGTGGACCGCCGCGGCGCAACTCGGCGGCATGGTGGATTATAACAAAGGCCTGGCCGTGCGCGACAAGACCACCGTGTTCCTCTGCTACACTCCCGCGCATCTCTACCTGGCCTTCCAGATCGGACGGCCGCAAAACGCGCGCACGCCAACCGAGCAGGACCTTTTCGAAATTTTAATCGACGCCTCGCATCAGCAGGCGAAGTATTACAACCTCGCGGTCACTCCAACGAAGGTGGCCTGGACCGGCGTCGGCCCGAACGTGGACAAAAAGGCCTGGCAACCCGCCATCGAATACAAGGCGCGCGCAACCGACTTCGGCTGGGAAGGCGAATTGGCGATCCCGTTCAAGGAGTTCAAACCCGAAGCCCGCCTGCCAGGCGGCGGGCAGGCTGCGCCCGCACCGGGCGCGGTATGGGGCATCGATTTCGTTCGCAATGAAAAGACGCCAACCGATCGGCTCGCAGTCTGGACGTTTCGCGGCAAGGACTGGCATGCAACCAAGAATCTCGGCCACATCATGTTCACAGGCCAAGCGGTCGCCGTCAGGGCGGAAGGCATCGGCTGGATCGAAAACAGCAGCCAGCGCGGCGTCAAACTCCGGGTCTCCAACTTCTCCGATCAGGCCGTCGCGCTGGAAACGTCTCTCGAACTACGGAAGGCCAACGGTCCCCTTGCGTTGGAGTATTATCCGACCATCGACACCGCCATGACCGAGGACCTGGGCGCGGCCATTGGCTCACCCCTGAAGAACGAGGTGGCCGGCGCATTGAAGAATTACACGGTGCAGAAGACCCGCGCGGAGAAAATCACGATCGCTCCCAACGCGAGCACATGGGTCCGGTTGCTTGAACCGGAAGAGCCGGGCAATTACCTTGCGCTCTATTCGCTCAAGGAAGGCGATGCCTTGCTTGCGGGCGGGTTGTTGCCGTTCCGAGTGCTCGTGCCGTTGGCGATCAAGTTGGAGAGCTATCTCTACTCGGCGAACACGCTCGCTTATGAAGTGGACCTGCGGCGGCTCATCGAGAAAATTTCCGACCGATCGGCGATGACGGTGCGCGTGATCGAGAAAGATGGCAAGGTGGCCGCGGAAGCGAAGCATGCTTCAATCAAAGGCAAGGAGGAAATCCGAGGCGAGCTGACGTTCGCGCCGAAACCCGATTCCAGTTGCTCCGTTTGCGTCAGCCTCACCGACGGCGACAAGGAGGTGGCCAAGAACGAAGAAGCCCTCCGTATCCCGCCCAAACCCGAATGGTTGGGCAACCCGTATGGCAAAAAGAAGTTCGTGCCTGAACCGTGGAAACCGGTGAAGGCCGGAGAGAAGGAGTGCGAGGTCTTGATGGCGAAGTACGCGTGGGACGGACGCTCTCTCATGCCCAACGTGACGACGCCGGGCCATGCGATTCTCGCCAAACCGCCGCAACTCACGTTCAAGGGCAAGGACGGCAACGAAATCTCCGTCAAGATTTCCGGGGTCAAACTTGTGGAACACGACGTGGAACAGGCGATTTATGCAATCGCCGCCGATCTCGGCAACCAGGCGACGGTCAATGCCCGGGTGAAAATCGAGTTCGACGGGCTGGTTTGGTATCAGCTCACGCTGCGTCCGAAACCGACGATTGATCTCACGGGCATCGCCCTCGAGTTCGCGTTGCACAAGGATTTCGCCCAGCTTTGCACGGCGGGTCACGGCATCACGTCGCAGACCAACGCGAATTTTTCGGCAGCAATCCCCGCCGAGGGCATCCAGTTTCCGTACACGTTCATGTATTGGGTGGGCGGCGTCGAGGGCGGCGTGCAGTGGTTCGCCGAGAACAACCGCAACTGGCACAACGCCAGCGAGCACAATGCCGTGCAAGTGACGCGCGGTGGTTCGACCGGCTCACCACGGGACGGTTCGACCGGCTCGCCACATGGCAACACGCCGGGGTCGCTCAAGATCAATTTCATCGACAAAGCGGTGACGCTCGACAAAGCAACGGAGTGGTCGTTTGGGTTTATGCCGACGCCGACACGCGTCAAACCGAAGGGCTGGGCTGAATTTGCGTTCTTTCAGACGGCCGGGATGCTCTCGCCCGACATCGCCCTGGCGCCGCCCAACCCCGAGCTGGCCAAGACTAATCCCAAGGCGCACGACAAGTGGCGCCTCCGCTACAAGTATTTTTCCGGGGAGAGCTGGAAACGCGACCGGAAGTTGCTCTCGGGGATGATCTTCCATAGCGGTTGGCCGGAGCTTTTCGGGTATCCGGGCACGTATGAACCGGCGCGCCAGAAGGCGCTCAAGGACAGCGTCCGCTGGCTGCATCACGACGGGATCAAGGTGGTGGTGTACGCAGGCTGGGGGATGCATACCGAGGGACCCGAATGGAAAGATTACGGCACGGAGATGGTCATGCTGCCGCTCAAGAACAAGGGCTACGGCACCTTCCATGAATGCATGGCGTCGCTCTGGCAGGATTGGTTTGTCTTCAAGACCGCGCAGATGATCAAGGACTACGACATCGATGGGTTGTTCATTGACTCCGCGACATCGGTTGTGCTCTCGGAAAACTATGTCGAAGGGATGCGTTGGACGGATGCCAAAGGCAAGACGCGCGGTTCGTATCCGTTGCTGGCCACGCGCGCATGGCTGAAGCGGCTGTACAAACTCTGGCACGGCGAGTTGAAACCGGATGGCGTTATCTATAATCATCAGTCGCCGCCCACGATCATGATGATCGAGAATTTCGCGGATGTGCGTTGCCCCAGCGAGTTTGCCCAGCATCACGAAGGATCGTTCGACCGAAAGTTTCTCGATTACTATGTCGCCAAAAACGGCGGCGAACAGTTTGGCCTGTTCATCGAGCACACCAGCAAGGATTGGATGGGCGCATGGGCGCGCAAGAAGACCAACCAGCTTTTCGCGATCTGCCTGCCCTTGAACGTCTCGCTCAAGGCCGTCGCGCTCTGGAATACGTCGCTGACCTGCAACAGCTACGCGCTCGATGCTCAGCCGCAACCCTGGATCTGGGCCGCGCACAAGTGGGCCAACCGCAGCGCCGCCGAATACCTCCCCTGGTGGAAAAACAGCGGCTACGTCACGACGACGCCGAACGACGATCAAATCCTCACCGCCTTGTGGTTGCACAAGGGCGACAAGGCGTTGCTCTGTGTTTCGAACCTCAAGAACGAACCGCGCGATATACAGGTCGCGCTGAACCTGGGGGCGCTCGGCTTCAACAAGATCGAAGTTGAAGATGCGATCACGGGCGAGAAGATCCCCGCCGCTGGAGGCAGTCTCCGCGTGAAGATCGATTTCGAGCGATACCGTCTGTTAAAGCTGACGAACCAGAAATAGTCCGCCATGAACGATTCACAAGTAACGATTCACGTGTCGTCATTCAATCGGCAATCGGCATTCGGCATTCGGCAATCAGCGTTCACCCTCATTGAATTGCTGGTGGTCATCGCCATCATCTCGATCCAGGCGGCCATCC
>JACQHZ010000134.1 GCA_016198745.1 Verrucomicrobiota bacterium
ATTTCGTTTTCGTGGATCAGAATAGCTTCGAGAAACACGCGCCGAAAACCTTCGCCGCGCTGGCAACCACCTTCACCGAATACCGTTTATGATTACCCGCTTCACCATTTCCAATTTCAAGCGACTCGAAACCGCCATTCTCGAACTCGAAAATGCTGTCGTGTTCATCGGGCCAAATAATTCCGGCAAAACCTCAGCCTTGCAGGCTATGACACTCTGGGATGTCGGCTGGCGGCGCTGGTCAGAAAAACGGGACGACAGTGTAGCCAGTGAACGCAAAGGCGTCACCATCAATCGCCGCGACCTCTATCCCATCCCCGTTCCCAGCGCGCGGCTGCTCTGGAAAGACCTTCACACCCAGGACACCAAGACGGAGGATGGCAAGCAGCGAACTGAAAAAGTTTACATCACGCTGACCGCCGAAGGCGTCCACGAAGACAAGCCGTGGACTTGTTCGATGGAATTCTACTACGCCAACGAGGAGTCGTTTTACTGCCGCTTAAAGGATCGCGCCGATGGTAAAGTGCCGGAGGGTGCGCGCTGCCATTCCATCGTGTTTCTCCCGCCCATGTCCGGCCTGGCCGAGCGCGAACACCGCAAGGAAGGCGGCGAAATCAGCGTGCTCATCGGTGAAGGTCGAACGGCCGAGGTGCTCCGCAACCTGTGCTGGCAGCTTTTCTCCCGCGAGGATAAGGGCGTATGGCAGGCTCTTGTTGAGCATATCCGCAGCCTTTTCCATATCACCTTGCTGGAACCGATCTACATCAAGGAGCGCGCCGAACTTTCCCTCGGCTATCGCGAGGATTCGGGCGTCGAACTCGACTTGTCGTCTTCCGGACGCGGATGCCAGCAGGTGCTTCTTTTGCTTAGCTACATGCTCGCCAATCCTGGCGCCATCCTGCTGCTGGACGAACCGGACGCCCACTTGGAAATCCTCCGTCAGCGCGATGTCTATAATCTTCTGACGGACATCGCCGCCCAGCAGCATTCGCAAATCATCGCCGCCAGCCACTCCGAGGTGATTTTACAGGAAGCCGCCGAGCGCGACGTGGTCATGGCATTCGTCGGCAAACCGCATCGCGTTGACACCCGCTCGCGCGGCCAGGTGAAAAAGGCCCTCGAAAGCATCCGCATGGCCGACTATTATCTCGCCGAGCAAAAAGGCTGGATGCTTTACCTCGAAGGTTCGACGGACCTGGCCATCCTGCGCAGTCTCGCCACCCGCATCAACCATCCGGCCGCCGCGCTCCTTCACGATTCCGTGCCCGCGATCTACCTCGGCTCAAACCAACCCCAGGAAGCCCGCCACCATTACCAGGGCTTGCGCGAGGCCAAACCCGACCTGGTCGGTTTCGCGCTCTTCGACCGGCTTGAAAAGGAGTTGCAAACCGGCTCGCAACTCACCGAGCGCATGTGGTCGCGGCGTGAGATCGAAAACTATCTCGTTACTCCCGCCAGCTTGCGTGCCTTCGTCCAGACCGGACTCCGCAGCGACGACTTGATTGAGGAAGCCGAACGCAAGAACCGCCTCGCCATCCTCGAAACGTGCGTCGGCGAACTTGTCAACGCTTTGCGCCTCACCAACAAACCCGATCCTTGGGGGCCCGACATCAAAGTGACGGATGACTTTCTCGATCCCCTGTTTAAGCTGTTCTACGAGCGATTGGGCACTCCGCAGAGAACCTTCAAGCGCGATTATCACGGCCTCGCGGAAACCATCCCGGTCAACGAAATCGCCCCCGAAGTATCCGCGGTGCTTGATGCCATCCTTGAAGTTGCCAATTGTGCAAAACCTGCTGTCTGAACTATTTGGAAGCTTTCCAAGCCATGAAATGGCGTCATCCAACCCCAAATGTTTCACTATGCGCAATGAGCGCCAATTCGATATTTTCGCAATGACACCATGACCCTGGCGCCGGTCACGGTGGGGTGAGGCGGAATCAATGCCTCCCCGCCCCGTCGGCGAAAAGCTTCGTTTCCCGCAAGCCGCATGTTGATAGGAAAATTGCTTTCCCCCATGCGCGCAACCGCATGCCCCCTGTCTGATCTTCCTCCATCAACTGTTACCCAAAAACACCCTTTCTTGAACCATGCCTTTTCGGGTAGCCACGAATTACGCGAATCACGCGTTAGCATATTCGCTAATCGAGACAAGGGGATTTGCGCGCTCTCGATGCGGGGTCAAGACTGATTTTTTCCGCGTCGGCTTACCTGTCACCGCCGATCTGGCACGCGTTTCGCTTCGGGGAATTTCGCGCAGAAAAATCAGTCTTGGATGATCGATGATCAGTTTGGTGAACGTTAGACTGCTGTCTCGACTTCTGAAGGGGCGCGCTCTACTCTCTGGAGCCATTGCCTCATCCGGAATCCAGCCGCTATGGCCCTTCACCCTGAGTTTCCATCGTCCCCATACGCGCCGCTTATCCCGGAACAACGTTGGTTCCCAGCCGATGAAGAGCTGCGCAGCACGGCGTATGAAAAACTCCTTCCGCCGCTCGTGGCAAACATCCGCAAGGAAGTACATGTCTGGCGCGAAAAGGGCTACCCTGGGGCATCGACAACATCCGTCACGCTGCTTCGTCACTGGTTCGAGACCGAACACCTGACCGAGAACGCCGACCTTTCGTTTTCCACATTCCGTTATTATTTCGCACAGCGTGAAGCGGTGGAAACCGTCGTCTGGCTTTACGAAGTCCGTGGTGCGCGGGACAAGTTCGATCTGCTCCGGTTTGATGCCTCCGGAGCGGTGTCCAGCGGCATGTTCCCCGAAGATTGGCCGCGCTACGTGCTGAAAATGGCGACGGGAGCCGGCAAAACCAAGGTGCTCTCGCTTCTCATCGCGTGGAGCTTCTTCCACAAGCTCTACGAATCCGCCTCCACGCTGGCGCGCAATTTTCTGGTGATCGCGCCCAACATCATCGTTCTCGACCGCTTGCGGGCCGATTTCGACGGGCTCAAGATTTTCTTCAATGACCCCCTGCTCCCGCCAAACGGGCACGAGGGCCATAACTGGCGCGATGATTTTCAACTCACGCTTCATATTCAAGATGATGTGCGGATTGTCCGGGACACCGGCAATCTCTTCCTCACTAACATCCACCGTGTTTATCTTGGTGACGTTCGTGAAGCTTCTTTGGAGGATGATGATTTGCGCGACTACTTCCTCGCCCCCTTCGGCGAAAAGCCTGTTGGGAAGACGACCGACAGCAAGACCGACCTCGGCGAAATTATCCGGGAGGTTAAGGAGCTGGCAGTGTTCAATGACGAGGCGCATCACATCCACGATCCTCGCATGGCGTGGTTCAAGTCCATTCAGGACATCCACAACCGGATGCTGCAGAAGGACAGCCGCCTTGCTCTGCAAGTGGACGTGACGGCCACGCCGCGCCACGATAACGGAGCGATCTTTGTCCAGACGGTTTCCGACTATCCTCTGGTCGAAGCCATCCATCAGAATGTGGTCAAACATCCCATCCTGCCCGACGCGGCGAGCCGCGCCAAGCTGACCGACAAGAAAAGCGCCCTTTTTACCGAGAAATATGACGATTATCTGAAACTCGGCATCGAGGAATGGAAGAAAAGCCATGCAGAACACGCGGTGCTCGGCAAGAAAGCCGTCCTGTTCGTCATGGTGGATGACACCCGCAATTGTGATGAGGTGGGGGCCTGCCTTGAAAAAATCTGTCCTGAACTGCAGGGGGCCGTACTCGTCATTCATACGAAGAATAACGGCGAAATTTCCGAAGCCTCCTCTGGCAAGAACAAGGAGGAACTGGAAAAGCTCCGCAAGGAAGCCAATGAAATTGACACCATAAAATCTCCGCACAAGGCCATTGTGTCCGTCCTCATGCTCAAGGAAGGTTGGGACGTGCGGAATGTCACCACCATTGTCGGCCTGCGCGCCTACGTTGCGCAAAGCGATATTCTCCCGGAACAGACCCTGGGCCGCGGGCTCCGCCGGATGTATTTCGGTAATGATGGTGTTCGCGAAACGGTTTCCGTCATGGGCACCCCTGCGTTCATGGAATTTGTCGAATCCATCCAGAGCGAAGGCGTCACGTTCGAGCACGTTCCAATGGGGAAAGGCAGCGAGCGGCATGAATCGCTGATCGTGGAGGTGGACACCGAGAACAAAAAGAAGAACCTGGACGATCTCGACATCCGACTTCCCCGATTGACTCGCCGTTATTACCGCGAGTTCATGCATCTTGAAGAGCTCGACCCGTCGGCGTTGGGAAACACCCGCCTTCCGCTCAAACCGTTCTCCCCGGAGGAAACCCGCGAGATCGTATTCAAAACGATGCTCGACGCCGAGATTCATCATGTCATCCAACTCGACGGGACCGGCCCCGCCGATTACCGTTCCGTCGTGGCGTTCTTCGCGCGACAGCTCCTCAGAGACCTGCGGCTTGTTGGCGGCTACGAAGTGCTTTATCCCAAAGTGCGGGACTTCATCCGTAATTCCCTTTTTCAATCGGCCGTAAACCTCGAAGACCCGGTGGTGCTGCGCAATCTCTCCGAACCGGAAACCGGCAAAGTGCTCTACGATTCGTTCAAAAAGGCGATCAACGCACTGACCATCCAGGACACGGGCGCCTTTGAAGACGGAGGTTCCACGGAGGTTGAAGGCTGGATGGCGCTCAGCGAAACCCGTCCTTTCCGCACGGATTATCGTTCATACCTGAACGCCGACAAGAGCATCTTTAACAAGGTCGTGGGGGAACCCAATTCCGGCAGCTTCGAACTCCGCTTCGCCGCCTTTCTGGATGACGCTTCCGACGTGGAGGCGTTTGCCAAGAATTACCTCGCCATCGGTTTCAAGCTCGACTACGTCAAGGCCAACGGCGATCTCTCCAACTACACGCCCGATTTCATTGTCCG
>JACQHZ010000135.1 GCA_016198745.1 Verrucomicrobiota bacterium
GTACTCAGGTTCACGGTTCAAGGGTTCAGGGTTCAGCGGTTGGAAAAGCATGCCCCTCCTTTGCGAAGCGCCACGCGGGGTGCGAAGCAGGGAGATCAAGCGTTCTCACTTCTAACCGTTGAACCGTTGAACCGTGAACCCCTCGCTTTTGCGAGGGCAGGCTCTGACAACCCGAGCAGTTACGAAGGATGGCGCATCCATCGTCCCCCACCATTTCAGCATTCCATCATTCCATCCCTCCGCGCCTTCACCCTCATCGAGCTTCTGGTGGTCATCGCCATCATTTCGATCCTGGCGGCCCTCCTGATGCCGGCCCTCAAACAGGCGCGCGAGTCCGCAAAACGGATTCAGTGCATGAACAATCTGAAACAACTTTCTCACGGGGTTTTCCTGTATTTGAACGATAATGATGACATCTTCCCTCGCGCGGTAGGCAACACCCCACTGAATACCGAGCACTATGCGTCTGGCAGCGTTTCAAGCGGGTCGTGGCTCGGCCAGGTCATGTTTTACCTCAAACAACCGGCCGTGGCCTTTTGTCCGAACGGAGTGCCTTTCAATGATCCGTACCGCGGGAACTATGGTGTGAGTGGTGGCGTCAACACCGTTTGGCTTCCTTTCTCGAATGCGGATGTCCCCGACTTTGGCGGGACTTCCATGATCCCTAAAAGATTGTCGGAAGCTACCGAACCGACGCGACGGATGATGGTCTATGACTCGGGCATTTACGTATGGCTCGCGCTCCTCTCTTACACCACAGGCGTCGGTTGGAGCGGTTATATCCCAGGTTTGCCGAGCAACACCGGGCCGAACTCCTATATGGAAGTCAGCACGCAATGGGACCTCTTCAAGCCCCGACACGGCGCGGTGAACAACGTCATTTTTTGCGATGGCCATGCCGAAGCGCTCACCCCCGCCAAGATGTGGCCCGATACGGTTTTCTAGGATGTTTCCGGTTTAAGCCATGCAAAATGCTGTTTTTATGCGGAACCCACGCGTTTCTAACCCCTTAGGTCTAATCGCCCGACAGCCTCTGTCATGATTGGCCAGACTTATTCCTCCGAGAAGAAATCCTTCCGCGACCCGGAAACAGGAGCGGAGGTCATTCAATACACACAACAAGGCACAACCAACCGGACGCTTTATTTCACCAATCGTCCTTACACCTCGGATGGCGAGCAC
This sequence comes from Verrucomicrobiota bacterium, assembly GCA_016198745.1. GTDB lineage: Bacteria > Verrucomicrobiota > Verrucomicrobiia > JABWAM01 > JABWAM01 > JACQHZ01. Next base: position 1,183 of record JACQHZ010000135.1, read on the forward strand.
ATCGTTTTTCTTTCGGACCGGACGGGACGCAACGAGATGTTCTTGCTCCACATCAAAAGCGGAAAAATCACCCAGCTCACCGAATTGGAGGGCCAGCGCAACGTCTCGAACTGCGTCCACCCGACACAGCCGGAGCTGTACTTCCATAATACGAAACGCCTCTTCCGCGTCCGACTCGACACGCTCAAGACGGAGGAATTGCTCCGGGCGCCCGAAGGCTGCTCCATCGGCATCCTCAACTTGAACAGCCCGCCGTGGCTCGCGTTCGAGGTGATCCAGAGCAGTGAGGGCGTCTCGCTCATGAAAGACGGCACGCCCGTTCCCGCCCGACTTAATTTCGAGGCGCACCACCAGCGTCCGCGCACGCTGATTTACCGATTCAACGTTGATGATGGGAAGTTGGAGTGTGTTTGGGGCGACTACGCGCTTTTGTCGCACGTCCAGATCTCACCCACGAATCCGAACCTGCTGATCTTCAGCGATTGGTGCGGCGGAGTGGGGCGCGACCGGGTATGGTACCTGGACCTTCGGAAACGCATCAAGGCTCCGGCTCGGCCACTGCTCGGCGAAACGCGGACGTCGCGCGGCGGCCACGAATGTTTCACGCGCAAGGGCAACCTGTACCTCCAGTGGATGGAAGGCGACTTGCAGGAAGATGGCGACCATCAACTCATGCATGCGTTCAAATATCTCGCCGGCGTCCCAACCGAGAAGGTCGAGGAGGCTCCGTTCAAACGTTACGCGCTGCCAGAGAAGATGGACTGTCTGGCGCAGCACTACACGATGAGCGTCGACGAGAGATGGGGCGTACATGATCGCTGGATCACCGCGCCGAGATTCGAGGAGAACATGTCGTCGCTCTCGGTTTTCCGACACCAAGACGAAAACCCGCAGACCGTCGTCGTCAGGCTCTGCTTTCACAACGGCCACAAAGGCGACCGCATCAACCTCGGCGCCGAACTGACGCTCGACGACAAGGACAAATACGGCCTTTATACATCTTTCCTCGGTGGCAACGCCAACGTCTGTCAGGTGCGCGTCACGCCGTTCGTCGAGAAACTGATGAAGCTGTGACGGCCTCCCACCTTCTCGCTCCCGCATGGTTCCGTGACCCATGAAACGCAACGTTGCCGAACTCCAATACCTCATTCGTATCGGGCCGAAGGAAGACCTCGGCACCCGCGCGCCAATGCTGGGAGCGCTGGCCGAGCGAATGCGACGCTATCGAACGCACAAGGCCGCCCAGTGGATCGGAGATCCTCACAAGACCGCCGCGAAGCGCGCCGAGCTGCTGGCGCAAGTCGCGTATAACCCGCCGCCCGTTCCCTTTCGCGCGCGCACGCTCGGCGAGGAGAGGTTTCCCCTTTTCATCCGCCGCACCTATCGGCTGCGGATCAATCCCGACGATGAGACGGAGGCCTTTCTGTTTTTGCCGCGCAATGCTTCGCGCAGGACGCCTGTTCCCGTGTTGCTCGGCCTGCACGAACACGGCGGGCAATTGTTACTCGGCAAGGTCAAGCTCACTTGCATCAAGGCCATGCCGCGCACGTTCCTTCGCTACCAGCGGATGTGCTACGGCGGACAACCGCCTGCCGATTACTTCGCGTCGAACGGGTTCGCGGTCTTCGTAATGGATCAGTTCGGGTTCGGGTCGCGCGCGTACTGGAAGAACGGCGAGCCGCCGTACCACAACGCCCGGACATCAATCTCCGCCGCGGAGGATTTGGCGATCCGTCTGCGAATGCGTTACGAACACCTGTGGGGCCACAAGGCGTTGCTCGCCCATGGCGTGAGCGAGGCGGAAATCACGCTGTACGACAACCGCCGCAGCATCGACTTTCTCGAAGACATCCCCGAACTGGATGCCAGCCGCCTCGGCGCGTTCGGACTTTCCGTGGGCTGCATGTGGACACACCACATCGCCGCCTTCGATCCGCGCGTGAAAGCCAGTGTGCGCGTCTGTTGGAGCGGCGATTACGGCCTGATGCTTGAGCGGGATGGTCCGCGCGTTTTGGGAACAAACTTTCTCTTGCCGCGGATCAATTCGGAATGTCATGTCGCAGAACTTGTGGCGCTTTCGGATCCTTCGGCGGCGCTGATTCTCAACGGCCGACGAGATTCCCTTTATCCATGGACCGCGCAGGAAAAAACGCGGAAGCAAATCATGCGGATCGCGGCTCGTCAGCGGCGCACGCAGACTTTGCGCTGGGTTTATTTTGATGGTCCGCATTGTTTCCATCCACCTCAGCAACTTGAGGCCCTGCAATTTTTCCAGAAATTCCTTGGAAATCCCCTCGCCGCCAAATAAACTGTTGCACGGGTCATTGAGATGGCGACCGGAAAACTGGATGAGTCTTCGACCGCGTGCACCCGCTTTTGCAGGAATGACTGCAGGGCTTGAGGAGATTGTCTGGGCATAGCAGATTTTCCCCGGAGTGGAAAATGCTAGGCGGTTCCGCTTTCCAGCGGCGCGGCCCTCGTGTAACAGATGAGGATGTCGGCATGAATGACTATATCATCAGTGATTTGTCTGTAGCCGCGCCATCGGAGGCGCTGGCGGACCAGCCGGTGCGGGACCGCTGGCTGATCCTCCCGTACGAAGGCCCCGAGGTGTCGGGCAAGATGATCTGGTGCCCGGCCAGAAACCGGCCGCCGGATGTGTCAGTCCCTTTGCCGTCCCTCGGTCTCTGCCGGATTCACATCGGACTTTACTCGAGCGCGACGGTCCCGTACTGGTTCAATCTTTTAAGGCCGCCCAAGGGTTCCACGGCCGCTTCCACGATCACCTGCAATCGGCTGCATCTGCGTTTGTCGAACGAAGACTGGTTTGATTTCATCGTTCCGAATGATTTCCCGGGCGAACCCCGGTTTACGCACATCTGCGAAGTGCTCTGGAAAACCGCTGACGTATCCGGCCAATCGCTGGTCCTGGCGGCGCCTGGTTCGAAAAAGGAAGTCTTCATGGAACTCTCGGCTCTGGTGGCTTTTGTTCGACTGGTGCCGGTGGAAAAAAAAGAGGCCTGGCCGCGCGAAACCAAGCGGCTCATCGAGTACTTTGACGGCGTTTTTTGGGGACACTATGTGGATAGCCGCGCGGACATCAAATCGCACATCGCGCCTCTCCAGGAAAGCGATTACGACACTATCCTGTGGTGCACGAACCGGGAGGATACCTGTTATTACCCCACCAAGGTCGGCAATCGGCTCTCGGATATTGGGGCGCGGATCGGAGTTTATCCGTATTGGGCCGGCCAGAATATGGGACAAATGCTTGAACGCGGTGAAGACCCCCTCAGGATCGTTTGCGACATCGCACATGAAAGCGGACTCAAGGTGTTCGCCAGTTATCGCCGGATGACCTGTCGGATGCCGCCGTTCGTGTTTCCGCTGCATCCGAATGCGCTCATGATGAAACGCCGCGATTTGTGGTGCGCGGATGAGCAGGGCAAACCCGTGCCGCATCTCAGTCTGGCCTATCCCGAAGTGCGTCAGATGATGATTGCGCTGTTTGTCGAACAGGCCCAAAATTACGATATCGAAGGCGTCCACATGTTTTTCACCCGTGGGATGCCCTTTGTATTCTTTGAAAAACCATTTATGGACGCCTTTCAAAAGGAATATGGGATGGATCCGAAAAGTTTGCCGCTGGAGGATGCCCGGGTCTGGAAGATTCGTTCCCGATTCTTTCTGCAGTTCCTCAGAGATCTGCGCGCGGCATTGAATGAAGCCGGAAAAAAAAGAGGCAAGGCTGTTCAAATTGCAATGCACGTTTTTAACAACCTCAAAATATGCAACTTCTACGGCATGGATATCGAGGCGATGATCCGAGAACGGCTGGTGGACATCCTCCTGCCCGCCCACTGCCATTTTGCGCCCCGGGAACTGGGGGAATGGCGTTGCGCGCCTGAATTTGTCGCTGAATTTGTCCGGCTTGCCAAAAGCACGGGGGTCCGCATTTGCCCGGAGTGCGACACGCAATACTCGGAAAATGGAATGTCCATCGCCGAACTGACCGCGGCTTACTACAAGATCGGTGTTGACGGCCTGGATGTGCCCGCCCGGATGGATAGCCCGAAGAGGGAATTCTCCGTGCGCCGGCGGCTGGGTCATTTCGATGAATTGCACCGGGCCGACGAATGGCGCAAGGGAGCGAGCCGCCTGGTCAGGGTGAATACCGTCGCCGGCCTGCGACTGGACATGCAGTGCGGCATCCCCACCTGCGGTTAATTGCAAACGAAATACGACAATGAATACTCCACTAAAATTTCCAGTTTTCGCAGGCGCCCTTTTGAGGCAACTCAGCATACTGGGCATTCAGGAACTGAGCCTACAAACGAGGGGGAATGTGGCACAGCCGCCCTCGGCTGTGTCCGGGGGAAAAGCACAGCCGGGGGCGGCTGTGCCACATCTTAAATCTGTAGCCTATGTTTCCACCCGGTTAGTATGTTTATTGACGGTATTTTGTTTGCATGCCGGACCGTCTGCGGACGGCGCGGATGAAAAGTTTTTGAGTCATCCCCCAATGCGGCTGCTGCCGCCCCTCTCAAAACGCCCCATGGCCTCCGGGCCGGCCTGTTTCGTGGACCCCGTGAAGGGCAGCGACCAGAATGACGGGAGCGTGGCAAAACCTTGGAAAACCATGGGCCATGCGGTCCCACAGCTCAGGGCCGGCGATACGCTCTACCTGCGCGGCGGCGTCTATTACGAGCATCTCACGCTGGCGATGACCGGCACGGCGGACAAGCCGATTGTCATCCGCTCGCATCCGGGCGAGGTGGCGATTCTTGATGGCGGCCTGCGCGAGTTCTTTGACCAGCCGGCGACCTCCTGGGAACCCTACCCCAAGGGAGCCGAAGGCGAATATCGTTCGACGCGCGCCTATCCGAATCTCCGTCACGTTCTGGGAGCCTTCGGCGATTCGATGATTGGATTGGTGACTTATTACCATGCGCTTGACTTGCGGGCGCAAGGCGAGTTTTTCGAGATGGACGAGGCGGCCAAGGACTTCAAACCGATCTATTGCGGCCCGGGGATTTGGTACGATGCGGCGACCGGCTACATTCACGCGCGTCTGGCTCCCACCAACGTGCCGGGGTTCGACAACTACCACGGCGAGACCGATCCGCGCAAGCTGCCCCTGGTGATCGCCCCGTTCCGGTCGGTGCCGCTGCATCTGGACGGCGCCCAGCACGTCCGCTTTCAGGACCTGATCATCCGGGGCGGCGGTTACGACACCGTCGTGCTCGACCAATCCAACGACATCGAGTTCGACAACGTGACGGTTTGGTGTGGAACCTACGGGTTGCGGGCCACGGGAACGCAGCGGCTGAAGTTTTACCGCTCGGCGCTCTACGGCAGCATCCCGCCGTGGCTGAGTCGCGCCGAATGCGGTCTCCAGAGTTATCCCGGTCGGACCGAGCGCGACATCGCCCGATTGAACACGCACGCTTTGCTCGTTCCCGAAGCGGGTTCCGAGTCCTCGGTCTATTGCTTTCCATTCAACGACAATTGGGAGATTTCTTACAGCGAGTTCACTGATTCGACCGATGGCGTCTATCTCGGCGGGGTGAGCATGAAATTCCACCACAACCTGTTGGACAACATGCAGGACGACGGATTGTACCTGAGTCCGATGTACGTGCGGTACGACCGCTTTATGGGCAAAGCCAGGGTGGAGATCTTCCAGAATTACTTCAGTTGCGCCTTGACCATGCTGGCCTTTGGCGGCACAGAGATCACCATCGACACCATCTACTTCTACCGCAACATCATTGATCTTCGCGCTCCGGTTCGGAACGGGCGGCCTTCTTCAAAAGCACCGGGGCCGGTCGCGCCCTACGCCGGTCATATCATGGGCGACCACGGCAGCCCGCCCTGGCCGGCGATGTGCAGCTATCACAACACGATTATCAGCCGGGAGGGCGGGCGAGGTCCTGACTTTTTGCTGACGCGGGGCGCCGTCGCCGAACGCCCCCGCCGGGTGTTCAACAACATTTTCGTTCACGGCAAAGGTTTATCCGCCTTCACTTTGCCCGACGCACCCTTCGTTCAGAGCGACGGCAATCTCTACTGGCAGCCGGGGCTGGATGCCAAAATCGCGGCGGAGTTTTTCAATTCTTATCGCGCCTCGCCGGCTTTTGCGAACAGCAAGAAAGCCTACCCGCCCGGTTTTGACGCGGGTTCCCTTGCCGCCGATCCAAAGTTCAGCAAAGGGGAGATTGATGCAAAAACCGTGAACGACTATCGCCTGCAACCAGGCAGCGCCGCCGTGGACGCGGGCGCGCCGATCCCCGCCGATTGGCCGGACCCCTTGCGCGCCCAGGACAAGGGTCGGCCCGACCTCGGCGCACTACCGTCGGGGGCGGAACCGTTCCAGGTTGGCCGAGCGGCCGCGCCCGCGCCCTGATAACCAGGCGATACGCGCGAATGAGTCTGTCCCGCATATTTTCGGAATTTTCGTTCTCCACAAAACACAAACTTTCGTTAGCATGGAGGGTTGATATGTTAAGCCGCCAGCCGTCAGTGCCGCCCTGGATTCGGACATAACCCGCCAATTTCCCCTGAA
>JACQHZ010000145.1 GCA_016198745.1 Verrucomicrobiota bacterium
AACAAGAAATTGAACGTTAGTAGTACAGTTGATCGAGATTTTCCATCACCTTGCGAATCCCCTGGGCCGTGAGCGCGACCGCTTCGGGACCGTTCGGGGCGCGCAGCGGCGTGGTCATTCCGGTGTGCGCGTCGCAATGTTTCTGCGCCATCGGATACTGATGAACGGAATAATCCACGGCCTGCGCATGCGGACAATTCCACGGACAACTCTTGCCATAAGCATTCTTGGCCTGGAACACGGTCATGGCCGGGAGAATAAAATTCTGCCACACGCCCGTCTGGACGCCTTCGGCTTGCATGGCCTGAATGATTTTATCGCGAAACGCCTTTGCATCGCGCTCGTGACCGAGGGCTTTCATGTCAAAGCGAATCGTATAATTATACCAGCAATGCTCATGATCTTTGGGTTCCACCGGGAGAATGAGACCCGGCACATCCCGGAGCTGCCCCGTCAGGAGCCGGGCATTGGCCTTCTGCACCGCCAGATAACGGTCGAGCTTGGTCAGTTGGGCGCGCCCGAATGCGGCGGTCAGGTCATTATTGCGGTACATCCAGCCCATCGCATAAACATGATAATCGCGTTTCTCCGAAGGCGTGCGGTTTTCTCCAAACGACCAGAGGGACTGGGCCTTGGCCAGCATTTCCTCGTCATCGGTTACGAACATCCCGCCCTCTCCCGAACATAAATTCTTGTTTTGATTAAAGCTGAAAGCGCCACAATGGCCCAGCGTTCCCACCTTTTTACCGTTGAACTTTGCTCCATGGGATTGGCAGGCGTCCTCGATGACCTTGAGACCGTGTTTCCGCGCCACCGCCATGACTTTTTCCATGTTGACCGCCAGACCATGCAGATGGACCACAATAATCGCCTTGGTTTTGGGAGTGATGGCCGCCTCGATTTTGTCAACATTGATGTTCATGGTGTCGAAATCAATATCCACAAAAACAGGGATGCAATTGTGCTGCATGATGCAGGTCGCAGAAGAAGACCAGGAATAGGCGGTAACGATGACTTCGGCGCCGGTCCCGCAGTCGCATGCGACCAGCCCCATGTGAAGCGCGGCGGTCCCGGAATTCGTCGTGATCGCATGACGGTTTCCGTTCCATTCGGCGAATTCCTTCTGAAAGGCATCGCAATTGGGGCCGAAGGCGTGCCGCCCCCCATTCAGAGATGCCAGCACCATTTCGCGGTCAATGGCATCAATGGGCGGCCAGGGCTTGATGGCGCCCTCCGGCACCGCCTTGATGCCGCCTTTGATCGCAAGCCGGGGAGATCTTCGGGAAGACCTTGTCCGTGCCGAGGTTTTTTTGATTACGGTTGGAGTGAGGGTGGATTTCATGGTTTCATGCTTTTACGATGGATTGATCGCTCTCGCCAGACGAAGTTCTTGTTAAAAGGGGTAATTTCTTGTGGCTCGAAAGCGTTGTCCTCTATGGAACTCATGCCCGATTTATCCGTAACGGGAGCTTGCGCCAAACGGTAGGAACGGCTAATGTTTAGCCATGGTAATTATTCGTTTCCCGGACGCTGAGTCGGAACGCCGTGCCTTGGGGTATTTGGCTGGGCGATTTCCCGGCAAGAGTTGGGCTACTGGCGAGACAATGGTGCCAGAAGAAGCCCTGCCGTTTCTAGCGACGGAAGGCATTCGGTTTACGGTCGAAGGCCCGGCCACCTATGAGCGACTTACGGCGCTACGAGATCTTTCTACCGCGAAAGTTTAACGACGGGCAACCTGTCCCGGATGAGCTGATCGCCGGCGCCTTGCTGGAGTTGCGGCAGGAGTTTGGCGCATCTCTTGGGAAACGCAAGTCATCCACGGCGTGTGGCAACACCAAGGAATGGTCTTCCATGATGATCTGGTCCGTGTGTTCGTGGATGTGGCCGACATTCCTGCCCACCGGGAGTTTTTCGTCCAACTCAAGGAGCGGTTGAAAACGCGGTTTCGGCAAATTGAAATCTGGATGACGACCTATCCCGTGGATGTTGTATGAGCTCTGGAACCCGGAAGCAGGGCGGGGCGGCATGGCTCCGTGAGGTGCAAAAGAACCTGACAACCCTTCCGATCCTGATGGGACTTCGGCCCATTTCAGTCGGCGATATCTGGGGACAGCGTTTCCACACCACACCAAGGAACGAGTTGCTGCATGTCCTTGAGGGCAACGCGGAGATCCGGTTTCGAAGACGATCCTTTTGCGTGGGACCGGAAGACACGTTTATCATTCCACAAAACACTCCTCATCGCGATATTCGGATGCACGGCGCCAATTACCGCGTTCTCTATGTTTTTTTTCAATGGCCCGGAGCCGATGCGCTCATCCGGAAGATGAATCCCAATTTGCTCATCCATGCGCCCGCGGGCGTCAAGTCCCATCTCCATATGCTGATGAAAGAGCTCGAAGGCGAATATCTGGGCGACGCAAGCGGCGCATCTGAAAGGATGCGGCTCATTTTATTGGAAGCGCTTCTAGCGCTCATGCGCTGCCTCCACCGTTCGGAGTCCCGCATCCCCGAAGCAAAACAGGCGTTGGCGCAGGAACAGCGAAAGCGGCTGGTGACCGAAGCGCGCCAATACCTGGTTGAACATTGCCACGAGATGATCAGTCTGGAGGCGTTGGCAGCACGGCATCAGGTCAGCCCATTTCATCTCTCCCGAAGTTTTACGCGTGAATTCGGCGTCGCCATCACCGACATGCTCACGATGATCCGCGTTGAACGGGCCAAAGACCTGCTTAATCAGGGATCACTCCCGATCAAGGAGGTCGCGGTCCGGGTCGGCTTTGCCGATGCCAACTACTTTGCCAAGGTCTTTCGCCGGGTTTGCGGATTTTCACCCACTGAACACCAGGCCAACCTGCTCCAATCCCATCGCCGCAATCGCGCAAAAAATCCGTGAAAGTTTTTGTCATCCATTCAAGAACCTCGACTTCCACGGAACATCCAAACCAACCCGCCGATGGCCAGGATAAAAACCACGGCCAGTCCCAAGCGCGCGGTCCAAGAGCGCCCCCCGTTTCCAGTAGGAGACGGCATGGTCGTGGGCGCCACCGGTCGAATAGTCGCACGATAGTGAATGTGGGACAATCCTTGACGCCATGGGAATTCGTTTTCAAACTGTCTTTCGCATGAGCCACCCATCGGGTCGGGTTCCAACGATGATCGCGCTGAGCGGTCTTGTTCTCATCGGTTGCCATTTTTTGCACGCCCAGGAACGATTGTCGCTTCTGCGCAACGGCGGGTTCGAGGAGGACGAGATGACCTTCCGGGGAGAACCCGCAGCTTCATGCGGCGGCCACAACAACGATCAGTGGTTCAACATGCAGGACCGTTTTCCCGACGGCTGGGTCTGGCCCAACGTGTATGGTCCGCTCGTTTTTGGCATTGCCAAACAATCCGAGTGGCCGCGCTGCCGGAGGCGCTTGAACTTGGCTACACCTATGACAACTCCCCCCGTTGCATTCGCGTCTATGAAGTGACGCCCGGCAAGTAACACGGCGGAATCGAATTAACAATGGCGGCGATGCCGGCTTGATCTTTTCATGAAATTGGCCGCATTCTGGCGAGATGAATCCAGAGCGATCCGGGGAGCACAGCCCGCGCCAGCACGCCGCGCGTGATCGCGCGCCGCTTCGCCGCGCACAATTGCTCGTGGTCAAGCTCGGCACGGGCGTCCTTTCCGATCCCAAGGGCGGCCTGGACCTCCGCCGGGTCCGTCGCCTCGCCGAGCAGGTGGTCTGGCTGCATCGGCGCCGGCGGCGGGTGGTGATCGTCAGTTCCGGCGCCATCGGCGCGGGGATGAGCCGGCTGGGCCTGCGCAAGCGCCCCGCGCACATCGCCGATCTCCAGGCCTGCGCCGCCATCGGCCAGAATCTTCTGATGTCGGCATACGAACATGCCTTTGCACGACAGACGTTCACGGTGGCGCAGATTCTTCTCACACACGATGATCTGCGTCATCCGCAACGACGTGAAAACGCGCGCCACACCATCTGTAATTTACTCGACCGCGGCGTGGTGCCGGTCATCAACGAGAACGACGCCGTCTCGTACGCCGAGATCAAATTCGGCGACAACGATCAACTGGCCGCGATGGTCCACGAGCTGATTCGTGCGCATGCGTGCATCATCCTGAGCAACGTGGACGGCTTCATCCTGCCGGAAGCATCGCGCGGCAAGGGCCGGGCAACCGGTATTCTCCCCACCATCGCCAGGATCACGCCCGAAATCGAGCGACACGCCGGCGATTCCAATTCGCATCACTCGGTCGGCGGCATGCGGAGCAAGCTGATCGCCGCGCGTCGAGTGCTGGCTGCCAAACGTCCGATGGTCATCGCCAACGGCCGCATCCCCGACATCCTGCCGCGCCTGCTCCGGGGCGAACCCATCGGCACCATCTTCCTGCCCGAAAACCGGGCATGACGTTTTCTGCACATTCGGTTTCCTGATTTGGCAGGCGCGCCTGCCCTGCCTGAGAAATTCGCGAAACGCTCATGTTTCAACTCCTGAAAAAGCGACGGCGCGCGCGGCTGCGGCGGCAGCCTTTTCCGCCCAAATGGCTCGAAATCATCGAGCAGAATGTGTCGTACTATCGGCTGCTCACAGACATTGAGCGCGAAGATTTACGCGGGCTGGTACAGGTGTTTCTTGGCGAAAAAAACTTTGAGGGCTGCGGCGGTCTGGAAATCACGGACGAAATCAGGGTGACGATTGCCGCGCATGCGTGCATCCTGCTGCTGCGCCGCGAGCACGATGATTATTCCGGCCTGAAATCGGTTGTGGTTTATCCAGGCTCTTTTCTGGTCAAAACCCAGGTGAAAACGCAGGAGACAGGACCCGAAGGCGTGGTGGCGGAATTCATGGAAGCGCGATCGGGCGAGGCATGGTCTCACGGCACGATCATCCTGGCGTGGGACGCCGTCCGGCATTGCGCATCGGATCCGGAGGCCGGGCACAACGTGGTGCTGCACGAGTTCGCGCATCAACTCGATCAACAGGACGGCAGTTTCAACGGCGCGCCCTTGTTGCGAAAAGCTTCAGAATACGTCTCGTGGGCGCGCGTCTTGCGGCGGGAGTATCGTTCCCTCTCGCGAGACGTGGAGATGGATTTCCCGACCGTGATTGACGAGTACGGCGCTAAGGATCCGGCGGAATTTTTCGCGGTGATCACGGAGTGTTTTTTCACCAATCCCGTGCTGCTGCGCGCGAACCATCCGCAGCTTTACAAGGAATTGAAGCGATTCTATCGCCAGGACCCCGCCGCCCGGATGGAGACGCATGTTGAGGAAGGTCCGCGATTGCCTGAAAGCGGGCGGCAAGGGCCGCAATAACTCAGAACTCCTGATCCCATGGAATCAGCTTGATCCCATCTTGTAGGAGCGATCGCCCCTGTCCCTCTGCACGGGGGATGACCGCGAAGTTTACCAGCCTGTTCCGCCGAGGATCTCTTCGTCCTCCTTCAATTCCAAATTTCTTTGACTGGTTGCACGTCCCGACAAACCTCTCTACGATCATCTGCTGCAATGGCTTTGCTCCAACGCATTCGACAGAAGATCAGCAACCGGGCGTATCTTTTGTCCGACCACGCTGAAGACGAGATCCATGCGGATCGCCTGGAACGCGCCGACGTTGAACACGCGATCTTGCGGGGCACAATCAACAAGCGGCTCAAGAGCGACCCGCGTGGCACGCGCTATCGGATCGCCGGACCGTCGCGTGCTGGGCGGGGCGTTTGTACTACAATGTTCAAGAATCGCGCTTTTTCGACAAGATTTTTTACCCACGGAGAGTACGGAGGTGCGGAGAAAAATTGGCGAACTCTCAGACCAGAGGTTTTCGCCACGCGTCCGCCTGGGGCGAACGCTATTTCCACGCAAAAACACTGAACGTTATTGACGCCATGCTCCGGCGGGAACATCCCGTCAAAGACAGAATCGAGGTTGAAGTCGTCCGCCTGTAAATCGTTTGGTCCGATTCCCGCCATGGGGATTTCCGCCATCAAATCGCGGGCATGCCGCGCTGGGGTCACGATCTCATCGAGACTCTTCGCAACCTTTGCATCCATGGGATGATGGAAAGTGGATTGACACTTTTTCCTTTTCTCACGCTGATTCCATAACCCATTGCTGCCCATCCTTTTTAGCTGTGCCAAAGGAAAAACTGTAGGGCTGTTTTGTTACCGGTCGATTCAAAACCAGCCACCTAATTTGAATTTGGAAAGGGGCTTCCTCCCCCTTCCGTCGCCCCCTGCAATGCCTCCTTCAAATCACCCGTTCATAGCACGCATCCGGATTCGCTTGATAGGCCAGAGACTCGAACAAAAGCGACAAAAAATTAAAATGATCATTGGAAGGCCTGCAATCCGACAGGGCAAACACCAGATCGCGCCAAAAATGAAACGACACCCGAATTTTATTGACCAGCGCCACATCCCCACGCGATGGGCATTTCAAAATCGCCCCATGCAAAAACCTCACCGCAATCATGTATGCGAAGATTTCGTTCTGATTATTTTTGAACTCTTTTCCGAAGGCCTCCAAGGGAGTAATGATGGGATGAAGTGCCACAAAGTTTGTCGCAAATGACGCGACCTTTTTGAATGGACTCGACTTGTCGACGCCCAAATTTGAAGGGAAGTCCTGCACCATCCCGGCAGCAACCGAAAACATGGCCTCCGTACTGACCTCCACTGAAACCATGCCATAATCGGCACACAACTCATCCACATATTCACACAGATGAATCGCATCGGTGCGAACGTCCCCGCTAAACAGAAAAGGCGTTTTTTTCAAGAGCAGCTTTCAAGATTTTTGAATCTTCACGGGCCATTTTGCGGATGTCCTCAGAATCGACCATTCTTGCAAATCCGGAGGCATTTTCTGGATGATTCAATGGCGGCTTGCTAATTTGCAGGGGCTGAGGGCCATCAACCAGGTTAACGGCACGCAATACTTTAAATTTCAAAACCTCATGGCTGTGGGAACTCATGGGATGACTCCTTTTTTGGCTGCTATGGCGGCAATACTTTTTGAATGGCTGTTGCAGTAGTCCCGGAATGTTTAACACCATCCTTAATGATTGCAAGGTTTTCTGAAACTATTTCTCCTTGATCATCAAGGCGTTGCATTTTTAATGCTTACCTTTCAACACATTACTCCACATTTTGTCAACTTTCAACGAATCCTACTCGGGGCACGCAGTCCCTACCGCGCCCCCTTTTCCGCGATTTAACTCTCGTAGCCAATGAGGTGACGAGGCGGATTTCCATCGCCTCCCGTCGGCGGCTGCAAAAAAATTTCGATACATCCGCCGCGGCGGACGCAGGTAAAAATATAAAGTAACCGTTCACGGGCTGAATACAAGGACAAAACTGGAACGAACCGATTGGCAATTTGACGGCTGATGCGGGTGCGGTGAGAGAAGTCGGCCGGGGAGATGGCCGAGCGGGGTATGCCCAAACGACCAGCGAAGCTTCGCCTCAAACCAATGAGGGGTGTTTATTGTGTAGGGGATGTCCCGCCCTGAGGCATGCCACACATCAAATTTGGATAAGTTATTTCTTTACAATCCCTCAGCGTTTGATCCGCGCGCTGCCTCCGCCCATCACATGGTTTACCTCCTCAAGCGTGACCTGGGAGGTGTCGCCCCTCGTCGTTTGGAGCAACGCGCCATGCGCGGCGCCAAGTTCGACGGTTTCCTGGGGCGACATGCCGGTGAGAAACCCATAGACCACACCGGCTGAAAAGCCGTCCCCGCCGCCCACACGATCTTCAATTTCGAGATTCTTGTAAACCCGCGACTGGTAAAACCGGCCGGCATGCCAGAGGATGGCGCTCCAGTTGTTCAACAAGCCGGAGGTCACCTCGCGCAGTGTGGTGGCGACGCCCTTGAGGTGCGGATAAGCCTTCACCACCTTGCCCACCATTTTCTTATACTGCGCGGGGTCCAAGGAAGAATAATCCCGGCCGGCGCCTTCAATCTCAAAACCGAGAACCTTTTCGAAATCCTCCTCGTTGCCGATGAGGAAATCGATGTTGTTCACCAGATCCCTGGTGATCTTCTGCGCCTGCGCCGAGCTCCAGAGTTTGCCGCGAAAATTCAGGTCGTAACTGACCAGCGTGCCGGCATCATGCGCCGCTTGCATGGCGGCCCGGACCGTTTCCGCGCAGGAATCCGAGAGCGCCGTGAAAATGCCGCCCGTGTGCAGCCAGCGCGCGCCCGCAAACACGGATTTCCAGTTCACCTCATCGGGCTTGAGATGCGAGGCCGCGGAATGGCCGCGATCGTAAAGCGTCACGCTCCCGCGCACGCCCACGCCCACCTCCGTGAAATTCAATCCGATGCGATCCGCTTTGCCCACGCCGTCATACTTCGCCATCACGACATTCGAAACATCCACGCGTCCCGCGCGCGCGTGCTGGAGGATGAGATGGCCGAGCGGGTTGTCCACCAACCGCGAAATCCAGCCGGTGCGAAGGCCGAGCCGGGCGGCGGCGTAGGCGACGTTGTACTCGCCGCCGCCGACGTGCGCTTCAAAGAGGTTGGAGAATTCGATTCGACCGTGTCCTTGCGGTGAAAGGCGGATCATGCATTCGCCGAGTGAAACCAGATCAAGTTGGGCGGATTGAGCGTCTTTGATTTTCATGATAATGCCAGTATAAAAGCGGTCCGTAACGCCGCTCAATCACAAAAAACACCCTCTGGAATGTGGCCGCCAAGGCCCGCGATCCAAGACCTACGGTGCCATGTCACTCAAGGCATCGTAACGCTTACGAGTGCTCAACGCGCGGGCGATGGGGATTGTGGAAAATCAACTCGCGGGAACTCCTGCGGCGCCGGAATCAACTTGGAAGCTTCGCCTCAAACCAACCAGGATAGGGGTAGGGGCGGGGCAAACCATGCCCCGCCCCTACCCCTATAACATGCTGCAATGCGTTTCGCCCCTACGTGAGGCAAGGAAATGTTTTGGACAAGCGCGTGCCCCCTTACAGAAACCGTCGTGAGCGGGAGCGTGGGTCGCGCACCAGGATTCCGCTGTGATAAATGCCCCGCATCACGCGGTCGCGCCAGTCCTTCGAGGCGTCGTAGAGCTTGGCCTTGGTATCGACCGTCGAGAAAAGGATTCCCGCGCGGTTGTTTGGCAATCGGCCCGCGATAACGCCGTCGGGTTTCACGAAAAAACTCGGCCAGCATGATTCGCACGCGGAGGTGTTGTTGGCACTGATCCAGAAATAATTGTTGGCTGCGTACGTTTGCATCGTCGGCGGAACGATCACGCCCCAGATGTTGCCGGAGCGCCGCAGCTTGGCTTTGGTTGAATGCCCGTTGTGATAGGAGTGAAAGATCAACTGCGCGTCGCGCCGTTTGTACTCGCGGTAAAGTTCCTGGTAGCGGAAGTCGTGGCAGATCTGCAGCCCGCAGCGCACGCCGCGAATGGCGAACGTCACCAAGTGATCGCCGGGGCTGTAACGTTTGAGGTCGCCGTGTTTTTGACTTCGGTTGCCGGTGCAGAACATCTTGTCGTAGCGGTCGATGAGCCGGCCGCGGTCGTTGATCACATAAAGGCTGTTGTGCGGCTTGTGCGTGCCGGTCAACCGATGGCTCGACCCGAGGATCACCCAGAGCCGAAATTTCCGCGCCCCCTCCATGATCCGACGAGTGCTCTCGCCAAGCAGGTCCCAGTCAAAGCCGTCAAACGACTTGAACTCGATCCCCGCGTAACCGGAAAGACAGCACTCCGGGAAATGCGCGACGTGCGCGCCACCCGCATGCGCCGCCCGCATCTGGCGCAGGACATACCGCAGGTTCACCCGGATGTCACCGTCGATCGGAAACTGGCAGGTGGCAACAATCAGTTTCATGATGATGACCCGCAGATGGGTTCCAGGCGTTACTGGCTGGCGATGCGGAAGGAATAATGCGTCCGTTCGACGCCCACATGGGAGTGAACGTCAATGACGGCGTTGGGGTTGCGTCGAAGTTGTCGGAGTGGATTCATGGGTGTCAACTTAACCTGCGGTTCTCACCGGTTGGGGTAGGGGCGTTCAACCCCGATTGGTTTCGGGGAGCCGAATGCTTTCGGCTTTGAACGCCCCTACGGCATGCCATGAGAAATGTGGGTTTAAGGTCGTTGTTTCGCAAAGTCGTCATTGCGCTGCAAACACTTTTTCCACGGGTTCGTATGTCACCATCAAATCTTTGAGATAAATTTCCGGCCGGGGCGCGGGCGCGTATTCCTTCAGATACAGCGTCTTTTCGGGAATGGTGACTTCCATTTGAATGGACGCCCGTTCCAGTGTCATCGCGTAAATGCGCACGCCGCTCGGCGGTCCGAGGGGGCGCAACTGGAATCGGTTGGGATCAGGCAGGTTGATGACCAACCGGAGCGGCTTGGTGATGTCCAAATCCAGGCTCAACCGTTCCTTGAAATCCTGGGCGATGGACTTGCCCAGGGGCGTTTGAATCAGATAGAGGTTTCCGGTTGGGGTGGGGATGGTCTTCTTGACGGAACCCGGGGTCGGCGTTTCGTTGGCGAGAGGCCCGAGATCGACGGGTACGTACAGACCATCGAGCCGCGCGTCGTTCGGACGAGGCGTGAGGACATCCTGGGCCGTCGCAACGGTGGCCAAGATGGCGAGAATGAGGCAAGGCATTCGATTCATGCGCGTGGTGATCTTTGAAGTCCGAATCTTGGCTCTCAACCCTTCAGACACTATGGCCCGTAAAAAAGCGTTCCACCACTATACCAGTTCGCCGTGTCAGGATCGAAATGAGCAGTGTTCCATTTCGAAGGACTACTTCCAGAAGGACCTGGCAGATAAGGAAAGAACTGGACGTGATCATCACAAAAGTAAAAAACAGTCCCTTTTTTTCCGAGAGGCCCAGAATAACCAGGATAGTTGATCCCATCAAACATTGCATCGAAATGCCATGATGTGGTTGTCACGCCGTTAAAACCATAGGCGATCAAAAAGCACGTGGACGGATATTTCACATCCGTCATGGGATGTTGGGGGAGGCCCCAGCCAACGTGCGCTCCCATGAGATTGGCATTGATCATGACGTAGGCGCGAATGGAATCGTCGTCCTTGTAATACAAGTCGGGACATACCGGCTTTGACTTTGAGCCATAACACAAGTTGCTGACCGCGTAGGGGACCAGCAATTCGAGGCTGTCCGCAGGCGCAGGGCCGCCGTTATTCGGCGGACGATCATTATTATCGTTGCGATACATCCCAATCGCCAATCCGACCTGCCGAAGGTTGTTCATGCCCAGGGCTCTTTTCGCCGATTCCCGCGCGTTTTTCAGCGCGGGCGTGAGCAGCGCCGCGAGGATGGAGATGATCGCGATGACGACCAGAAGCTCGATGAGGGTGAACGAGACGCATGAACCGCGACGGGTCGCGATCCCCCTACGGATAGGGGGACAGGGACACGGGACACGGAACACGGGGGAGTTCCACGGGCGGAGAAACTTGTCTGGGTGAAACGGCATCGTTTTCTTCACGTTTTCCACATCAGAGGGGATTTCCCGTCGCCAAAAGAGGAGCGGATCCCTTCAATTGGAATCAACCTCGCCCGCTGGCGGGCAAAGGGCAAATCCAAATTACTGGCCTTGTTTTATGGTCACACCAGCTACCTTCATCAGAGGAAGGCGGCGGCCTGGAGGAGAATCAGCTTGCGCAGGGGCGGGAGGGCGCCGCGCTCGAAGTAGTGGACGGCGGCTTGGCACACGATCTTGGCCAGGCGCTGCACGGGATACGGATAATGCACCGGCAGGGGCGAGACGCGGACCGCCGTCGAGGTGGTGTTCATCCCCACCACCACCCGTGCGTCGCGTGACGGATGGCCGACAGGACATCGGCGGCAACGAAGGGGAGAGAGATGCCTGGAAACGGGCGCCCGATGTTCTGTGAAACTACACCCGTGGAGAATCCTCAACTCCCAAAACAACGTTCAAGGGGTGGACGATGTACCTCCAGAGGATGGCATAGATCAGGGGAACCACGATGAGCGGCGGGTACTCCATCCAGCCGGAAAACCCGAACAGGATGACCGGAATGCGGATCACGAACACCCCGATCAAGGCAAGGAGCAAGCCCAGCGCCGCGCCCACCGCCAGCCACCGCGACTTCCGTCCCCGAAGCGGACAGCAGCCGCAGGTCTTGAAAGCGAGGACGTTCCAGAGGCCCCAGATCACCGGCGCCCAAAGGATGGAAAAGGCCAACGACGGTTCCGCGAAAGGACGAAGTCCGAACGCATAGGCGAGAGAAAGACAGACGGGCGCGAAGGCGGCCGGAACAGACAGCCCGCCGATGAAAGCTTTGAGATGGTTCATGGAGATCACTGTCAGTGATTCTCTCTTTTCCCGCAAGGTTTTTTGATGGATTTATTCAGGATGGCCACAATGTGGAGCGACTTGACGGAAACATCACCCGCCCGATTTATAGCCTTCGGGCAACCGGTCGTAATCCGGCGGCTCAATGTCCGGCACTTCCTTTAAGGCATCGAGGAACTTTTCATGGCTGCCGCGCTTGGCCCGCATCGCGATGTAGCTCTCATTACTCCAGACACCTATGGCCTGGGCGACGGCCAGGCTGATGATTTGCTCCAGAGGAACATTCTCGCGAGCCGCAAGCTCTTGCGCCTGTTTGAGCACTGGCTCTGGAATTTGGGCTTCAATGGTTTTCATTTTACCTCTCCCTAAAATCCAGCAGACAACCCTGTTTTTTGCGAAAGCACCGGGAGTCTGGGACCCACCAACTTCCCAGTAGGGTTCAAGGAAATGTTTAACGGGGTTGGCATCAGGTACTGGTGTAAACGATTTGCTCGAAACAAAGCTTGCTTCCAACTCGGTTCCAATATCGACAGTTCCTCTCTGCTGAAAACAAAACGGACGGAAAACCCGTTTCCACGTCGGATAGATCAATCTCACTTCGGCTTCGCACGCTCATCCACCAACTGGGCAAACGCCGAGTTTTTCAACGCAGCATCCTCGTTGCCACCTTCCTTTTGCAGGTAATCTTGGACAGCTTGATAGAAAATCTCTTGGCAATGATCCGTGACACGTTTTGCGACGTCAGTGACCGACGTGATGACCTTCCGAGAGATTTCCACCTTTCTTTCCTGGCGGGCAACTTCAGCGAGAACCTCGTCAATCTCCTTTTGTTGCTGGAGGTAAACGATGCGGGCCAGATAGTAGGCGCCTTTACGCAACGAACCACGTTTCCTTTTATCCTGAATTGCGCCGATGCTCGAACGGCATTCCTCTTCCAAAACGCGCGCGGCAAGAATTTGCATCGCTCGAAGATTTGCCTTCTCCATGTTGGCCGGGTCACCGACATCAAAACCGTCCGGCAGAGGCCCCGGCTCTGCTTCACCGATTGCGCCTCGCAAATTGAAAACCTTGTAGTAGTCCTCGCCTTGCCGGAAAAATTCACGGCGACTTAAAGAGTTTCGCAGCTTGGAGCACTTGCCGTCGAAAACAGCAAGATAGACCATGCCGGCCTGCTCCTTGCTGAACGTCACCAGGCAACCACGGCCAGGCAGTGTCTCGCCTTCCTTGCGTTCATAACCAACGCCGTATTCACGGTAGAGTTGCTGCAAGGTTTTTTGTATATTGTCGTTCGACAACAAGTCCTCTGGACGGATCGCGTTTTGTGAGTTCGTGGCGATGATCAGCGCATTGAGAAAAGGCGTGTTCGCCGGGTCCACCTGATAGATGCGAACCATGACGTTGGAATTGCCTTGGAATCGGTCCTTCAATTCCGGCGCATATTTGCTGTGGTAAAGCGCGTTTACCGTCTGGCAGCCGTTGATGATTTGCATGTTTGCCAATTGCGCTTTGACTTTTTTCCCGCTGGCCGGCAGATCCACATGCATGATGTCGGCCGTGATGCTGACGCCGTTGTTCATGAACCCAAACCAGACGCTCTGGTTGCTGGTGATTGTTTCGACAATCCGTCGGTTGACATCCTTGCCTGTGCCAAGAAAAAGCCGCACGTTCTTCTCGAACAGCTCGTTGTTGCTGTAGCGGTCCACAAGGCGAATCAACTGGTTTACGTTGACGAAGCCGACGAGCACTTGCATGGGCATCCCATTGGGGTTGACGCCAATGTTGTGATGGAGGAATGAGCGATCACCCATGTCATAGTTGAGTTCCAGGGTCTCTTCCTGAATCGGAATTCGTCCGAAGGCGCACAAATTGTAGATATCCACGCCCCCATAGGTTTCGAAGGTGAACCCGTGGGTTTGGCGGTCATGCGCGAACGTGTCGCGAATTTCCTGCACCTTGGCGGCGTCAGTGTGCGAGATGTTCTGGCCGTTTACGACGTAGTAGCACTGGATGCGTGTTTTGGCGCGACGATTCCCCTCCCGCGCTTCACTCAAGGCCGCGCGGACCTCCTTAAACACCTCCAGCGTTTTGGCGTCCTGCAAGTCGCCTCGAAGGAAGACCCGGTTCATCCGGTCCACAAAGGCGTAAAGCTCCTTGGTGGAAATGCCGCCGTCGTAGTTGTCCCTGAATTTGAATTGAAACAGGTGAAGCTGGATTTCGTCGCCTTGATCGACAATCAGGTAGGCATCAAGAAGCTCTTCCGACTTGCCCGTCTCTTTGAGGTCCACGCGTTTTAAGCCCTCAAACAACTCGTCGTCATAAAGGTACGTGATTTTCTGAGCGGCGAGGTAGGAAAAGAGTTTGCGGTAGTCCGTGGCGGCAATGTTCCACGACGGATTGCGCCCAGCCAAGTGGGCCATCTTCTGCTTCAGGAATTGGATTTGCTCGGGCGACAACCTCTCCTCGACAGCCGCTGGCTTCTTTTTTGGCATAATGGGTTCCGTCAAATGCTGCAATGATTCAGGCCGCGCTTCGCAAACTTTGAGTGTAGCGTATGCGAGGTTTGACGCAAGGAAAAGGCATGAATCGACTCATTTCACGCTCTCTTCCACCAGCTTGATTTCGTCCTTCGTCAGGCCGTAGAGGCGATAGACCCGTTCGTCGATCTCCCGCTCCCACGCGGTCACGTCGGCTTGCCCGGCGGCCCGCTTGACGGCCAGTCAGCGGTCGTTGCCGAGGTGGGTGTTGCCGAGCTGGCAGACCGACTCAGCGCGGCTGTCGCCCACTGAAAAACTCTGCGGCTGGGCAAAGAGGTCGGTGCGCGGGAAAACAGTTCGCAGGTTGCCGAGCCAAGCGGCGCGGTCGTAGGGCTGGGCGAAGAAGGATTGGAGTTCCTTGGCGGTCATTGAAGGGCATCATTTCGGAGGATTCCAAACGTAGGGCTCTTCCTTGTTGGTCAACATCGGGAAGTCCCGGCCGTTCCGGGTATAAAGCCGCATCTGGAGATCAGCGCATGTCGCCGCGATGAACGCATCCAACAACCCTGCCTCTTTGCCATGCTTCCGCACAAAACCGGCGGCCTTCATCGCGCGCTCATCCGTGAGCGAGTGAATCTCCATCGTCGAAATGATCCGGTCCAGCTTGATCAGCGTTTCAGCCGTATGCCGCGGCCACTGGTAAGCCTCAGCGACCGAAACCATCGAGACATGGAGTCGATCTTTGACGTCGAGCTTTACAAGCCACGCCAAGGCGGGGGGCACGCCGATTTGGAGATCGATCAGGATGTTGCTGTCGATGAAGATGGATCGCCCCATAATTTCTCCGCCCGCTCCCGCGCGGTCGCGCGGCGCCGCTGGAAATCCTCCCGCATCGACTCATCCGCATACCCGCTATTTTTCAGAATGATGTCGCGCCAGTCGCCTTCCTGATCTCCGCGACGGACTTTCAACAACCGATCCTTGACCGCCCGTCGAACAAACTCGCTCCGGTTCTCGCCCGTCTCCAAGCAAGCCCGGCGCACCTGTCGCAATAGATCCGAAGGCCACTTCATTTGAATTCGATCCATGGAAGTAATAGGTGTGTCTGCTTGGTGTGTATCACGCGATCACGGTCCTGTCAAGATGCGTTGGGCCGATGATCGAATGACTCGGACAAGATGATGTCCGGCGGCGTGTCGAGCAGCCTGGGGTTGACGGTTGCCTCGGGTTTCTCGGCCTGCTCCAACAGCGGGTAGGTGCGCAGGATGGCGACGAGTAATTGGCTGGTGCCTTGATCACGTCATGACCGCAGAAATCGGCGGACGCTGATTTTGAGGACAACCCGGATTGCGCACTGTTCTTGAACTTTCATCCAAATTGCGCCGCGATCTGTGGGATGGAGGCCTTTTTTGCGTGATTGCGCGGGGAATGCGCGATATGAGGATGGCATGCTTCATATCGCTCTCCTCTGGCACATGCACCAGCCGTACTACGTCAATCCTCTGACAAAGACGGCCATGATGCCCTGGGTGCGGCTGCATGCCGTGAAAGGCTACCTTGACATGGCAGAGATGGCGCGACGCCACCCGGAAATGCGCGCCGTTTTCAACCTCACCCCGGTGTTGATCCGACAAGTCGTCGAACTTGTGAATGGCGAGGTCAAGGACCTGTGGGAAGAATGGAGCCGGATTCCCGCTGCGGACCTTTCGCCCCAGGACAAGCGCAATCTTCTCGAACATTTCTTCAAGGCGAACTGGGACAACCTGATCCGTCCCAACCCGCGTTATCACGAGTTGCTTGCCCGCCGCGGTTATGATTTGAGCCACATCTCTCTGGATGCGATTGTGCCCTCCTTTTCGAAGCAGGATTATCTCGACCTGCAGGTCTGGTTCAATCTGGCGTGGTGCGGCTATGCGGCCTGCGCCGGGTTTTCCGAACTGCGCAAGTTGAAGGCCAAAGGCCGCCATTTTTCGGAAGACGACAAACAAACGGTCCTGGCGGCGCACGGTCGAATCCTGCGGGACATCCTGCCGCGCTATCGCGTTCTCGCGGAAACGGGCGGCGTGGAATTGAGCACGACGCCGTATTTTCATCCCATCAGCCCCTTGATCCTGGACTCGGAATTCGCGCACCGGGCGATGCCCATGGCCGCGCTGCCGCCGCGGTTTCACTGGCCCGAAGACATCGAGGCCCAACTGCGGCTTGCGGTGGAACAACATCAACGGGTGATGGGAGAACGTCCGGTCGGCCTTTGGCCCTCGGAAGGTTCGGTTTGCCCGGAACTCATCCCCATCTGGCAGAAGCTGGGTTTCCAATGGTTCGCCACCGATGAGGACATTCTCTTTCGAAGTTTGGCGCGAGAGTCGGGGCAGCCCATCGAGCGCGTCCAGCTTTACGACGCCTGCGAGGCGGAATGGGATGGCGCTGCGGTCCAGGCGATTTTTCGCGACCGTTCCCTGAGCGATTTCATCGGCTTTTCCGCCGCCAAAAATTCCGCGCAGGACGCCGCAGCGTTCATCATGCGGCATATTCACGGGATCGTCTCCGCGACGGCATCGAAGACGGATCCGCTGGTCGCGATTGTTCTGGACGGCGAGAATGCCTGGGAATACTTCCCCGACGGCGGCGAGGGTTTTTTGGACCGCTGGTACCGGGAATTGACGCAACCCAACGGCTGGCGGATGACGACCTTGCGCGATTATGTGAAGCGGCCTGTTTCGCGGCGGCGATTGCGTCAACTGCATTCCGGTTCCTGGATTCAAGGCAACTTCGACATCTGGATCGGCGATCCGGAAGAGAACCGGGCATGGCAACTCCTGGGCGAAACCCGTCAGTGGTGGGAACGCCGGCGGGGCGGGGTCTCCGCCGAAATCGCGGAGCGGGTGTGGATGGAAATTTACGCGGCTGAGGGCAGCGACTGGTTTTGGTGGTACGGTCCCGATTTTCAAACGGACAACGACCTGCTGTTCGACGAACTCTTTCGCACCCATCTGCAAAATGTTTACCGCCTTTGCGACGCGCCCCCACCCGAATCTCTGTCGCAACACATCTGTCGTCCGTCCGCGGTCTCCGCGAAAAATCAGGCGCCGATCGGGCTGATTCATCCGGTGCTGGACGGCATTCAGACAACCTTTTTCGAGTGGCACGAGGGAGGGCGTTATGACGCCGGACAATCGCGCGGCGCCATGTATCAGGGAGAACGGATCCTTCGCACAATTCACTACGGGTTTGACATGGAACATTTTTATTTGAGATTGGACAGCTTTCCCGATGTCGCGAAACACGCCGATCTTCAGGTGTCGGTTCATCTGGATGAAAGGGAACCGCTGACGTACCTTTGGGCGCCGGCGACGGGGAGCATCCGTCCAGGCGACGAACGCACCTCCGGCCGCTCGCTTGCGGCTTATCGGAAGATCGTGGAGATCAGCGCGACTTTCGCTGCGCTCGGATTGAAGAAGGGCGACACGGTTCGGTTCCAGGTTTCGGTGGAGAAAAACGCCGGGGAAACCATTTCGGGCGCAACCGAACTCGAACGTCATCCGCCTGCCGACCGTCTGGAATTCATCGTCCCCGACGAACTCTTTGCCGCCTCGATCTGGTCCGCCTGACCCGGAAATTTCGCAACTACTCAGGTCATTCCCGCGACCTGCCCGCCGACGGCACGTGGCCGTGTGCCATTGGCAGGCGGGA
>JACQHZ010000146.1 GCA_016198745.1 Verrucomicrobiota bacterium
ATATTGTTTCGGTCAAAAAACTACATCGTTATGGCCTTCGGGGTCTGGCTCTCCTGCATAGCCCTTCCCTTGACGGCGCGCGCCGACGCCCTGGCCGGACGGAACAATCCCTACGGCAAGCTGACCATGGACTGGAAGACGGCGGCGACCGATTGGGGGGAAGGCCTCCCCGCTTTTCCCGTGATTGCGGTGATGACGACGTGGACGTCCCGGGAAGCGGTGGAGTTAATGGAGCGCCTGCCGGTAAAGGTCATTCCGATCCAGGCCGCTTACAACACCGTGTTTTTCCGGGAAGCGAACCAATACCTCGACCTTTCAAAAACCGAGGCAAGCCGGGTTGCCAGCCAGGCATCGCTCTCCCCGGCGGATGTCATCCTGGTGGGAAGGGTGGCGTGGGGAACATTCCCGTTCGAAGTCCGGTACAATTTGTTGAAGAAGGTCAAAGACGGCGCGGGAATGGTGGTGGTTAATCCGGTGGAGCCTTTGGATGAGCTTGCCAAAATTCTTGCCGGTCAGGAAGTGCGGGGGGATGAGAAGTTTCTCACCAGCGGCATCCTTGGCCCGGACCTCAAACCTCTTTCCCTTTCCTCCGGAAAGCCGGAGATCACGATGTTTTCCTTTGGCAAAGGCCGGGTTCTCCTGGTCCGGTATCCTGATGAGCCGGTTTATGCGCCGAACGATGGGGTAAGAACCTACCAGCCGTTTACGACCACGTCGGGATATGACCATCTTTTTTCTGACGAGTCACTGGTGCGATACGACTGCCAGGTGGCGGCTCTCGCGCGGCAGGTGCTTTGGGCGGCGCGTTTCAAACCTTCCGCATCCATCGAGAACGTGGAAACCGCGGAGGATGGAGCCCGGATCATTCTTTCGGGCAGTTATGGCGGCAAAAAGCTGTGGGTGCGTGTGCGGGATGCCGCCGGCCGCGTCTGCCTTGAGAAGGATTATGAAGCGGATTCCACGGTCAAGGTTTCCTTCCCGAAAGGATTGCCGGCCGGCAACCTTTTTCTGGATGCCCGTCTGCCGGGATGCGGGTGGTATTCCACCGCTTTCTCCCTTACCCCGGAGGTTGCTTGCACACTCTCCTGTCAGCCGGAACAGGCTTCGGCCGGAGACCAGGTACAAGTGAAAGCGGTCGTTGCCGCCGGTCCTCCCGCCGCAACCGCATCCTTGAGCGTGTACGACATCCATGGAGACATGGTCGCCGGATTACAGACGGCCAAAGTTACCGGACCGGAATGCGCGTTCTCTTTTTCCATTCCGCCGGATGTCCGTTCCAATGTCCTCCGGCTGGAAGTCGCTCTTTGGGAAGGAGAACAGGTCCGGGGCAGAAGCCGGCTGAACCTTCCCGTGAGACGACCTTTTGCCTATGATGATTTCTATCTTCAGGCATGGGGCGGTTCCTCGCTCCCCTCGCACCTTGCCAGGCAGATGCTGGAAAGTGTCGCCGATGCCGGAGTTGATTTCATTTATTTTGCGTTAGCTTATTGTGACTTCCGCAAACAAAACTTGCCTGAAGTCAACTCCATCGGCGCCTTACGGGCGGCCGAATGCGGAATGAAAACCGTCCCGTATTCAACTTACTTTGCATACCATGGAAATTCAAATGAACGGTCTCCCAGTCTGTATGACCCAGCGTACCGCTCTCAAGTCAAGGATTCGCTCCGGAAAGTCACGGCGGCTTTCGCCCCTTACGGACCGCCCTGGTATTCCCTCGGCGACGAGTGTTGTTTGAGCGCAAGCGCCGAAGTCTGTTTTTCGGAAACGACCCGCGCCGAATTCGAGAAGTACCTGAAAAAGAAGTATCGGGATGACCTTTCCGCGGTCAATGCCGCATGGGGCGCCCAGATGAAGGGCTGGAATGAAGCCAGGGGCATCCGGAAGGAGGAGGCGGTGAAGAAGGGGGAATTCGGCCAGTGGCTGGATTTTCGGATGTTTATGTACCAATCCTTCTCCGATTTCATCGCCTACGCCGCGGATAGCATTCGTTCGGTGGATGCCACGGCCAGAGTCGGGAACGAAGGGACTCCCGGCACTTCCTACATCAGTGGCTATCGCTGGGACACCATCCTGCGGGGGTACGGAGGCTTTTTCCCGTACACCAACCCGGGTGAGGAAGAAGTCATCCGGGTGGCGCGATCCTTCATGAAACCGGACACCATCCGCGGCGGCATCTTCGGCTCTTACTCGTATGAGAGCGAGTATAAGGATTTAATGCAGTCCGATGTTTCCCAGGAAGAACTCTATGACCGCCTGGTCCGCTACCAGGTGTGGTTCTACATGGCGCAAAACATGAACGCGGCCTTCTGGTGGACGTTGTTTGCCGACGCCGGTTCGCCGGGGCCTTCCGGCATGTCTCCGGACCTCACGCCCCTCCCCTTTTTTCAGGCGGCGATCCAGGAAACCGACTTCCTCAAGTCCGGCGTCGCCAAATTGCTCCTCAACCACACGTGGACGGACGACCGGGTGGCCATGCTTTACTCTCCATTCTCCACCATTATGAACGACGCTACGGAAAACATTTCGTGGGGAGAATCGACGCGGGAGTTCTGCAACCTGCTGGAACACGCCGGGATTCAGTACACGTTCATCAGCGAGGATGATTTGGCCGCGGGCAAATTGACCCGGGCCCGGTTTGATTTCCTGGTCGCTCCCGCGTGCGTCTGCCTGGACGATTCGGCGGTCAAAGCCATCCGAGATTTCTGCGGGGCAGGCGGCAAGATGGTCGCCGACCTCTATCCCGGCGCCCGCGCCGCCAACGGCCGCCTGCGGAATCCGCTTCCGTTTGAAACGGAGTTTTCCGCGGGCAAGCTGTGCTTGTACCCGGCCATTGATGGACAATATCGGTTCCAGGCCGGAGACGAAAACGGCCGGTTGAAATTGATCCATTTCAAGGAGTTCCTGGCGAAGGCCGGGATGGAATCGTGGTATGGACTGGCAACGCCGGAGGGCCTGCCGGCCAAAGCGGTCATGGGCGCGACTTTTCAGGGAGACCGCGACATCCGCTACCTGCTTTTGCTCCCCGGCATGCTTGCGCCGGCGCAGCAAAACCTCGTATTGACCATCCCAGCGCGGATGGTCGGCACGACCAAGGTCTACGACCTCCGCACCGGAAAAATCCTTCCGGTTAAAAAAGACGGGGTTCTCCGGATAACTCTCAAGGCTGGAACGGGGGAGATCCTGGGATTCCTGCCCTACCGGGTGAAGTCGCTCTCCTGGTCATCCGACCGGAAGGAATATTTGCCCGGGAACGTCCTGACCGGTACGGTTGCGCTTGCAGCCGATGCCGGCAGCCCCGGATTTCACGTGGTCAGCCTCCGGATTTTCCAGCCTGACGGGAAGGAAGCCGCGCAGTATTTCACCAAGATTCCGGTCCGGAATGGAAAAGGCGCGGTTTCCATCTCCATTCCACATAATGCGCCTCCCGGCAGATGGAAATGCAACGCGAGAGAGGTAACGTCCGGAAAAAACGCCAGCGGTCAATTTCTGGTTAAACCGGAGGAGGACCGGTGAATACCCATGTGAACAGGCTGCTCGGTTTCTCCCTGTTTTTTCTTTTTGTCGGGTTCGGACACGCCGAAGACAAATTGCCGGTGATTTTCCTGCCGGAGATGTCACCGGCGCCCCGGATCGACGGTCGCCTGAACGATTCCGTTTGGGCGAAAGCTCCCGAAAACGGTCCTTTCGTGGTTTTTAACGATGGAAGACCCACTGCAACGCGGACGGTATTCAAGGTTCTCCGTGACGAAAGACATCTCTATGTCGGGATCCTGGGGGAGGAAAAAGGTTCGCCTGCGACACGGCTGACCAAACACGACAGCCCGGTCTTCTCGGAGGATTCCTTTGAGATCTTTGTCAGTCCGAACCCCTTTGGCACGCCATATTACCAGTTTGTCATCAACCCGCTCAACACGATGTTCGATGCCAAGGGCGGGGATAAGATGTGGAATGGAAAGATACGCTCCGGGGTTTCTATCGGACCGGGATTCTGGATCGCCGAACTGGAAATCCCGTGGAAGCAATTGGGTCTGAAGCTGGGAGTTCAACCCGCCGCCTTCCGATTGAGTGTCTGCCGGAATCGTTATGTCGGAGGCGTGACGGAATGGTCTTCCTGGATGATCACACCCGGCGGATTTCATGTCACCTCCCGTTTTGGCATCGTGGTCCTGAATCCCCGACTATACTTTCAGGATTTTCTTGATGCCGGGCTGGCAGAAATCAAATCGCTCGTCACCGCCCTGCCCGAGGCGTGCCATACGCCCAAGCTCGCGGAAATACGGAGCGCGATGGGCATGTTTTCGAAGATTCGGGATCGAGTCCGAAAGGGCGGAGAGGTCAAGCCGGATGAGATCGAGAAGCTTTATCTGCTTAAAACGAGAGTCCTGCCCGGCGCCCGGGAAGCCGTCTATGAAACCAAGCTTCAGGATCTCTTTCACGCGGACAACTGATTGAGAAGATCGGGGTTCGCATTTTTCCTCTAATGGACTAACGAGGTCGTTCTACAACTAAACAAAACAACCAAATTATGAATTCCGCTTACTCAACCGAATGCACCTTGATCGACGAACGTTTGCTTGAAGACCTGCCGCCTCGGCGGAAGCGCCCCGCGTGGGTGCGGAACGAATCCATCGCCTGCGTCGGCGCATGGGAGCCGCTGTTTCACCGTCGCCGCACGGGAACGACGCAGGTGGATGACGAAAAGTTCTACGCCTACGAACACAGCGAACAGTTTGTGAAAGAAATCCTCGGCATCGGCGCCAATCTCATCATCACCGCTTTCTGCAAGAACTACTACGTGGACGAGGAGGAGTTCGTCCTCAAGCGACAGCTCGCCGCGATTTGTAAAAAGCACGGGGTGCGTCTCGGCGTCTATATCCGCGCCGACCAAATTTACGCCGAGGTGTTCGCCGACCGCTTGAAGCAGCAGGACCTGCTCGCCCGGCAGGCCGACGGCCGCGTGCCGGTGTACGGCAACCAGGAATGGCGCAAGAACATCTGCTTCCACAAACCCGGCAACCTCGAAGCATTCAAGGCGTCCATCCGCCGCGCGATCGTCGAACTGGACGTGGCCATGCTGCATCTCGACGGTTTCGAGGTCGGCGGGACGGAAACGTACAACGCCTGCCGTTGCGACGCCTGCCGGCGCGATTTCACCGCATTCCTCCAACGCCGCTGGGGCAACGATCCGCAGACCTGCAAACGCCGCTTCGGCCACACCTGCCTCGAAGGCATTGAACCGCCGGGGCATATGTTCCAGCCCGCGATACCCACGGGGCGCGTCGTTGACCCCGTGTGGCAGGAGTGGATTTGCTTTCGGTGCACGTGGACGGCGCGTGTGGCGCGGATCATTTCGGAATACGCCTACGAATTGAACCCGGAAGTGGCGATCATGGGCAACAGCGGTCTGGCGGTGCGGGAAAACGCCGCGTTGCTGGGCGGGTTCGACGTCGGCAGTTACTGCCAGCATGTGGACCTGATGTGCAACGAAGATGCCTTCGATCCGCACCTCGCCGCCGACGGCAAAATCATTCAGCGCGTGCGCCAGCACAAACTGGCCAACGGATCGGGCGCGTTTCTCTGGAATTACATGCATCACCCCGATCGTCCCGAACGCAACCTGCGGCTGCAACTTTCGCACGCCGCTGCGTTCAACCGGGGACGGACGACCTGCCTGGGATTTTCATTCGCCTGCGGCGGAGATTTCCGACTGGACGGCGACGCCAAACGGAAGTACGCGGACTGGCTGAAGCAACATTGGGAGCATTTCCAGAATCTCGAAGCGATCACCGATGTCGTCGTCTGGCGCGAGGCCCGGGCGATGGCGTTCGCCGAGCCGATCACCTATGCCACCGCGATGCAGATCGAGCAGTTGCTGATCGAAGACCGCATTCCGTTCCACATCGCAACGGACGATTGGCCGCCCGATACGCGCGTTCTCGTGCTGCCGATTCTCGCCTTCCTTGATGACGCCCAGTGCGCGCGCGTCGTTCAGTTCGTTGAACAGGGCGGCAGCGTGCTCGTCATCGGTCAGACGTCAACGCTCGACGGCTGGGGCCGACGACGGAGCGATTTTGGTTTGCGCTCGATCCTGCCCGCCTCGGTGCGGATGCCCGGTCTCGTGTTCGACCAGCACATCGCCGGCGCGAACGATCCCATCGAGCCGGGCCGCGAGCAAATCGGCGACAAAGACCACTGGGCGCGCCATCAGATTGGCGCTGGACGCGTCGTCTATATCCCCGAACTGGTGAACCCCGCGACGCAGCCCAGCTTGTTCAACGCCGACAACAGCTACAACTTCGGCCTCGACCTCACCAACTGGCGCGTCCCCGATAAAGCCGACGAACTTCGCCGCGCGCTGGCGTGGTTGCTGGACGATCGCCCGATGTTCGCCGTCGAGACCGAGCGCGGCGTGCTCGCCAATTACTACCGTCAACCAAACACGGGCCTTCGCCACGCTGTAGCTTCGGCCGCGCAGGCGGGACGATTCTTTGCACACCTTGTGAACCTGCAGGAGCAGCCCGTGGCACGCATCCAGTTGCGGATGAACTTGCCTGTCTGCGTGCGGTCATGCACAGGCAGGCCGCCGGGACGGAGCGTTGCCTCGGTGCGCGTCTTCACACCCGACGAGGCGGGCCAGGAAAAGATCGAGTGGCGTGTCGAGGGCAACACCCTGATCGCGGCGTTGGAACGCCTCGACGTCTATGCGGTGATCACCATCGAAACTCGGTGAGTGAATCCATGAAGAGAAGACGATTCTTCCACGACGTCACGCCCATTGTTTCATGGCTGGATCGCTGGCTGAAACCCGCCGGGCAGGGCTTGTGAATTGACAGGGGGGCTTTCAATTTATACAAATGATAAATAAATCATGAGCGTTCTCAATCGCATTCAACCCCTGCGCGAAATCTCGTCGAAACGCCGCCGCATTTATGAATCGTTGAGAGACCTGCTCGTTTCCAAGCGATTCCCCCCCGGCAGCCGGTTCCCGACCGCCCATGTTTTGGCGGAGCGTTTCGGCGTTTCTTATGTGACCGTTCATTCGGCCCTGAACGACCTGGTCCGGGACGGCTGGCTGGTGCGGCATCGAGGCAAGGGATCGTTCGTGACGGAAACCGGGGGTGGGCGGTCGCGTCCCTCCATTTCGCATCTGGCCATGGCGCTGCCCCGTGAAAAGGACATCGAGACCTCTGGAAACGCAAATATCGTGCTCCGGATTTTGCATGGCTGCGCCGCCGGCGCGGGGCAGTGCGGCAGCGATTTGACAACCGTCTCGCTTCCCAGTCATCTGTCAGCGTCGGAAATCAACAGCGCGTTGCATCGCCTCCAGCGATACCATGGCGCGATTTTCATCGGCGACCAATATGCCGCACTGATGGAAAAGCTCGCTTTGCGGCGGATGCCCTTTGTGGTCCTGGGCACGGAACGCGACTACCAGGCGACCGTCAACTACGACCGGTGTTCGGCGGTCGCCCTGGGGGTTGAATATCTTGTCCATCTCGGATACCGGCGGATTGGTTTCCTGGGGATCACGCGGGGCACAACCGAACGGGCTGCCAAATTCGAATATTTTCAGAATGCCATGAAGGGCCACGGCCTTACGTTGCATCCCGGTCTGGTTGAACACGCCTTGTCCGCCTTCGATGCTCATGCGGCGGGACAGCGTCTGCTGGATCGGTCGCCGCTGCCGGATGCGATTTTCGTTGATAACGAACTTAAAGCCGAGACCATGGCCCGCGTCGCCTTCAATCGGGGTTTGCGTATCCCGCGTGATTTCGGGATTCTGACCTACGGCGCCGAACACACTGCAGCGGAC
>JACQHZ010000129.1 GCA_016198745.1 Verrucomicrobiota bacterium
ACGCACAGGCAGGCGCGGGCAGGCAACCGCTGAACCTTGAACCCTTTCGGGTCTGAGCCTCTGGGTCGAAGACCTTAACCCGTGAACCTGGACAATTATCGGCAGCCTTCCATTTCGCAGATGAAACAGCCGCTTTCCTGAATCGCCTTTTCGATCTTGGGCGAGGCGTTTTCGATGTGGCAAAATTCGCATTCGCGGGCGGTCAAGGTCTGTCCATCCTGGCCGATCTTTTTCAGATACTCACGGCCATGTTGGATGGCCTTCTCGTGGGTCGCGCCTTTCGGCACAATGACGTCGAAATGCATTCTTTCGCCGTTTTTTTTCACAACGTAGGTGTCATAAACCGCTATTTCCATAAATTCTCCTTTTTTCAGCAGGCATGTTTGACCATCAGCGCCCACCGACGAAAAATCGGGGTTCCAATTCTTTGAAGGGGCGGGAGGCGCTCTTTCATTTTTTTCGTGATGGCGTTTCCATCCACGTTTGCCGCGCGAAGCTCATCGGCAAACGACGCCACCATTTTCGTGATGATTTTTTCCGTGATTTCCATGTGGAACAGGATTCCGTAAGCGTTTCGTCCGAAACGAAAGGCCTGATGCGCGGTCAACTCGGAAGATGCGAGCGACACAGCGTCCTTGGGCAGTTCGAAGACATCGCCGTGCCAGATGTAAGCGGTGAACGATGACGGCGCGCGGTTCCATAGAGGGTCCCGATCAGCATCCCGACTGAGCGCGACCGTAAACCAGCCGATTTCCTTTTGCCGGCCCGGGGTCACGGGGGCGCCGAGCGCCGCAGCCAGAAGCTGGCTGCCCAGGCAGATGCCGAGAATCGGTTTTTCGTCGCGCAACGCCTGTTCGATCAGCCGGAGTTCCTGTCGCAGATGCGCGTGGCGTTTCTGCTCATACACGCCCATGGGACCGCCCATCACCACGAGGGCCGCGTACTTCTTCATGTCCCGGGGAACGGATTGGCCGTCAAAAGTCCGGACTGTTTCGATCGAGACGTTCTCAGCCTTCAAGGCATCGCCGATGATCCCCGGTGTCTCGCAAGCGATATGCTGAATCGCGCACACGCAGGGCGGTTGCGACGGCGGCGCGTCGAAATCATCGGCGGGCGCTTCGCAGGGTTTTCCCCGGCGCAATGGCCGCGTGGCGTTGGCGTTTGCAGTCCTTGCTCGCAACCGGAATTTTTCGCGTGTGGTCATTTGAATCACCGCATATTAAGCATTTTCAACGGACGCACATCCTTGATATAAATCAAAGATACGCATGACGATGTGGCGCATATTGGAGCCATGAACACGAATCAACAAACTGCCCAAAAACAACACAGCGCCTGCGGCTGTTCGGCTCACATTTCAAACGACAAGGTATTCGACGTGCGCGACATTCCGTGCTCGGTGAAACACGGTCAGATTCTCGATCGCTGGCGCAATTTGAAGGCCGGCGATTATTTCATCCTGATGAACGATCATGATCCCATCCCGTTGCGTTACCAGTTTGAGGCGGAGTTCGCAGGCGCCTTCACCTGGGAACACCTGCAGAAGGGACCCGATGTTTATCAGGTGAAAATCGCCAGGGTGAAATGATCATCCCTTGACGGTTTCCATCCGGCCGTACACATCCTGATGCTCTGCGTCGCCGAGGAGTTCGTCAATGGCGGGGTAAAGGATGTTTTCTTCTTTCTCGTTGTGCGCGCCCAGCGTTTGCAGAAGCGCCGCGCCGTCGGCGTCCGTGGCTGCGTCGTTTCGTTCGATCTTTCCGCCGATTTGTTCAAGGAGACGCTTGATCTCGCGATGTTCCTGGCGCATCACCTCGGTTGGGCCGCAGCCATGCAGGCCGGTCTTTTCCTCAAACAGCGGGAAGAGGATTCCCTCTTCCCATGCGATGTGTTGTTCCAGCCCTTTTCTGAACTGTCGGAAACTCTCACCTGCCCTGGGAAAATCCGTCTCTTTTGAGGCGCGGAATTGTTGAAAGAGTTCGTCCAAACGGTCGTGATCGTGACCGTACCATTGAGCAATCGGTTGTACATTCATGGGCGAAAGATAGCCGCCGCGCCCATTCTTTTCATTGATCTGGATCAACAACTTGCGGCGTTGCTCGAACGTAACAATTCAGGTCATTCCCGCGAAAGCGGGTGCATGCGGTCGAAGACTCATCCAGTTCGCACGATTCGATTCTGCATGTTCGCTAGATTCCTCCCGCCGTGGCGGGACGGGAATGACAGCGCTCGCCGGGATGACCTGAATCGTTACGCGCGAATTTGCACAGGACGAACTGGTCCAAAAGCGCGAATCCGTTCCTGAATGCGTCTGAGCCGCGAGAGGTCCGCGTCGGGTGGGACGTTGTCGGACACGCCCAGGATCAGACGGTCGCCCCTCCCCAGTTGGGCAAACAGGTCGTCGAAGTATGCCTCGAATTTTTGGTCGTCCATCGAGCTGGGCAAAAGGGCGATGGAGGGGATGCCGCCCCAGACGGTTGTTTTGGGTCCCATCCCCTTCCGGACCTCCGCCAGCGTGCAAAGGGTCATGGGATGAGGGCATACCGACTCCGCCACGTCCAGATCGCATGAGGGATAAAGCGGAAGCAGCTTTTGATTTTCGCCGTCGGTATGCGTCAGCAGGAACTTGCCGCATGCGCGCAGGCGATCACCCGCCTTTTTCAACCAGGGGGCGATCTCCGTCTTGAAAAAGGCGGGCCAGGTGAGGTTCTGATCGTAGTTGGCGCCCCAAAACACGACTTCGGCTTCGCACGCCGCCACCGCCTCGAGCACCTTGAAATAAAAAGGCTCCATCCGCGCCGCCAATCGGCGCAACGCATCCCGCTCGTCTGCATACAGATAAAAGAACTGCTCCTGGGGAACGAGTTCGTGAAAAATCTGGTGCATGGGCGAGGCGCCGATGGGGCCGTTGCCCACGGCGATGCCGCGTTCGCCGATGCGCCGGCGAAACGCCGCGTACCGGTCCGGCATGGGGATCACCTCCAGATGTTCGAAAATCTGCGCAATCGCCTCGAAATCCGCAACCGAACGGATTGCGAACTCTTTGACAAACGGCATGGAGATGCCGTCGCGTTTCATCTCGGCCGTGTGCTGGAGGAGTGTTGTCACATTCCCGGCGTCCGTTTGAATCGTGGTGCGGAAAAATTCTCCATCCTGACGGAACTCGACAGGAAGGCCGCGCAGCTCGACACGAAGAGGATAATCAGGATGATCCTCGATGCCGAACCCGCGCAGGGCGAGGTCGCGCGCCTCTCGTTTCAGCGTGTAATCAGCGCGCAAGGCGTGGCAGGCCGCGCCAAGCACATCGGCGATCTCCGCGATATTCAGTCCGACGAACTCCCTGGGAAGCGTGCCGCGTTCCCTCTGCGCAATGCACCACAGGTCCATTCGCGGCGCCCAGGGAATCTGGTCGGTCGGCTCGCCGCGGATTGCCGCCAGCATTTGTTCGCGATGAGTCATGAAAATCGCCGAAGGAGTTTGATGAAAAGAAGCCTCCGCATCACAGGCCGGAGCCTACATCAGAACCTGCTTCCAAGGCAATCCGCCAGGGAAGCGTGAGTTCGGTCTGAACCGGCCCGGTCCACGCCAGCCCGATCACCAGCGGCAACCAACCCAGCCTCATTTCTCCTCCTCCAGCACGATCATGCGGTAATTCCATTCGGTCATCGGAAAACGCAGATCATCGTCCTTGAGGGTCGCGGTTTCGTCGGGTCTGGGCGGGTACTCGGCCTTGTCGCCATTCATGCGGAAGCCGGTGGAATGCACGGCGTTGACGGCCCTGATCTTCGCGCCATCCTTGAATCCGAGTCTTTTTATATCCACTTTTACCGTCATTTCTCCCTTCCAATCGGACTCGTTGCAAAAAACGCCGATGGCCCGGTGCGGCAGCGCGGCGTCGGTCTCTTCGCGCGTCCACAAACGCCAGTAACCCGACGGAATGTTGAGCGGCTGACGGATGTACCAGGAGACAAACTGCCGGTCCTTGAGTCCCGTGACCGCCTGGCCGCGCCAGTAGGGTAGGAACCGATAACCGCAACCATAGAGTTCGTAGCGGCGCACGGCTTCATCATTGCGCAGTTGGGCTTCGTTGCAACCGCCCAGGCCGAACCCGCCGGCGAAGATGACGGGCGCGTCATGCAGCAACATCAAACCCGTCATATGATCGACCAGATTTTCGGGGCCAAACTTTTCGGCGGTTTCCTTGGTGATGCGATTTTGTCCGAGCCACCAAAGCTGCGGCCCAAAGTTGTGCCCCATGTACTCGGCGCGGAATCGTTCGGGCGTCAACACGCCGCGATAGGTCGGCTGTTGCGCGTTGATGGAGCTGTTGAGGTTTTCCCCGTCGAAGAAAACTTCGCAAAACGCCATGTAGGCCATGTTCGGCATGCCGCTGTCGTGGATCATCGCCGCGCCGTCGGGATAAGTGTGGCGGCAAAGCGTGTAAAGTCGCTTGGTCACTTCGCGCAAGGCCCGCAGCGTGCTCTTCGCCGCTCGCGTGCCGTCCTCGCGCAGAATGCCCGCGCCCGCATACGGATTGGCCGACGCGCGGGCCTGGACGACGTCGTAATACCACCCGCCGAACGGCGCGCGCTGAAACAGTTCATTCATCTTGTGCAAAATCCAATCGCGATAGGTCTTGGACGCGTAAGTCACGTTGATCATCGCGCCGACGTTGCCAATCTGGTCGCGCCACCGGTCGTCGGGATTCGTGAGCCACTCGTCGCCGAACTCCTGCGCGTCGGGATCGTTGACGGGAATGGCGTCGGTGTTCATGTACGGCTGGCCGCGCTCCCATGAGCCGTAGTCGTAGCGCGCGGTCATGCACGGGCCGTTGTAATAACCCTTGGCCCAGCCGAGGTCGCCGACGTTCCACTCCGGCCCCGGATACCAGGCGAAATAAGCCGTGCGATGGCCGCGCGTTTGCTCGCGAAAGGTGCGCCACTCCTTCAGGCGGGTCGGCGTGGCATTCCAACCGAACTCGATCACGCGCGGTTTGGTCAGCACGAGCGGTTTGTCCACCAGGTTGTACCGCAGCGTGCCGCCCTCTTTGCCAGGCTGGAGTTGCATGGTCGTTTGCAGGTCTTTGACGTGCCACGTCTCGAGCGTCTCCAGGAACGTTTGCAAGCCGCCGTCGCCGTTGCCGATCCAGATCGGCAGGACCGCCGACTTCAGGAACGGTTGGTCGGGAAACTTGCCCGTGCCGATGAGCGAATACTCGCCCGTATTGACGACATCGCTGAATTCGGGCGTGAACGGCTCTTCGAACGCGAGTGAACGCAGTTCGACCTGTCCCTGCACGGGCGCGAGCGTGAGTTTGACCCATGTGAAACCATCATATTCCGTCTCCACGTCCGCTGTGATCGCGAGGTTGCCGACGGTGACTTTTCGCCGCCCGGCGATTCGAACGCCGCTCTGGTCCGTCCACTCGCCGGCGGCTTTGAGTTGGTCGGTGGAAAACTGCGCTTCATCCGCCTGCCCCACGAGCCGCATCGCGCCGCGCAACAACGGGCGACCGCCCGGAGTTTTCTCCATCGGATTCGCGTGGTCCGGGTTGACCTCGATTTGCGCGGGCAACAGCGATTCGCCCCACCTGTAAATGCGGCCCCATACGCAAACCTCGTTGTTGCCGCGCAGTTCCATGCGCGTGAACGGATACGGCGGGCGCTGCGGGTCGTCATTGCCGATGGTGTTGTTGTTCCAGACCGGCAAATCCTTGACGTCGAATTTCAGGCTCGCTGTGTCGAGCGGTTTGCCTTTCTGCGTGAACTTGATCCGCGCCTCGTATCGGCCGGGCGGCGCGTTGCTGGTCGCAAACTCAAACGTATGGCTGTAAAACTCAAACCCGCCGGCCTTCTGTTTTGTGATGGGTTGTAGCGGCGGTCTATGACCGCCGTCGTCTTTCGCATCCGATTTGCGGCGGTCATCGCCCGCCGCTGCCGGAGCCACCTCCAACTCCGCCGCAATCTCCTTCGCCGGCGTCTGGCTCAACGCGTCAAAATCGGTTTCGAATTTCACCAG
This sequence comes from Verrucomicrobiota bacterium, assembly GCA_016198745.1. Lineage (GTDB taxonomy): Bacteria > Verrucomicrobiota > Verrucomicrobiia > JABWAM01 > JABWAM01 > JACQHZ01. The sequence goes on from JACQHZ010000129.1 coordinate 6,019, forward strand.
CTTCCAACTCGGATATTTGCGCAGGTAAATATTCGGATGATCGGGTCGAAACAAGGGATGGCCGGACGCGAAGATCAGCGCGTTATTGGCGAGGTCCGTAATCCGCAAGGTGACATCGCCGGTCTCAGGTTTCGTCACCCGCGCCTTGAACTCGTAGGGCGCCGCGCCTTGGGCCGGCACTTCGATTTCTTTCGCGTTCTTGACTTCGTCCGTGTTGCTCGTCATCTCGACGCGCACCCTGGCGGGTTTCGCGCCGGGGTTGATCAGCCGGCCCTGAAAGTCGAGATTGCCTTGCGCGAGGTTGCCAATCTGAGCGAGTTGGAACGCCACGGCGTCGGGCGCGCCAAATTGAATCTCGCCCGCCGGCACAAAGTACAACTCGTCGTTCGGCCCGTGCCGCACGCCGTGCGCCCAACTCGCCACGCCGCTCAGGATCGTCCGCCAGTAACGCATGAAGTTGATGTGCAGCGTGTCGCCGGGCTTGGGCGATTGCATCTTGAGATCGGCGAACGGGATCGCGCCTTCGAGCTTCCATCCGTCCAGCGTGAGCGTCGAGGCGGTGATCCACTTCGGATTGAATTGCAAGTCGCGCCCCTTTTCGACCGATCCAGGCGCGCTGCCGCCATCGCTGAACTCGTAGTGCGTGTTCATGCCGTTGACAATCAGGTGATACATGTCGCCGGCGGGATACGGTTTGTGGATGTCAATGAACAGCACGTCATCCGCGTCCACGTCGGTGTCGAACCCCGTCTTGGTGTTCTTGAGCATCGCGGCGATGATCGGTTCGTTGCCCTTCACCTTGTCGGGCGGCGGACAATGATAGGCAAAATACAGGTTTTTATCGTCGTACATCAGGCGGATGGCGTCTTTCACGTCCCACGGTTTGCCGGTTCCGACCCAATAGACGTAGGAGTCGCCGGCGGTTTCGTCCACGAAACCGCAAATTTTCGCCGCGTGGTCCCATTCGCCCGCGTTAAAGATGCCGTCAATCTTGGGCGGCTGGGACGCGAACGGCACGGTCGCCCGTTTCGGCAACGCGATCTTGGCTTCGAGATAGTAAATCTTGGTGATCTCGCCCTGCGCAAGCGGCCGGCGATAGATGGCGACGTTGTCCAACATCTTGTTCGTGCCCGGCCCCGCGCCCAGTTGGCCGACGACGATGCGGTCGTAGCCGGCGGGCAAGGCCACGCCCTCCTTGCTGCCGACCAGCTTGCGATTGTCATAAAGCGAGATCCTGGCCGTCTTCTTCTTCGGATCGGTTTCCCAGTTCACGACGAGGTGATGACAGCGATTGGGCGCTTCGATCGGCGCTTCGATGACCGCGGCGCCGTTGAGCGCGACCGCAAGGGTGTTCGGCTTATTCTTCTCCAGCGAAAACGAGCCGGCTTTACCCTCGATCACAAGGAATGTCTCGCGTTGCGGATTCGCCGCGTCCCACTTCTGTCCCTGCGCCAGCAATGAGATCGCGCCTTGCGACGGCTCGACATTCCCCGCCGCGGGCCATTCCACCGCTTGATCGCTTGCGCCCGAAGGGAGATTCTTTTCGAGACCATACATCGGATACGAAGCAACAGCCCACGTATCGGCAGAGAGCGGTTTGCCCCTGGCCGGTCCTTTTGCCGCGGCGTCGAACTGATTGACTTTCGCCGCTTGATGGACCGAGTCATACCAGTTCATGTCGAGCCAGAAGATGCGGTCTTCCTCCCAGGGTTCCGCTGCAAAGGCGATGACTGGAATGATCAAGGCGATGGACGGCAGGATGCGCCATCCTGGAATGTGTTCTAAAATTCGGATGGGGGGTGGCAATCGTTTCATGGAGGCTCCTTCGTAAAAATCAACCAGGCGCGGGAGACAGCTTTTGTTTCAACCATTGTTGTAGCGGCGGTCCATGACCGCCGCTACAGGCTTGGATGCCGCGTTATACTACTAACGTTCAATTTCTTGTTTTCCGGAGAAGAGTTGTGAACCACAGAGGGCGCATCACCGCGGAGCGGGACAGGGAGGAACGCAGAGGAGAACCAATGGAACTCTCACGCGATTCATGAATC
>JACQHZ010000130.1 GCA_016198745.1 Verrucomicrobiota bacterium
GGGCTTTATGCCCTCCCGTCTGTTCGGAGCGGGATGGGATAAACCCATCCCCTACACGGGGCAACTGAACTGGATCAAAAAAACGCAACTTATGCCCGTGTTGAGTATACCTGAGTAGTTACGTTTTTCCACAACAGATCAGTCCGCCGCGCAATCACGTGGAGTTAAAACGCGCGTTCGCCGGCCATGGCCTGCTGGGTGATGCTGAGGTATGCCTCCTCCAGATCGCCGATGACCTCGCGGCAGGAGAGGATTTTCCAGCCACCGCCCGCAAGTTTCGTCCAGAGCTGCGCGATCTGCTCGTCGGACCCGTCAAACTCGAATCGCACCAGGTTTTCTTCGGTCTCGATGTGCCGGTAAATCTCCTTGGGACATGTCTCCGCCAGATGGGTTTGCAGCGCCGCGGTGGATTGCCCCTGCAGAACCTCGACCTCAAGCACGCGCTTGGCGCGCACCCGGCGCGTCACCTCGGCCACGGTGCCGCAGGCGAGCAGCTTCGCCTTTTCCAAAATACCGATGTGATCGCAGACCCCGGCAAGTTCGGGAAGGATGTGGGAGGAAAGCAGGATGGTCTTGCCCATCTCCTTCAGTTTCTTCAACAACTCGCGCATCTGCACACGCGCGCGCGGATCGAGGCCGCTGGCGGGTTCATCCAGAAAAAGCACCCGCGGATCGTGCATCAGCAACCGCGCGATGCCCACCCGCTGCGTCATGCCGCGCGACAGCGAATCCACGAAATAATCGCGCATCAGTTTGGTCCCGGTGATGTCGAGCACCTCCTCGATGCGGGCCGTCCGTTTCTTCCTGCTCATCCGAAATGCTGCGCCAAAAAAATCGAGGTACTCCCAGACGCGCATCTGGCGATAGACGCCGAACCAGTCGGGCATGTAGCCCACCAGTTGTTTCAACGTATCCGGACGGGCCTTGACGATGTCCTGTCCCGCGACCACCGCGGTGCCGGAGGTCGGTCGGAGCAGCCCGACCAGCATCTTGATGGTTGTGGTCTTGCCGGCGCCGTTGGGACCGATGTAACCGAATATCTCGCCGGCGCCGATCTTGAGGTTCAGACGGTCCAACGCCAGGACATCGCCGTATTTCTTGGTCAGATCACGGGTTTCGATCATAAAGGGGACGACTGGGTTGGAATCTCATGGACCGCACTCACAGGACGCATCCAAAAAATCATTCGGAAATCAAGCCGTTTTCACACTTTCTTGAGGTTCAAAAAGAACCTCCGGGATTGGAAGCTCATAGATTTCCTCAAACGTCATTGTGGGATAGCGAAGAAGTCTCCGGTGCTCCGGCGCCATCTTGCCGGTGCGATTGTCAAAGCGCCAGGGAGGGTCCGCCAAAACCGTGGAATACAGTCCTTGAACTCTGGATGCAAAATCCTGAGCAGCGGTCGGGCGTGGAAAATTAACAATCTTGTTCATTCTCCATGATAAACTTCGTCAAAAAAAGTGTTGGCATCGCATTCCTTCTACAACTCATCGCCCGCAAGTCAAGCTCCCAGGTCCAAAGACAACTCGTATTTCTGCTTTGCTGTCGGAAAAACCAGCGGTTTCAATGGGGAAGGATTTTGGTTGTTGGCAATCACGTTCAAAAGGCATATCAACCCCGGTCGGTTGCCCGCCCAACTCCGTTGTGAACCTGCGCCCATCAACGCCCAAGCTTGTTCTCATCACCGGCGCCACGCGCGGGCTGGGGCGTGCGATGACGGGGAAATTCGCCGAACTCGGACACATCGTCGTTGGCTGCGGCCGGTCCCGCAACGAAATCGCGACGCTCGCCCGGCAATTTCCCAAACCCCATGATTTTGAGATCGTGGATGTTTCATCCGACAGCCAGGTCGGCGTCTGGGCGGCGCGTCTCCTTTCCAGCCATGGACCGCCGGACCTGATCCTGAACAACGCGGCGGTGGTCAATCGCAACGCCCCCTTGTGGAAGGTGTCCGCCGATGAGTTTTCCTCCGTCATGGATGTGAACATCAAAGGGACCGCCAACGTGATCCGCCATTTTGTTCCCTCGATGATCGAACGGAAACGCGGGGTGATCGTGAACTTCAGTTCGGGATGGGGGCGTTCGGTCTCGCCGGAGGTCGCTCCCTATTGCGCCAGCAAATGGGCCGTTGAAGGTCTGACGCGCGCGCTGGCTGACGAGTTGCCGTCCGGCATGGCGGCCGTGCCGTTGAATCCGGGCGTGATCGACACCGAGATGTTGCGGAGTTGTTTTGGCGCGGCAGCCGCATCCTATCCAAACCCAGGAGAATGGGCGGGGCGGGCGGTCCCCTTTTTGTTGAAGATCGGGGCGAAGGACAACGGCAAACCTCTTTCCGTTCCAGGGTGATTCGCCAAGGCTCCAGCGTGATTGCCGATGTGACGAGGCGTTGAGGTCGTCGCGAGCCGCTATTTTTTCGCCGTCTTCGTCGGGACTGGGGCCGACACGGCGGCGATCGTTTGCTTCGCCTTCTCGAACGCGGTCTCCAGGTAGAGGTCGAGCTGCGTGCGCGGGGTGAAGTGCGCGAGGAAAACCCACTCCGGGATGGAGGTCAGGTCCGTGCCGGCAAGCGGCTTGCCCTCCTTCACCCGCTGATCGCAAGCTTTCGCGAGTGAATCGCCGACGCAAATGCATGTCGCCAGGAGGGACATCCCCCTCTTCTCGGCATCACCGTTGGGGCGGATTTTGTCCGGTTCATGATGAAAGCGGATCGAATGCGTGATCTCGTCGTGCAAGCGCCATTTCTCGCACAGCGCCGAGCCGAGTTCAGGATGGGTTACACCCAAAAATTGAATCTCGGCGTCGAACAGACTGCAACCGGTTTCCATCGAGTGCATGATGACGGAATTGAACTGCTGCGGGAAATATTTCTGCAAGAAAAGTTTGCCGACGTCGTGCAGCAGGCCGGCGACATATTCCTTGCCCGATACCGGTTGATACGCGTTGGCGAGCCGCTCCGTAAGCTGGGCCGTCAACAAACTGTGCAGCCAGAACTGGTTCCAGTCAATTTGTTCGCAGAGATGGGAAAGACGATCAATGACCTCGACGCCCGTCGCCAATCTCCGGATTTCGTCAAAACCGAGGCGCAACAGGGCGTGGCTGATGTCCGTGATGTTCTGGCCGCCAAACATCGCAGAATTCGCCAGACGCAGATACTTGGAGGCGAGGCCCGGGTCGAGCCGCACCACCTCCGCCAGTTCCGAGAAGGTCACGTACCGCTGGCCGACGGTGTCCATGAGCTTCTGCGTGGTGGCCGAGAACGCGGGGATATCCTTGCAGCACTGCAAGACGTGCATGATCTCGTTCTTGATCGGTGGTTCCGCGTTGGACGGCTTGCCGAGACGGGGCTTGAGGACGGTCACAGCAGCGGCCTCAGGGGCCGTGGATGCGGGCTGCGCTGTGGAGGCCGCCGCCGTGGGGACCGGTGCGCGGGGTTTTGGAATCACCACGCCAGCCGGAACAACCGGTGGAAGCGCCACGGCAACCGGGTTCACGGCCGGTTTCGGCGCCGGTGCTTCGAGAATAAGAACCGGAGAAGGACAGGTCTGATCTTCCTTGGCGCCATTGCCCGGAGGGAGCGAAGGCGATTCGGGCGCCGGTTGCGTGATGTCAGTCACGCGCACCAAGACTCCGGAAGGCTTGATTTCATGAGCAGCGGGTTCCATCTTCGTCTCCGCTGGCATCTCCCTCTGCGGCCAAGCGACGGCCAGGATCGCCTTTGGATCGCCGGTTGGGACTTCCGCTGGCTCCTTCGGCTGCAACCGTGAGATGGAGGGGGCGGTCGCGCACGGGAGCCGGCTGCGAATAGTGGCGATTGCCAAAGCGCGGCTGAACTTTTGCGCCAGAGTCTCTTGCATCTGAATCCAGAGATCCTCATCCATGATGTCTCCCCCTTCCAGCAAGGTCCGGAGGTCAAGAAACGGCCGCACATCGGCCAGGACCGGGATGATCGCAAGCTGTAGAGTCAGTTGGAGCCGCGCGCTGATCGCATCATTGAGTTGTTGGGCTTGCTCCTGGCCATTGGAGGGAGAAACAAACTCCGTTCCCTGGCGATGGGCAATGCCCAACACGCGATCAAGGAGGTTGCGGGCGCCATGTTGGGCATCGTTGAGTTTGCCCTTGGCGGCCCGGATTTCCGCGATCGCTTGCAGGAGTTCTTTCATCTCCGGGATGCTGGCCAACGAGTGCAACTCGGAAATTCCCACATCCCCTTTTTCCGGGTTGCCTGCAATGGATTCAGTGTGTTGATCTGCCATAGGAAATTGGACTTTACGCGACGCCAAACTTCATGGAGTGCCATCCACAAAAGTCTCCTGGTTGACTCTATCGCTCCAAGTGGCTAATTTGCAACCAGTTTTCATTCTATCATCGGCGGGATTTCCAAGGTGCATTAGCGCAATTTCAGGGGCAGCTTTGACGGGATGCCAGCTTTCGCGCGGTTGCGTCCGCAGGCGGGTCGGCCATCCTTTGCCTTACAAGTGGACGAAACCACTGCCGCCTGCTACAAACCCGCTTTCAGGAGACAATCCATGAATGAGACCTTTCTCGAAAAATTGCAATTCAACGCCCACGGCCTGATCCCCGCCATCATCCAGGAGCGCGGCACGGGCGCGGTGTTGATGATGGCCTGGATGAACCGCCAGTCCCTGCTGAAAACCATCGAGACGAAACGAACCTATTTTTGGAGCAGATCGCGTCAGAAATTCTGGATGAAAGGCGAGACCAGCGGCCATGTCCAGAAGGTCGCGCGCATTGCGTTCGATTGCGACGGCGACACGCTCCTGATTGAAGTGGAACAGATCGGGGCGGCCTGCCATGAGGGATACAAGAGTTGCTTTTTTCGTGACGTTTCATTGGAGGGCGATGTGAAGACGAATTCCGAAAGATTGGTTGAGCCGGAAACCGTCTATTCCAAGAAACCCTGACCGACCACCGGTCCCCCGTTGCGCGATCTCCAACTCCGAGACCCCGGCTTGAACGCATGTTTTATCCCAGCAAATCCGAATTTCTCGAACTGGCCGGCAAGGGCAACCTGGCGCCGGTTCGTCTGGAGGTGCTCGCCGACACGGAAACCCCGCTGACCGCTTATCAAAAACTGACCCGGCGGCAACCGTCGAACTCCTTCATTCTGGAAAGCGTCGAAGGCGGCGAACACCTCGGACGGTATTCCTTTATCGGACTGCGCCCCCGCCTGGTGATGTCGGTGTTGGATCGCAAGCTCATCGTGGATTTCAACGGGACACGGCGCGAAAGCGAAGCGCCCGCCGACCCCTTGCGGGCCGTCGAACAGGAGCTTGCGCATTACCAAGCCGTCGAGGTTCCGGGACTGCCGCGGTTCACCGGTGGAATGGTCGGTTACATCGGCTCCGAATACATGAGTTGCATCGAACCCGTCCCCCACCCTCTCCGCGACGATCTGCATCTGCCGCTCATGCACTTCATGTTGACCGACACCCTGGTCATCTTCGATCGGGTGCGGCAGGTCATTCAGATCGTGGCCAACGCGCATATCCGCGACGATCCGACGGCGGCCTACCAAGAGGCATGTGAACGGATTGCGTCCGTCGAACGGGCCTTGTCGGAACCGCTCACCTTTCCCGCCATCGCGCTTCCACCGCAACCGCCGCCGGTTCAATTCCAGTCAAACATGCCAAAGGATGAGTACCTGGATATGGTCCTGACGGGAAAGCGTTACATCAAACAGGGCGACATTTTTCAATTTGTGCCCTCCCAGCGTTTTTCAGCGCCCACCAAGGCCGCGCCGCTTCAGATTTATCGCGCGTTGCGAACGATCAATCCGTCGCCGTACATGTTTCTGATGCAACTGCCGGACTTCGCTCTGGTTGGTTCCTCGCCGGAAATTCATGTCCGCTGCGAAAACGGGAATGCGGAAATCCGCCCCATCGCCGGCACACGCCCCCGGGGAAACACCGACGCCGAGGACCTCCGGCTGGAAAAAGAACTCTTGTCCGACGCCAAGGAACGGGCGGAACACCTGATGCTCGTGGACCTCGCCCGAAACGATCTGGGACGCGTCTGCGATTTTCACAGCGTCAGCGTTCCGCAGTTCATGACCGTTGAGCGTTACTCGCACGTCATGCACATTGTATCGCAGGTGGTTGGCAAGGTGCACACGGACAAGACGCCCTTCGAACTGATGCGGGCGACGTTCCCCGCGGGAACGCTGAGCGGCGCGCCGAAAATTCGGGCGATGCAGATCATCTCGGAACTGGAGAAACGCTGTCGGGGACCGTACGGCGGCGCGCTGGGTTACTTCGGCTTCAACGGGAACCTGGACACCTGCATCACCATCCGCACGCTCATCATCAAGGACGGCATGGCGCACGTGCAGGCCGGCGGCGGAGTCGTGGATGATTCAACGCCGGAAAACGAGTATCAGGAAACGGTGAACAAGGCCAAGGCGCTGGTCAAGGCCGTCGCGCTGGCGGAAAGTTTTTCGTAATGGTGAAAATGGCAAGGAACTCTTGAGGCGGCGGTCCGGTTTTCTGACCCAGCCATATCAAGGCATCTGTTCCGCAGGTCATCCATCGACGAAGGTTGCGATGCGCCGCGCCCATGCCAGCAAATGTTCGTCGGCCATGTGCGCCGCCACACACTGCAAACCAAGGGGCAAACCATTGGACGCTTTCCCAGCGGGCACGGTAACGGCGGGGAGTCCCGCATGAGTCCACGGCAGGTTCATCACCGGATCGCCTGTGGACGCAAGTCCCGCAGGCGCAGGACCTGTCGCCGCCGGACAGACCCACAAATCAATGCCGTTGCGGGTCATCGCCGATTCCAGTTCCGCGCGAAGACGGAACCGTCCGGCCCTGGCTGCCGCCAATTCCCCGCCAGAAACGCCACGACCTTCGCGAATCAACGCCGCTGTGCGCGGTCGGTAGCGCGTTTCATATCGGGGAAACCATTCGGCATGAACCCGCGACATCTCGGCCGCGATCATCCGCGTATGACGCCGCGTGATGGCATCAAAATCCTCGAACATCGGCGCTCGACGCACCCGGAACCCGGCTTGTTCGAGTCGCTTGAGTTGCGATTCAAACGCCGGCATCGCTTCGGCGGAAGCTTTCTGAAGATATGGACCGTCGGGCACTCCGAGCGTGGGGAGCATGGAAGGGGTTGCGGTTTGCCATGAGGCGCAGAGAACCGCCGCCGCCAGTTCCATGCCCTCAACATCGGTGGCGAAAAGGCCCACATGATCCGCCGACTCGGAAAAGGGGATCCATCCGTCCGTGGAAATCCGGCCATAGCTCGGTTTGAATCCGACCACGCCGCAAAAGGCGGCGGGACGAATGGTTGAACCAACGGTTTGGCTGCCCAGGGCCAGCGGACAGAAACCCGCCGCAACCGCCGCCGCCGAGCCGCTGCTCGATCCTCCGGGCGTGTGTTCGAGATTGCGCGGATTACGCGTCGGCCCTGGCTCGAAATAGGCGAACTCGGTGGTGACCGCCTTGCCGAGGATCAGCCCGCCCGCGCGACGTAACGCGCGCACACATGCGGCTTCGGGTCCCGCGAAGAGTTCCGGAGGCAGCAGCGAGCCGGCGCGCGTCTCGAAACCGTCAACGCAAACGATGTCTTTCACAGCCACCGGAATCCCGTAAAGCGGCGGACGGCTTTTGGGATCGGGATACATCGCGCGCAGATTCGTTGCGTCATGCAGCAGGCGCGCGCGGCGGTCCGGTTCCGGCAGAAACGCCTGGATGCGCGGTTCATCAGCTTCGATCCGATCGCAAATTGCGTCAAGAAAGGCAATGAGGTCTGTTTCCCCGGCGCGCAACATCATCGTCATTGCCGAAAGCGAGGGTGCGCTCATGATCCGAAATGTTCTTCGCGCAGAAACTTGATGGCGACGGCGCGATGGAGGCGGGTGTCCTGCGCCCGATAGACAACACCCAGCCCTCCCTCGCCCACGCAGGAGAGGATTTGATATCGTTGTCCGATAAGCGTTCCTGGGTCGAACATGGGAATGCCGGCTCAGATTAGGGAACATCGCCAGCAGCCTGTCAGACTTGCGCCCGACAGGCTGCTAATGGGAGTTTTGCAAGTGTTTGCAA
>JACQHZ010000131.1 GCA_016198745.1 Verrucomicrobiota bacterium
CGCGGGGACAGGTTCTTCATGCTTTTCAAACCGTTGAACCGTTGAACCGTTGAACCGCTGAACCGTGAACCTGGGTAGTTACGGGGCTTTATAGATTCCTTCCACGCGCAGAATCCGCACCCCTTTGAAAATTCCGGCCACATACAGATCCTTTTTCACGCGGACCGCCATCAGGTTTTCGCCATCGTCGGGCAGCAGCGCGTCGGTGATGTCAAAATGGAACGGCTGGTCCCAGCCCGCGTAATCAGGAGGGGTCAGGTTGTGTTCGCCAACGAGCTTTCCATTCACATAAACGGCGGCGTCGCCATCCACCGCGCCAAAATACAGAATCACGCGCTGCCGGCCTTCCCGCGAAGGCGTGTCGAATCGTTTGCGGTACCATGCCACGCCGTGGTAGTCGAGATACCCTTGTTCCTGCCAGCAGCGATCCGCGTCAATCCTCGCCCAATTCGCGTCGTTCAAGGAGGCCGCGAACCACCGGCGGGAAACCCCCGCGTCCTTGGGATCGGTCTGAAAACGCCACTCTTTGTCGTGAATCTGAAGCACCTTGGGATTCTGAAAAGCGCCGAGCAAGTCCGCTTGCGCCTGGATTTCCTTCAGGGGAGCGCGCAGGCAAAAGTTCGCGATGGAGGGGAAGCTGTTGGGACCATTGTCAAAGACGTCGCCATCCTTGTAGCTTAAAACAAATTTCTCCAGGTTCTGCATGACCTGGTTGGCCTCCAGAATTTTAAGATTCTGCTTGAGCTTGAAAAACTCGCGCAACTGGCGCGCAAACTCATAGCCCGCCCCCACGCCTTCCAAGCGTTTTTCGTATGGTTCTTTCCCGTGGACTTGTGCTCTGGCCTGCTGGATGAAATCTCCCAATTGTTTCAAAAAATCGTCTGTAAATAGCTTCTCGATTTGATCTCCGCCGCTGCCGTAATAATGGCTGTTCCGGGCCGCCGCCTCCAAGGCCTCGTGATACCGCTGCATGGGCGCGGCGGCGGGGCCATAATAGTTTTGGTAATAAAGCGCCAACTCGCGCGCGACGTCCAGGTCGGGATTCCACAACAGCTTGCAATACATGTACAACTCCAGCCCCTGCGGCCCCCAGTGTCCCTGCGACTGACTGTACACTCCCACCACTCCGTATTTCCGATAATTCCGCAACCGATCCGCCATCGTGTGAACCAAAGGGAACGGGCCAAACCACGCGTATCCCGACCAGTATTCATGGGTCATCACCTGGGTCAGCTTCCCATATCCCTGTAGCGCCCGGAGGAAGCGCGCGTTCGGAGGACTCGACGGATCCTCCAACGTTTTTGAGTAATCGCTGTAGGCGGCGGCATAGGCCGCAATTTGGACCACGGTGTTGGGCGCCAGCGATTTCACCACGGTGGGAACTTCCGTGTGCAGGTTGTACGCCAGCCAGCCCGCCTTGACCCCGGGCGCAGCTTCCGCCAGCTTCCGCGCGATGATGTTGTTGAAAGCGCAAACGCGATTAGCCATCGAAACGCCGCCGCCCGCCGCGGCTTTGAGATCGCGATCGTCCATCGCAGTGCACAAAGGGCATTGACACCACAAACTCATGTCGTTCGGCTCCAACGAGATGATTTCCTGCTGCGGATTCCGTCGGGCGATCTCAATCACCCGGTCCGCAACCAGTTTTTGGACTTCAGGATTTCCCAGACAAAGTTGGGTGTACTCGTCTTGTTTGCGCACCCCATCGATCAACGCGAAGTATTCCGGATGCGCCTTAAAATGATCACTTTGCGGAACCAGAGTAAAGTAGGCATGCTGAAAATCCACGTGGCGATACCCGCCGTGCTCCGGCGGCGTCCACATGTTGGCGTTCTGCCGGTTGCGCGTGGCCCACACGCGCGCCAGGAGCGATTGTTCTTCCGTTTGATCCTTCCACCAGCGGTATGAGTTCAACCCGTAACGATAGGCGTAGGCGGGACGATGCGTTTTCTTTCCCACGGGGACCTCGATCCGATCCAACTTGGGCACATGCTCGCCCCAAGGCTCCGGACGATACCAACGCACACCCAACTGCTCCAAAAACTCGCAGACGCCGTAGAGCGTGCCGCGCTCCCGCGCATAGACCTTGCCGTTCGCGTCCGTCACCGAAGGCGCGCGTCCCCCTGCGATCCGCACCCGGCTCCCGGAAGCTTCCAGGATGAATTCGTCCGGCGTCAACGACTTCCAGCCCAGATCGGCGTTGGCGGGATGACTCCCCAGAATAATCGCGGAAATTCCCTCGGCGCCGGCGACATTGGTAATCACCAAGGTCTGACCCGTGATTTTTCCCAGGTACGTTTGAAGTTCCTTGGCCGCAAAAGACTCCGCGCCCGTCGCCCCAGGAGGAATCACAATCCACGGCGGCGGCAAGGAGGATGCGTGATGGGCGTCCCACAAAACCACCCGAGAACCATTTTCCTCCGGCGATGCGGCGGCCCGGCCGACGGCCATTCCGCCTGAGACCAGGAAGTGAACGCACAGCGCCAGAAAAACCGCCCGCGCCATCGCGCGTACCGATTCAGGTTCACGGTTCAAGGGTTCACGGTTCACGGTTATCTTTTTTTGGCGTGTTGCGTATTCAGTTCGCGTGCTCCCGCCGTGGCGGGACCATGCCTCAATGTCTTCAAAGCGCTCGATCCCCGCTTTCGCGGGGACAGGTTCTTCATGCTTTTCAAACCGTTGAACCGTTGAACCGCTGAACCGTGAACCTGAGTAGTTACGTTACTTTTTGAACACCTTGAATTCCTTCCGTGCCACCCGCGAAACCCGCAGGTATGCGAGACGGCCGACAAAGTTGTTCGTGCTCCAATGCCAACCGTAGCCCAGTTCCTGACTCCAATCCGGCGTGTCGCCCACCGTGAGATAATCGTTGGCGGCGCCATGCACCGTCAATGAACTTTCACTTTCCGCCACCTGTTCGCCATCCAGATACAGCTTGGCGGTTTTTTCCGGAGACCACGTCAGCGCCGCATGATGCCACTGATTGGGCGCAACCTGGGCGCTTCCGAAGTGAAATGTCTTTTCCTTCGAGACCGCCACGCCAATCAACCCTTTGGTTCTCAACTCAATCCGCCACTTGGCGTTGCCCGCAGTCCCGAGGTTGACCAGGCACCGGTTGCTTCCCACAGGAGAATCTTCATCGGGATAAAACCAAATCTCCACCGTGCCTTCCATCAGATAGGGCTTGAGGTTGAATGAAACCCCCGTTTGTTTCTCCTCCGTCGGCTTCAACCAAAGCGTTTGGAAGCCTTTCGTCAACCCCGGCGCGAATTCCAAAGGCTGACCCGCCACTTTCAATCCATCTTCGGGATTTAAGCCATGGAAGATCTCGGTGTCTGCATCTTCGGTCAGGGGAATCGGCGTCGCAGCCGCGGCGGGTTCCGCAGCGAAAGCGCCTCCCGTCAAGGCCCAAAATCCCAAGGTCATGGTTCCGACGAGACAAGGAATGGGCCGGTGTGTTTTTAGGCATGGTTCAACGGTTCCAGGTTCACGGTTCAGCGGTTGACGCTTTCCAGC
>JACQHZ010000193.1 GCA_016198745.1 Verrucomicrobiota bacterium
CCTTTGCTCCAGCGGAGGATAGGGTACGATGGGAAGTGAGCCGGGTTGTCACCGCTTACTTCAAGAGTGGCCACCTTGAGACGGGTGATGTTGTCACTTCTTTTCCAGCCGTCCGGGATCAAGGGAATCCGCAGACTCCGTCCATCAAATAGCGTGAAAGCATCGCCATCAATTACCATGCTCACGCTCATTACGTCCGGATTTGGGTTGAAAGCCACCCGATCAGTCAATTGCCGCAATCACAGTGTGCGGTAGCGCCGCTTGACAGGCGCGGCAAAACGGCGCATGGTGGCGTTTTACTTTTCCAGGAGCACGTTATGTCCAAAAAGAACAAGAAGCAAAACAAGTCTCACAAACATTCACGGGGTGCCGGCGGAAAGCCGGCACGATCCGTCCGCATCCCGAAGAGCGTCTATTTCTTCAGCCCCGGCCGGTCGGACGGCAGCGCGAAGCTGCGGCCGCTTCTTGGCGGCAAGGGGGCGAATCTTGCCGAGATGTGCCGCGTCGGTCTGCCGGTGCCTCCGGGGTTCACCATTACGACCGGCGTTTGCGCGTATTTTTATGAACACCGGCGGACGTATCCTGCCGCGCTGCGAAGCCAGGTGGCGGATTCTTTGCGTCGAGTCGAGGAGCTGATGGGCAAACGTCTGGGCGACCCCGATAACCCGCTTCTGGTTTCGGTGCGATCGGGCGCGCGCGATTCGATGCCGGGGATGATGGACACGATTCTGAACCTGGGCCTCAACGACGTCACGGTCGAGGGACTGGCGAAACGCAGCGGCAACGCGCGGTTTGCATGGGACAGTTACCGTCGCTTCGTCCAGATGTACGGAGACGTGGTGATGGGCGTTCAGAAAAGGAGTGAAAGCGAACCCGACCCCTTCGAGGCGGTGATGGATCAGATCAAGCAGGAACGCGGCGCGCAGCAGGATACCGATCTGGGCGCCGCAGACCTCAAGGAACTGGTCCGGCGATTCAAGAAATTGATTGCGCAACGCACCCGCACGGAGTTCCCGTCCGATCCCGTGGCGCAACTGTGGGGCGCGATCGGCGCGGTGTTCAGTTCGTGGAACAATGAGCGCGCGATCGTTTATCGCCGCAAATACAACATCCCGCATGAGTGGGGCACGGCGGTCAACGTGCAGGCGATGGTCTTCGGAAACATGGGCGATGATTGCGCCACGGGTGTGGCCTTCACGCGGGACCCGGCCACCGGCGAGAAGGTTTTTTACGGGGAATATCTGATCAACGCCCAGGGCGAGGACGTGGTGGCGGGGATTCGCACGCCGCAAAAGATCGCCGAGCTGAAAAATCAGATGCCGGAATCCCACGCGCAACTGGAGCAGATTCGCGCGCAACTCGAGGCGCATTTCAAGGATATGCAGGACTTCGAGTTCACCGTCGAAAACAAGCGGCTCTACATGCTCCAGACGCGCAACGGAAAACGCACGGGGATGGCCGCTGCGCGGATCGCGTCGGAGATGGTGGACGAGAAACTCATTGACTGGAAGACCGCGGTGAAACGCGTCCCGGCCGATTCGCTTTCCCAGTTGCTTGCGCCGATTTTCGATCGGACAGCGCAACGCAAAGCCTTTGATGAAGGCCGGTTTCTGGCGAAGGGGCTTCCGGCGGGACCCGGGGCGGCTTGCGGCAAGGTCTATTTCAACGCCGGCGACGTGGAGTCGAAGGCGCGCGCGGGAGAGAAAGTGCTGCTGGTGCGGATCGAGACCAGTCCCGAAGACATCCGGGGCATGCTGGCGTCGGAAGGAATTCTGACGGCGCGCGGCGGAGTGAGTTCCCATGCGGCCCTGGTGGCGCGGCAGATGGGCAAGGTGTGCGTGTGCGCGGCGGAGGGATTGCAGATTGATTACGCCGCCAAACAATTGTCGGTGAAAGGACAGGTTGTGCGCGAGGGTGAATTCCTTTCCATTGACGGCACGAGCGGCGAGGTGTATGCAGGCGCCATCGCGACGGCGTCGAGCGAGATCGTCCAGGTCCTGCTGAACAAGACGCTCGCTGAAGACCAGAGCCGCACTTACCGGATATTCAAGCGGGTGATGGGCTGGTGCGATAAATTGCGGAAGCTGAAAATCCGCACCAACGCGGATCAACCGGACCAGGCGGCGAACGCGGTGGCGTTCGGGGCGGAGGGGATCGGCCTTTGCCGGACGGAGCACATGTTCTTTGGAGGCGACCGCATTGACGCGGTGCGCGAGATGATCCTGGCGAAGTGCAAGAAGGAACGCGAAGCGGCGGTCGCCAAGCTGTTGCCTTATCAACGGGAGGATTTCATCGGCATTTTCAAGGCCATGAAAGGGCATCCCGTCACCATCCGCACGCTCGACCCGCCGTTGCACGAGTTTCTGCCGCAGGAGGACAAGCTCCAGCAGGAATTGGCGCAAAAGATGGGCAAGACGTTCGAGGACGTTCGTGGGCGCGTGACGGAGTTGCACGAGGCCAACCCCATGCTCGGCCACCGCGGCTGCCGCCTGGGGATTGTCTTTCCCGAAATCACGGAGATGCAGGTGCGCGCCATTTTTGAAGCGGCTGCGGCCGTGATCCGGCAGGGGCAAAAGGCGAAGCCGGAAATTATGATCCCGCTGGTCGGGTTCGAGAAGGAACTCACGCTTCAACTTGAGATCGTCCATCGGGTTGCGAAAGAAATCCAGCAGCGCGAAAAGATCAAAATCCCCTACATGGTGGGAACGATGATCGAAGTGCCGCGCGGGGCGCTCGTGGCGGACCGGATCGCCGCCCATGCCGAGTTTTTCAGTTTCGGCACCAACGACCTCACGCAGACGGCGTTGGGGATGAGCCGGGACGATTCGGGATCATTCCTGCCCGCGTACCAGGAACAAGAGATTGTGAAGGCCAATCCCTTCGCGACGGTGGATCAGGCCGGCGTGGGCGAGTTGATGCGGATTGCCGTGCGATTGGGCCGCAAGACGCGGGCGGACATCAAGCTCGGCATCTGCGGCGAGCACGGCGGCGATCCCGAGAGCGTGAAGTTCTGCCATCGGTTGGGCTTGAGTTATGTGAGTTGTTCGCCCTTCCGCGTCTCCATCGCCAAGCTGGCGGCGGCCCAGGCGGCCCTGGAAGGCTGAGTTCCCTCGCCTCCCTCAAGCCACATCTCAAAACCTTCATCGCCTTCTGCTGGATGGAGGCATTCACGCCCCGTGAGAATGCCATTGAGAGCCGCCTCGATGACAACGAGATCAGTCGGTCCTTCGCAAACCAGCTTGATCCGTGGCGGCAAATCAGACATTCGGCACTCCGCCCAGATGACCTTGCACCCACAGCCGCGACAAACTCCAGCCTTCGTCCACACGTGCCATGATGTCCTTGGACACTTCGACTCTCCGGACCACCGTCCTGCCAGTGTTGCTTCTGCCTACGGTAAACAGCCTCACCCGGTCGTCCTGCAATGGCAGCCCGTCGAGAACTGCGGGATTGTGCGCGGTCAGCAGCACCTGTTTCTGAATTTCCCCCTCGACAATCCATGCGCACATCGCCTCCGCCAGGCGTCGCGCAAGCCGGGGATTCAATGTCTGATCCACGTTGTCAATGGCGAAGAACCTTGGCCCCTGCGGGCACAGGGCCAAGGCGGCCGCAAACAGCACGTGGAGCGCGCCTTCGCCGGCGTCAAAGCCGGTTAGCACGTTGGACTTCTCTTTCATGAACCGGTCCCTGAAATAGACGACTTCAGACGAAGCGGCAGCGAATGGAGAAAGCGGAACCGAAGCGGCCGAGGCAAAACCAAATGCCTTGGCCCAATCAAGCATGAAATACAACTTGGTGAATGTGCGGAGCCACTTGACTTTCCGGCGCAAACGCATCAGTTCTTTGACCGCCGCAGGCAACCCGCCGCCGGACAAGCCAACGGGTTCGCGCGGCTGCAATTCGCGGGCAATGCCGCGCAGGACGGATGTGGTGGGCGAAAAAATGGCAAAACCGCGCAGGGCATCCAACAGTTCCAACGCGGGGTCGCCTGGTCAGCGTCGCACCGCTTCGAGCGCCGCCAGCCCCTGCTCCGGGTTCGGCTTGGGTTGCGTCCGGGGAGAACGCGACACCGGTTCTTGTCCCTTGGACTCCCAAAGTTCGGTTTTGTAACGCCATGGTGCTTGGGGGCCTCTCAAGGGATTGAGCAGGCTGACTTCATAATTCGTCTGAGTGTTGGCGGCGCCAAAGAAGATGTGGGGAGGCTGCCGCTTGATCGGAAACGCCGATTTGTAAAGCTGGGGCACGCCAGGGCGCACGCCGCGCCGCATCAGGGATTCATCGTCCACCCGGCCGTTTGCGGCGGCCGACAACACGCCGATGGCCTCCAATAGGTTGCTTTTGCCGCTGCCGTTCGCACCGACAAACACGTTCACCGCGCCAAGCTCAATCTCGACCGATTCGAGCGACTTGAACGATTCAACTGTCAGTTTTGTGATCATCGGCCCTCAATCCTTACGCGATTTTGCGGTTTCAGGCAATGCTTCCTCCACAATCTTCTTCTCTTCCTCAGTCAGGCCGTAGAGGCGATAAACCAGTTGGTCAATGGCGCGGTCGGTGGCGGTGACGGCGTTTTGAAGCGTCTGGCGCTCGGACTCGCTCTTGGCCGCCCGCAGCTTCGGCGTCAACGCCAGCATCTTGTCCACCAATTCCACCAATTCGTCGTGCTGCCGCTTTTGGGCGGGGTTGGAGAAGTCAATTCTACGAATTGGTAGCTTTGAAACGCTGTTCCAGAAATATTCGTAAATGCCTCCACCCTTAAGTTTGCCAATAGAACGGAAACGCACGGTCAGCAATTTTGAGTTGAGTAGAGCAAGCAGATACTTCAGTGACTCAGGCTGCTTATTTTCAAAGAGAACAATCGTGTCGGTCAGACCGATGTATCGACCATCTTCGACTGACGCGAAGCGGTTTTCAGATGCAAGAAACGGGCTGACAAGCCGTGCCCGTGAATAGTATTCGTGATGTAGCGGCCAAGTAAATCTCCACCAGTCACAGTTCCCGCGCTTGTATGCGGCTCGTGCCTTGAGCTTGTCAGAACAGGCTTCGAGATGATGACGCAAGCCAGCGGGCAGTTTTTCAAACGAAGGACTGTCTTCAACGTAAAGAAGAACCTCTCTGCGGTCTCGTATTTCGAATCGTTGAATATCGCTGTTAGAAACACGATAGCGAAATAACTCTTTAGGGACTTTCCATGTCCGCATATCCAAAAGCGTTCGCTCGCCGAATACGTCATTGCAGCCTGTCTGCATCCCTTGGCCAATATGCAGAATCTTGCCAAGCGGCTGACCACCGGCATCGAGCTTCGCGTTAAGCGCCGCAAGGGCGGGCCGAGCAAATGTCCATACATCGTAAGACAACAAGGAACGTGCAATAGAGTGATGATCGAAGAGTTTTTGATTTGAAAGCAATTCGCTGAGGTTTGGGGCAGACAATTCCTCCGGCAACAGTTTGTAAACGTCCAGATTCTTACTCGTGGGTGATTTCTCAAGCTTTAGAAGACAGGTGGTAATGCCAACGCCGTCGAACACGTAAAAGTTCTGAAAATCCACGATTTTTGATACGGCGCGTTTGCTTGCGAGGAAACCGCGCAGCTTATCTGCTTTGAACGCCTCAAGAAACGCCCGCGACACGATGAAGCCCACGGTGTTTCTCGTTAGGTCGTACGCTTTTGCAATGAAGTAGAAAAGGAGGTCTGTCTTGTCGTTATAGACGTGTGGATACTGAAGTTTAATTGCTTCAAGTTGGATGTCTCCTTTGCCCCATGTGTCGTCAATATTCAGGTAAGGCGGATTGCCGATCACAGCGTCAAAGCCGCCTGCGGCCATGATTTCTTTGAAACCAATGTGCCAGTCGAAGGCGTGGACGCGGGTAAGCTCGTCGGGGATCATGGAAAAGTCGGAGGCGATGAGGGAGTTGCCTTGTTTGATATTCTGGTCGAGCGGCGGGAGGATGGGCTGGTCGCCAAACATTTCGCGCTGGGCGTTCATGGTTTGTTTGGTCTCGCCCTGGAGCATGCGCAGGTAGAGCGAAAGCTGGGTGACTTCGACCGCCTGGCCGTCAAGGTCCACGCCGTAGATGTTGTCGGTGAGGATTTGGCGTTTGAGGGCAGTGGTGAGGCGAAGGTCGCCGTTGGCGTCTTTGTAGCAGAAGCGTGGGCGCTGCTCTTGGGAATGTTCGATGAACCATTCGACGTAATGTTCGAGGATGCGTTCGTAGGCGCGGATGAGAAAACTGCCTGAACCGCACGCGGGGTCGAGAATGCGAAGCTTGGCGACTTCTTTGGGCGGCAAAAGTGTAGCCGAGCTTCTGTGAAGCGCGGGTTGTTGGACATCTCCAGAATCTCGGCGCTTCTCAGAAGCGCCGCTACACAGCAGTTGGCCGACGGTTTGTTCGACGATATAATTGACAATATAACGCGGGGTATAATAGACGCCGCCCGCTTTGCGGACTTCGGGTTTTTCCTCGATGGTGACGCCCACGCCTTTAGGGCGGACGATTTTGCCGATGAAGCGTTCATAGACCGAGCCGAGGATTTCGACGGGGAG
>JACQHZ010000141.1 GCA_016198745.1 Verrucomicrobiota bacterium
AACCGTGAACCACTGAACCCTGAACCTGAGCGGTTGCCTTTCCCAACCCATTCAAACGGCAAGAGAAGCTTGCGCGGCGCAACGGTCTCCTTGTTCATCAAGCGCACCAACATTTTCGCCGCGCTTTGGGCAAAGGCATCCGGGTCGGTTTCGATTCGCGTCGTGGGGAATGGATAGAGCTGCGTGGCGCCTTTGTTGGCGTGCGTTACGATCATGAGTTCGTCGGGGATTTTGATTCCGATCTCGATGACTGCCGTTGCCACGTCGGGAAACAGAACATCATCACCCAACAACAATCCGTTGGGTTTTTCGTCGCGGGCCATCCAGATTTCTCGCAGTTCGGCGTAGCCCGCGCCTGCCACGCTGGGGTGAAAGTCCACCCGAACCCATTCCTTGCGCAACTCACACCCATGTTCCCTCAACAAATCTCGAAATGCTTTCCAACAAGATCCCTTCACCGGATCAGGAAACATCGGATCGTGGTAGTCCATAAATGCGATTTTCCGCCGCCCCATCTCCAACAAGTGGCGCACACCCGCCCGCACAAGACCGATCACGTCAAACCCAATCGAGTGCTCACTGAGGTTGCCAAGGGTTGGAAGCCCGCTCTGTTCAATCGCCGCCCTCCAGCGATCATCAAACGGTCCTTGCCCTACGTACAGTCCGCAGATGCGGTGTTGGTTCAGGTTCTCCAAAAACTCCCCGTAGCACGATTCGGCGGACTTCGTTTCCGAAGGATGCCGTGCCCAGTAGGTGTGAACCCGGTAGTTCCGCTCGCTGAGGTGGAAATGCATGCGCTCCCAAACGCGTAGTGAGAACAGACCCAGGCGAGGATGCTGCGGATGGACGCCAAAAATCAACGCCACCTGCTGACGCGCCTTCGGGTCGGCCACGAAAGTGCCGCTGCCGTGCCTAAGTTCCACCAGCCCTTCGTTTGATAGGAACAGGAGCGCGTTACGAACCGTAATCTCACTGACGGAGAAGCGCTTCGAGAGCGCCGTAATCGAATCCAGGCGGTCTCCCGATTTGGAACCAAGAATTTCCGTGCGCAGAAGCCTGGCAACCTGCTCGTGTAACGCAAATCTCTTTACCGAATGATCCATATTTATGTCTGTTAGTCTGTTATTGACTTTAAGTAAATTCCTTTGTACGCGTCAACTATAAAATCGTCATGAAATCACACTTGCGCGAAATTCTGGTGGTGCACCACACGCATACGGATTGGGGCTACACCGCGCATCCCCGCGTTGTGGAGGAACAACACCATCGCTTTATTTTCCGCTACCGGATGAAGCATTGGCCGAAGCCCGTGAACCCGGGTGAAGCCGTGCGGTTTTGCGAAAGCGATCCCCTGGCCGATTATCCGCAAATCATCCGCAGCGTCTGATGGACGCGCGCAACCGAAAATCGCCGTCCTTGAAAACCTCCGGAAAACCTTGCTGAATTTGAGCCGCTTTGAAAAGAAATGGCTTGCAGGGAAGCCGGCTGCGACTCAAATGAAAAGGCATCAAAATGAAAACAAGATCGCCTGTTCCACGGTGGCTTGATTTATTTTTCAAACATGCCCTTGGTTTCTTTTTTTGGGCATTGATCGGAAACGTTGTCGTGGCGGATGAACCTGCATTCGGTTTCAATCTTCTTTCCAACGGAGGATTCGAAGGCGACTGGTTCAACACGCGCGCTGAAATCATGAGTTGTCCCGTCGAAACCCGTTCCGCCTTCGGTCAGGCCGATGGCATCCCCGATGGCTGGAACGTCACGGAATGCCGGCGCGTAGCCGACGCGCACAGCGGCTATTACGCCGTTCAGATTCCCGCGGGCAAGACCGCCTCTCAGGATCAGATCGGTTATGTCGTCGTGTTGAAAGGGGCGCCGCGCGCCGTCCCGTTGCGGTTTTCCGCCTGGGTCAAAGGCGGGGCCGGCCGCCTGACGGTCCTCCTTGCCGGCGCAACGAAGGAAACAGGCGATGTCTTCAACAAGTCGCAGGATTTTGCCGCCGCGACGGATTGGACGCGCGTGGCGCTTGATATTCCGGCCGCCGAGATTGAAGCCGCTCTCAAGGCGAACGAAAAAGCAGTCGGCGCAATCATGGCGTCGGCAACCATTGCCGCAACAGGCGCAGCGACAACCATTGACGACGTCCGGTTGGAACGGCCCTATTCGCCATCGCCGTACACGCTGATCCCGAATCCTGGATTTGAACAAGCAGGAAGCGACGGCGCTCCTTCGGAGTGGAGCGCTGTTCGGAAATCGCTGCGTCACACGGGCGCGACGTGGTACTACATCTGGCGCTCGTGGTATCATTTCATGGGCGTGCCGCGCGGCGCCAATGGCGTGGACGATCTTGTGGTTGCCGCCGGCAAACGGTCCTTCCGGATGAACGTCCCGCCGGGCGACGAGAAATACATCGAATCGGCGGCCGTTGCGCTCAATCAGACTGCGCCCACGCGGATGGCGTTGAGGTTCGATTACAACGCCTTCATGCTCGCGGACCTGGTGGTGCGCGTAATGGACGAGCAGGGCAACGAGGTCTTCTTCGATCACCTTGCGCCGGGAACCACGAGCGGATGGCATGCGTATCAGCGCGACTTCGTGCCTCTTCCCATCCAGCCCAAGGAAACGTCGGGCGGCACAGGAACGGCCAGCAAAACGGGCGAACCGGTGGCTCTCAAGAGCTGCCGCGTCCGGATCGGCGTGCGCGGCGTCAACGGCTCCAACCACGACGACATCAATCAGTGGATCAATGTGAATCACGCCGGCGTGTTGTGGTTTGACAACGTGGCGTTGATGGAAGTGGAAAACACGTCCGACCAAGTCAGGACGCGCGGGGTCAAGGTTTATGACATCGAATCCACACATCCGGACCTGCTGGTCGAGAGCGTGGATTTGGGCGAGCGACTTTACGGCGAGAACGCGACCACGGTGACCCTGGTGAATCTGGGGCGAGGCGACATCACGGGTGCTCTGAAAATGACCGTCAGCGGCCCTTGTCGTGAGGACGATTCACAAAAGGCGGGCTACGCGATGGGCGCGCCCGATCAAGCGAAGCTGATCTCCGCTCCTCCCCAACAACCCGATCAGGCGCCGTCCGCCAAATTCACCGTCAAGCCCGGCCAGCGGACAACGCTCGTGCTGCCTTACAACATTCGTGAGTTGACCGAAGACTGGCGCTCCGAGTACCGGGTGAAACTTTCCCTTGATGACAGGCAAACCACGCACCTGACCTTCGGCACATGGAGCCAGCAGGCGCTCGTCGAGGTGCTGCGATGCTATTCTTTTCCGGAGGAGACCGACCAGCTTGTTTCAATGAACCTCGGAGTGGCGCGTCCGACCCTTCAAAACACCAGGTCCGTCCGGGTGGAAATTCGACGCGCATCGGACCACCAGACCGTGGAAACCCTGGAAATCGCGGATTTCCCGAAAATCATGGCGGGATTCAATCTCGCGCAACTGCCGAAGCCGCCGGACCCGACGGGGAAAAATCCGCCGGACCGATTGAACTACGGCTGGCAGGGCGACGCCTCGAATTTTCATCAGATCACCCTGAATATCGGGCAGTTGCCGGTGCATCCGCAGACCCGGCCGGTGCGCGATCATTATGTTCACGTGAAAGGAACCGATGCCTCCGGCAAAACGGTGTTCGAGGGGGACAGTCCGCGTTTCGGACGGATGGAAGCGCATGCTGAAAAACTCGATCCCATCCAGAAGGTCGAGATTGCGAAGGAGGGTTGGTTGCTCATCAACGGCAAGCCGTTCTTCAACCGCGGCCACTTGCAGATGCAGCAGAATTTCGGTCCCAGCGTTTTCTCGCACGCGAACATGGATTTCAAAAAGACGGGATTCAATACCGCCGGCTGCGGGCAGGTTGCGAGCGAGAAAGGACTGCCGCTTGAAGCGATTTGGGCCACGCAGAACCTCTACTCGGTCACACATACCATCAAGGATCGGCCGCCCATGACGCCCGATGCGAAGGCTGAAATCGAGAAACTCGTTTCGCATCCGGGTGTGATCGGCGTCAATTACGTCTCGTGGGAGGGCACGCCGGCGGGGGGCACGAACGAAGAACGACTCAACTACGTCAAGGAAATCAAGGCCGCCGCGAAGGGACATCCCCTGTGGCTCTCCGCCGGCTGGTACTCGCCGACCATCAGCGGTCCGATCTATCCGGACTATATCGAACACGACATGTTCGCTCCGGAAAACAATTCGTACTTCCAGCCGTCGCAGTTGGACAAGGAGGTGCTGGCGAAGAAACGGCAGCGCGGAGAGACGGCGGTGCTGGGCACCTTTCCCAATGTCTTCAACGACATGCCCTGGGAAGTTGAGCGATTCGAGCACTGGACCGAAATCATCCGGCATCACACCGGTTACACCCTCATCGGAATCCCCGGCGACCCCACGCTCCTGCGCGGCATGAATGGCGAAATCCGCTTCATCGAATCCTTCCTTTTCAGCAAAGACCCGCCGCCCGAAACCACCGTTTCCCCTGACGTCGAACACATCGTGCGGTCGGCCAACGGCAGGACCTATATCCTGGCCAGCAACGCCGGCCCGGTCATCGGCGGCGACTGGAAATGGAATTCCGAAATCAAGGATCAGGGCGTGGCGTCCCACACCGGCGACGCGCTCTGGAACCGGTTCCACCCGTTCATGAAGGATTATCACAGCCATTTTTACAAGGACGACCAACCGGTCACGGTAAAGAAAGGCGATAAAATCGCGCAGTACGTGATGATCCCCAGGGATGCGAAGGTGGACGCGCTGGCGCTGATGGTTCGCGGCAACGGGGACTGGATGTATCATGCGCTCTGGGGCAACTGGAACCATCAAGAGTTCACCGACAGTGCCGTGCGGATGTGGCTGGGAAAAGAAATGCACCAGATGTTCTGGGGAACCATGGGTTGGTGCGGCCCCGAAGGCGGCGATCCGAAGAATGCAAACCTGCTGAAATTCGTTTTCACAGAACCGCAATTTCACAAGATGGGGGCGCTTCCCGAAGCCGGCAAATGGGCGCGCCTGGAGGCGCCTGTGGAAACGCTGGGCCTGGACGGACAGGTGGTGGACGGCTTCGGCTATCTGACCAAAGGGGCCAACGTCTGGTGGGAGCGCACGCTGCTGGCCCAGGACGGAAAGGAGAAGGTGTTGTGCGACGGCTCGGTGGGCATACGCCCTGACAAACTCAAGTCGGTGCGCTTCAATGTGGCGGGATTGAAGGCGGGAACCAAGGTGAAGGTGATGTTCGATGAGCGCGACATCGCGGCGAAGGACGGATATTTCGAGGACGATCTCAGCGGCAAACCGGGTTATCAAAATCTGTGGGTTGGCATTTATGGAGACAAGATCGGCGAAACGGGCTATTATGGCGACGGGATTTTTTACAACTACAACTGGGGCCGCGTTGCCGCGCGGTTCTACGAAATCCCGCGGTGACCTATTGGGAAAACCATTTCTCTTTGCGCAAGGAATGACCATGCTGAAACGTTTGATTGCCATGATTTTGATCGGGTGGATGTTCGTTTCAGGGGTTGACGCCCGGAGTTATTCATCGAGCAACCGCTCGTCCAGCAGTCATTCCTCAAGCAGCCGTTCCTCCAGCAGCCATTCATCCTCCTCCAGCGGACGCAGCTACGGTTCAGGATCGAGGTCAAGCTACACTTCCAGCGCCTCCAAGTCATCGAGCTACAGCCCCAGCAAAACCTATGGCACTTCCGCCAGGAGTTACACCAGTTCGGGTTCCGGTTCGGGCAGGACTTACTCGGCCGGCTCAAGCAGCAGTCCATCCTCCTACAGTTTCAGTCCGACCAGGAAGCCCGCCGCTTCGTTCAGCTTTGACAGTTCTGCCGCCCGATCCGCCAGGGAAGCCGCCAGCCAGCGGGATTTTCAGAAAAGCCGCGACATCAGCGGCGCCCGGTCATCGTCGTCAGATCGTTCAGCGCTGCCTTCGTCCCATCCCCCCACGGCCCGGCCCTATGCCGACAGTTATCGCTATCCCGTTATCATCACTCCGCAGGTCTATCAGACCCGCGTCGTCCGCTATCAGCGATATTATACACCGTATCGCTCTCGTCCGGTCATTGTCTATAACGATCCGTATGACAGTTTCTTTTGGTACTGGTTGCTGGATCAATCGCTCGAGACGCGGGCGATGTGGGCTTATCACCATCGCCATGACATGGACGCGGCCCGCTATCAGGCATTGTTGGCGACCGATGGCGCCCTCGCCGGGCGGGTGTCCGAACTGGAAGCCGCTCAACGGTCCCGTAATCCAGCTTTTATCCCATCCGGAATGGACGCCGATTTGATGTACAACGATCAATACGTCAACAATGTCTATGCCAGCCGCCCGACCGATATGGGGCGCATCATGTTCTGGTTCTTCATGGCGCTGCTGGTCATTGGGACGGGTTGGTTTTTGAGCTGGTTTATTTTCGTCAAACGTTGGTAACCCAAAACATAGGAGAAAACACATGTTCCATCTACCTGAACACTTCCTGAGCGACATCGTGGCGACGTTTGCCTTCGGCATCGTTGCGATCATCCTCTTGATGATCGGATTCAAAACCTTTGACAAACTGACTCCGAAAGTTGACTTTCAGGAAACCCTGAAGGACAAGAATCTCGCCGTCGCCATTGTCATCGGAATGCTGTTCATTGCCATGGCGATCATCATTCATGCAGTCGTTTCGGGCATTTTGGGATGAGCGATGCCATGAAACCCGGAAAGACCATCTGGGAGATGTTCCGCGAGCGTTGGAAGGGCAGGCCGACGGTCTCCTTCTACAACCCTCTGGATCTGGGGATCGGAGCGACGCCGCCTGTTCGCGAGCCGCAATATGCCGGCTACGATTTCAAGGCAGCCGAAATTCGGGAATACAGCCGCACGATCGGCGAGAAGACCTTCGTCTTTACGGATTACGTCCTGACTGGCATCAAGGATTTCGACCGCCGCTCGGAGGTCACGCTGCGGTTGCGGGTAATGCCTGACGACAGGGGCGGTCAGAACGCCTTTTTGCTGAGGCTTTATGACGATCTGGCTTACGACCAGGGATTGGAGAACGTGGTGCGGGATGCTGCGGGCGTTTTCGAGGTTTCCTACGACGAAGGAGAGTTGGACGGGCAGGGCAACCCCCGCCATGCGGGGGATACCGAGGTCTATCATCGCGTCAACGATGTTCAAGATTCTTACCGCGCCCTGGTCTCGGTCATCAAAGAAACGGATGCATCGCGCAAGGGGATTCCGGACACGGCGGAAGCGGTCGAACTGGAATACTGGGACTTCGGGCGGGAGATCGGGGAAGGCGGGCAGACCTACCCGCAGCTTTTGTTTGTTGAAATGAACGCGAAAACGGGCTGGTTTCAAATCTGGCAAGGAGAACCGTATTATTCGTGAGCATCTTGCGCGCAAATTTGGGGAGTTGACAGTGTGAAGACGGTTGGCTAGTCTGCCTCGTTCATTCACCGTGGCGAATGAACCATGCAGGCCAGCGTGTGCGGAAAGGTTCATCATCAACAACGACATGTCTCCTTACGAGTATTCCTACCTTTTGGTATGCGTCCTGATGCTTGTGGCGCTGGCGTTTGCAGCGGCGCCCCTGGTGATCTCCGCATGGGTGCGGCCGCGAAAGCCTTCCGCGATCAAACAGACCGTCTTTGAATGCGGCCTCGAATCCAAGGGAGATTCCTGGATTCAATTCAAGGTTCAGTACTACATTTATGCGCTCGTCTTCGTGATCTTCGATCTGGAAACCATCTTCCTGCTGCCGTGGGCGGTGGCGTTCAACAGGCTCGGCGTGTTCGCTTTTGTTGAGATGCTGATCTTTCTCGCCGTGCTCGTTGTCGGACTTGCCTGGGCATGGAGCAAAGGCGTTCTCGAATGGAAATGAACCCTTTTTGAAAAGAGCAGCAAAGGGGAATTATGGGAAATCAGGCGGGATCAAGGGGTTCCCATCCTCCCCCTTTCTCACCCCTCATTCCCCTTAATCACCCTTTCATTTTTTATGGCCGTTGACGAAGGACTTCAAAGCGAACTGCAAAAGGCGGGTGTGTTTGTCACCAGCGTCGAGACCCTCTACAATTGGGGAAGACGTTCTTCCATCTGGCCGTTGCAATTTGGCCTGGCCTGTTGCGCCATCGAGATGATCGCCACCGCCTGCTCGCGTTTTGATCTGGCGCGTTTCGGCGCCGAGGTGTTTCGGCCGTCGCCCCGTCAGGCAGATCTCATGATCGTCGCCGGCACGGTCACCAAGAAAATGGCGCCTCAGGTGGTGCGGCTCTACAACCAGATGCCGGAACCCAGGTACGTGATCGCCATGGGCGCCTGCGCCATCTCCGGCGGCCCTTTCAAGCAGGGATACAACGTCCTCAAGGGCATCGATCGTTACATCCCCGTGGACGTTCATATTCCGGGCTGTCCGCCGCGGCCCGAGGCATTGTTGAACGCGCTGATGTATCTGCAGCGCAAGATTGACGGCCAGCGGCTCACCGGAACCGACAAGGTGCGTTGGTACGACGAAACCGATCCGGCTGAGTTTCCGGTGCCGGAATTTGGCGCGCACGACCTGGAACCGCCGTTCAATCGGGCGGTATGGGGTCCGCAGGAACCCATCCAACGAGGCGCGGCATGAACATCGAGACGCTCACCCGGCAATTTCCGCAAACAGCCTGGGACGTTCACACCCGGTCTGTGATTGTGCCGCACGTCTGTCTTCTGGACGTTGTTTACTTTCTGAAGACGGACCCGGAATTCTCCATGGATTATGTCTCGAACGTCACCGGCGTGGATTGGTTGGCGAGAAAAGAGAAGACCAAGGGACCGGACGGCAAGGAGTCGGAAATTGAAAAACCCGGTTTTCTCGAGGTGGTTTATCATTTCTATTCCATGCGGGAAAAGCGGGGTCCCGTGATATTGCGCTGCCGCACGGATGACCGTGAAAATCCGATGATCCCCAGCATTACCCCCTTGTTCCGCGGGGCGGAATTTCAGGAACGCGAAATTTACGATCTCTACGGCATTCGCTTCAGCGGCCACCCCGATTTGCGCCGCATTCTGATGTGGGATGAGTTTCAGGACTTCCCGATGCGGAAGGATTACCAGGAACCCGACGATTACGAGTGGGAACCCACCCCCCACGACGAGGTGCTTGATAGAGCGAAGCAGCATTACGCAGCCCCCCATCCATGATCCAGTCCATCACAGACATCCCCGGCAGCGTGGCAGGCGAGCAACCGCTCTACGGTCCGCGCAGCTATCAGGTCACGAGCGGCAACGATTTGGGCGCCGAGCTTCTCGAAGTCTCGATGGGACCGCATCATCCCAGCACGCACGGCGTCTTTCGCATGGACGTGGTTCTGGACGGCGAGGTTGTGGTGAAACTCAAACCGGTATTCGGTTATCTCCATCGGAACCACGAGAAACTGGCCGAGAACCTTTCCTACCTGGGATCGATGCCCTACACGGACCGGCTGGATTATTTCTGTTCGATGACGAACAACTGGGCCTATGCGCATGCAGTCGAGAAACTCGCGGACATCAAGGCGCCGGAACGCGCGGAATTCATCCGTGTGATTCTGGCGGAATTGACGCGCCTGGTGAATCACACCTGTCTGGCGGGATTCCTGGTGAACGATCTCGGCGCGCTGGGAACGCCGTTGCTCTACGCATTCCGTGAACGCGAGAAAATCCTCGACATCTTCGAGGCGGTCAGCGGCGGGCGGATGATGTGCAACTACATGCGTTTCGGCGGCGTGCGGGTGGACTTCACGCCGGACATCCTCCGGCGCATCCGTCAGATTGTGGACAACTACCCTCGTTTCCTGGACGAATTCGAAAAACTGCTTTCCGCCAACGAAATCCTGATGACCCGCATGCAGGGAGTCGGCGTCCTGACCGGCGAACTGGCCGTCAACGCCAGCATCACCGGTCCCATGCTCCGGGCCAGCGGCGTGGATTATGATATTCGCAAGGTGGACAAGTACGGCATCTACGAGCGGTTTGATTTCCGGGTGCCCCTCGGCGACCACGGCGATGTCTATGATCGTTACATGATCCGGATCCTCGAAATGCGGGAGAGCGTCAAAATCCTTCAGCAAGCGATCCATCAATTCCCTGAAAAAGGCGATTTCATCAATCCGGGAGTCAAGCTTCGCAATTTCCGGCCCAAGGCGGGCGAGGCATACGGCCGCATCGAATCGCCCAAAGGCGAACTTGGGTTCTATCTCATCAGCACCGGCGGCGTGATGCCGTACCGCTATCGCGTCCGCCCGCCGAGCTTCATCAATCTCACGATCCTGGAGGACATGTGCCTCGGTCAGAAGGTCGCGGATGCGGTCATCATCCTGGGATCGGTTGATATTGTCCTGGGCGAGGTGGATCGCTGAACGATGACAATTTGGTAATCCGCTATGCTGTCAATTCGGTGCGGCACATTCACTTTTTTCCGGATTGATTGGCGCTGCCTGGGAAAGACTTGGCAAAACGATTGGGCAAGGCGATGGAGGAGGAGTCCTGCACCCAGACGTGGGTGAAATGGGAAAAGAGCCCCTTTGCAACGATGGATTGGGGGTTAGGTTCTACGAGGCAGAGAATGATTGACCAGCGGCGATTTTTCATTTTTCATCGGGGTTGCTTATGGCCGATTCCGAAGACGCAGCAACATCATCTCCGCCGCCACCTCCCGGTTCATCGGGTTCGCTCTACGCGCAGAACGAGCGGGTGGAAAAAATCAATGTGGCGGAGGAAATCAAGGGGTCGTTCCTTGATTATTCGATGTCCGTCATCATCTCGCGCGCACTGCCGGACGTGCGGGACGGACTCAAGCCGTCGCAACGCCGCATCCTTTACGCGATGCACGATCTGGGGTTGTTTCCCAATCGGCAACACCGCAAATGCGCGAAGATTTGCGGTGACACGTCCGGCAATTATCATCCCCACGGCGAGGCGGTGATCTATCCCACCTTGGTCCACATGGCCCAACCGTGGGCGATGCGCGAAATCCTGGTTGACGGGCAGGGGAACTTCGGTTCCGTCGAGGGCGATCCGCCGGCCGCCATGCGCTATACCGAGGCGCGAATGACGCCTCTGGGTGCGATTCTGATGGAGGACATGGACCAGGACACGGTGGATTTTGTCCCGAATTACGATGAGACCCGCACCGAGCCGACCGTCTTTCCCGCCGCCTTTCCCAACCTGTTGATCAACGGCGGCACGGGGATTGCCGTCGGGATGGCGACCAACATCCCCCCGCACAATCTTGGCGAAGTCATTGACGGAATTTGCGCCCAGATTGATGACCCGGAGATCAGCATTGCCAAGTTGATGAAACATATCAAGGGACCCGATTTTCCGACGGGTTGCATGGTGTGCGGATTGGACCCCATCAAGCAGTATTTTGAAACGGGCCGCGGCAGCTTGAAGGTGCGGGGACGCGTCGGCATCGAGCAGCTCAAGGGCGGACGCGAACATATCGTCATCACGGAAATCCCGTTCAACGTCAACCGCGCCGTCCTTGTGGAGAAGGTGGCGGAATTGGTGAACACCAAAGTGATTGGCGACATCACCGCCATCCGGGACGAGTCCGACGAAAACACACGCGTGGTGGTTGAGATCAAACGCGATGCCATCGCGAAGGTGGTGATCAACAACCTCTACAAATACACGCAACTGGAGACGAGTTTCCCCATCAACATCCTGGCCATTGATCATGGCCGCCCGAAAACGCTCTCCCTCAAGGACCTCATCAATTGCTACGTTGAGCATCGCCGCGAAGTCGTGCTCCGCCGCACGCGCCACCAGTTGCAAAAAGCTGAGGAACGGGCGGAAACGCTCGAAGGCTACCTCGTCGCGTTGGCCAACCTGGACGAATTCATCCGGATCATCCGCGGGTCCGCCACCCGCGATGAGGCGCGCATCAAATTGCTGGCGTTTGAGTTTCCGCGCAAACAGGTGGAAAAATTCGGGATTCAAATCCGGACCCCCGCCCGACTCGTGAACGATCGTTATGCCTTCAGTGAAAGACAGGCGGACGCGATCCTCGAACTGCGTCTCTATCAGTTGACGGGACTCGAACGCGAAAAGGTTCACAAGGAATACGCCGAGTTGCTTGAGCGGATCCAGGACCTCATCGACATCCTGGCCAAGGAGGAACGCGTCCTCGCCATCATCAAGAGCGAGTTGAAGCAGGTGAAGGAAAAGCATGCCACGCTGCGAAAAACCGAACTCGTGCCGGACGAGGGCGAGATCGCCATCGAAGACCTGATTGCCAATGAAGGGGTGATCATCACCATCACCCACGCCGGCCTCATCAAACGCACCAACGTCAGCTCTTACCGCGCGCAAAAACGCGGCGGCAAGGGCGTCATCGGCATGACCACGCGCGAGGGCGAGACGAAGGAGGACGCCGATTTCATCGAGCATTTGTTCACGGCGTCCACGCACGACTATTTGATGTTCTTTACCAACGCGGGGCGGGTCTATGTCGAGCGCGTTCATGAAATCCCGGACATGGGGCGCGCGGCCAAGGGGCGGAGCATCGCCAACTTGCTGGAACTGCGACCGGAGGAAAAAATCGCCGCCCTTATCCGGATTGTCGCAAGGAGGGGGGCGGACGACCAGGATCAAACCTGGAGCGAGCAAGAATTTCTCCTGATGGCCACGTGCAACGGCACGGTGAAGAAAACGCCGCTCAGCGAATTCGCCAACATCCGCAAGGGCGGCATCATTGCAATCAATATTGAAGCGGCGGATGCGTTGATTGCCGTGAAGCTCACTCACGGCAATGACGAGGTGGTGTTGATCACTCATGAGGGCATGAGCATCCGGTTTCACGAGGAAGACGCGCGCCCGATGGGCCGCGCCACCTACGGCGTGCGCGGCATCACGTTGGAGAAAAGCGATTCGGTGGTGGCCCTGGCGGTGGTGGATCCGAAAGCTACCCTGTTGGTGGCGGGCGAGAACGCCATCGGAAAAAGGACCGCCTTCGATGAATACCGCCGGCAATCGCGCGGCGGCAAGGGGATCATCACCATGAAAACCACGGAGAAAACCGGCGGCGTGGTCGGAGCGCTGACGGTGACCGATGCCGACGAGATGATGCTCATTACGGTCAAGGGCCAAATGGTGCGCACGCTGGTGAAGGACATCCGGGAGGCGGGTCGCAATACGCAAGGCGTCAAGCTGATGAACCTCGATTCCGGCGACCAATTGCAGGCCATCGCCAAGGTCGTCAGCGAACAGGAGGAGGACGCCGCCGAGCA
Source organism: Verrucomicrobiota bacterium (assembly GCA_016198745.1). Classification (GTDB taxonomy): domain Bacteria; phylum Verrucomicrobiota; class Verrucomicrobiia; order JABWAM01; family JABWAM01; genus JACQHZ01. The sequence continues at coordinate 13,252 of JACQHZ010000141.1, forward strand.
AGCCGGTTCGTAGCGGCCAATCCGTCCGTAAAAGGCGAAGGGCAAGGAAACGGCTGCGCCTTCGCCGCATGCGCAAACAGCATGCCGTGTCAGGATGGAACGTTGGCAGGCCGCTTGCCCCTCTTGTCAGGCCGTGGAACGCGATAGGCGCTGCCGATTTCAAGGAGTTCCCTCTTGAAATCGCGCGTGGGTTCGCCATATCCATCCCGTCGCCGCTGAAGGGCGGGGGCGATGATTTCGACGCGCGGATCAATGTCCCTCTTGAAGAAATGCCGCCAGAGCCGTCGCGTGGCGATGATCATGTCGGAAGCGTTCTCTTCGTCGAAACCGGGACGAAAAAGGTCAACTGCATCTTGCAGATCGGCGATCAACTCGGCTTCTGTGGGATGACCGGTTTTTTGAATCACGATTTCGAAAGCGCGCAGATCCTTATCCGCAAGCCGATGCAACTTGGCGATGAGAATATCCACCGGATGCGGAAAACGAATCGTGCAACCGCCGCGCTGAATCGTAAACGCCCGGTCGCGCCACTTGGGACTGGTCCGGAAATTGAGTTCATCGCAAACCTGGATGTAAATGTCCCGTTGATCCCGCCCCAGGCTGTTTTGTGCAACGATTTCCTTCAGGTCTTGATCCGCAAAGAGATCCACATCCGCGCTGAGCAGACCGGAATCCACGCCCATTTGAATGGGGGCGGAACCGAAGACGGTGATGACCGGCTTGGACTCGGACGGTAACGCCCGCAGCAGATCATCCAGAAGTCTGCCCGCCGGTGTGTTCCAATCAAGGACGGGTTGCCACCGTTCGACGCGCCTTTGCATATCGAGCTGTCAGATGAGCGATGCCTTGGTCAATCAACACGTTGGTCACACCGGAATCCCTGGCGAGCAACGGGGCGAGAACAAGATCGCGTTGAGTAACAAACCCCCTTTGGCGACGGAGAAGGATCCGTGCTGCGATCCGGGATTTTCGCCAGAATGGACATCCCCTTCCTGGCTTTGAGGGTGATCGCAGGAGGGTGCGATATTTTGCGGTGGCTTCGCGAATTCCTTTCATGCAAGAAGTCTAGCGCAAGGGGGCTGCCGGGTCAAGTTGCCGCCGCGCTCACGGCCAGGTGTTCTTATCAGGATTTTCGCCGTTTCAACGAGCCGTTCGGTTTGATTTCCAAATCGGTCACAAGCAGCAGGTCGATGATATGGAACGAGTCATCGGATCCATATACGAAAATAGTCCGCCCGCTCGGAGCAGAAGCCATGAATTCAGGATGCTGAACGGGGATTTTCCGTCCATCGGCCAAATGGATGACAAATGGCCTAAACGGACGAGATTCGTAAAGTCTGTGAATTGCTTGGAGCGTCATACGGGGAAATTTAAGCCCTTTTTGTCGGCTCGGCAAACTCAAATATACCCAGGTGATTCGCGATGTGAGCGTGGTGGTTGAACCCTCGACGGACGACCTCGCCGATGTGGTCGCACAGGTTCGCGAGAAGCGCCAGGCTCGATTGACAATTATTGGCGGGACCAAAGCCCGCAGGTCAGCGGCGGCGGCTCGGTCGTCTTCAGGACCTGGCCGGGGAACAACCGGTTGAGGGCGACTTCCTCCGAGGCGATCGCCACCAGATGATCGTCTTCGTATTTGACCATTGGTTTGGCCGCGAGCTTGTCCTTCGCATAGCCGATCGCGTCCCGGGTCGCCACGATGCAGGAAAACGTGCCGTCCAAATCATCGAGGGAAGCGCGCAACGCCTCCTCGAGCGAGTGGCCCTGGCTCAACTGCCAGGCCAGATAGACGGCAATCAACTCGGTATCGTTCTCCGTGTGAAATTCCATTCCCCGGCGTTCCAACCGGCGACGCATGATCCAATAGTTGGTGAGCTGGCCGTTGTGCACCACGGACACATCGGCAAATCCCGTGGCCCAGAACGGATGGGAGGTCTCCGGATGCACGCCCGACTCGGTGGCCAGCCGCGTGTGGCCGATGGCGTGGGTGCCGTTGAACCTGGCGATTTCGTAGCGTTTGGCCAGTTCCCGGGGATGGCCGAGGTCCTTGATGATGTCCAGGCTGACGCCCAGCGAAACCATCCGGGCGGCATGCTCCATCGCAAACGAAAATTTCTGGATGTCGCCGCGATACCGGACCACCGCGCCGTAAGTGCAGCCGACCGTTTCGTCTTCGATGATTTCGGCCCCTTGCGCAACCAGCGCCTGCTTGATCCGGCCGACATCCCCGGCGGCCTCGGCTCCTTCCCGGATAAAAAATCGGAGCCGGAGGGTTTCGTTCAAAGGTTCCCGGTACAATGCAAACCCGGCGGAATCGGGACCGCGGTGCAGCAGAGTGTCCAACATCTCGACCAACGCCCCGCCCGTGGTCAGATCAAACGGCCGTCGCGCCGTGTCTTTGAATAAAATGCCTGCGATTCCACACATGGATTTTCTTTTACTGTTAACCCGCATATTTCACAAGTCTGACTTGGCGAAATATGCGCCATATCTTTTCGCCCCCGGTCCGGACCGGAAAAAAAGCAAGGCCGATTTTTCCCCGTTGTCGAAGGGCTTGACGGATGTTTGATCGCCTCGTAGGGTTGGCGTTCAAAGACAGAGGTTTGCCTGTAACTAATTTTTGAACCGTGCCGCCAGCCGCCAAAGCCGAGGTTTGTCTTTGTAGGGCTTGGCTCGCAAGGCAAATTGTGCCAAGCTGCCACCGTGTTGAGTTTGGACCAGAAGGTCACACCTTCCCACGGTAATCTCACCCTTGAAAGGCATGAGAACTCGCGCTTTCGACCGTCGCCGATTCTGATGGCATAAAATAGACTATTCGGACCGTTTTTGAGGAGGGATGCGACCCGATCCCGTTCACCCTCAGTCCCGCCCCAAAATCAAAATTCCTATCCTTTATCCTTTGAACCATGCCGCGCATCTTTGACAACATCACCGAGACGCTCCTCCCGGCCTTGCAGGAGACGCTGGGTCTCTGCGAACGCGCGGACTTCTGCGTCGGCTACTTCAACTTGCGCGGCTGGCGGCAACTCCACGACAACATCGAGAAGTGGCATGGCGGGGACGGGCATTGCTGCCGCCTCCTCGTGGGCATGCAACAGATGCCCCAGGACCAACTTCGGCAGGCAATGGGTTCTGCTTCATCCGGGGATCAGATCGACCAGGCTACGGCCATCGCTCTGAAGAAGAAACTGGCGCAGGATTTCCGGGACCAGTTGATGGTGGGGATCCCCACGAACGCCGACGAGGAGGGCCTCCGGCGCCTGGCGGTGCAGATCGCCGCCCACAAGGTCGTTGTGAAACTGTTCTTGCGCCACCCCCTCCATGCGAAGCTGTATCTTTTGTTCCGGCAGGACCCGCTGAACCCCAAGATCGGCTACCTTGGCAGCAGCAACCTCACCCTGGCCGGCCTCTCGAAACAGGGGGAACTCAACGTTGATGTTCTGTACCACGACGCTTGCAATAAACTCGCCAAGTGGTTTGAGGACCGCTGGAACGACCGGTTTTGCGTGGACATTTCGGAAGAACTCATCGAGATCATCAACAACAGTTGGGCGCGCCCGGAGCCAATCCCGCCATACCACATCTACGTCAAGACGGCCTACCACCTTTCCCAGGAAGCTCGCGCCGGCCTGACCGAATTCCGTATCCCCAGCGACTTCGGTAACAAGCTCTTCGAGTTCCAGAAGGCGGCGGTGAAGATTGCCGCCCACCACCTGAACAAACGCGGCGGCGTGGTCATCGGCGACGTGGTCGGGCTGGGCAAGACGCTCATGGCGACCACGCTCGCGCGCATCTTTGAGGACGATCACGGCGTCGAAACGCTCATCATCTGCCCGAAGAACCTTGTCCGAATGTGGGAGGACTACCGGCAGGAATACCGTCTCCGTGCAAAAGTTCTGCCCATCACCCAGGTTCAACGCGAGTTGCCCGATCTACGCCGCTTCCGGCTGGTGTTGATTGACGAGAGCCACAACCTTCGGAACCGCGAGGGCCGCCGCTACCGCGCCATTGCCGAGTATATCGCCGCCAACGACAGCCGCGTCATCTTGTTGTCGGCAACGCCCTACAACAAGACCTACCTCGACCTTTCCAACCAACTCCGCCTGTTCATCGACGAACAGAAGGACATCGGCATTCGCCCCGAGAAACTGATTCGGGAACTCGGCGAGACGGAGTTCATCCGGCGGCACCAATGCCCCGTACGGTCGCTCGCGGCCTTTGAGAAGAGCGAACACGCCGACGATTGGCGGGACCTCATGCGCCTGTATCTGGTCCGCCGCACGCGCAGTTTCATCCAGGAGAACTACGCCAAGCTCGATCCTGCGCGGTCCCGCAAGTATATCGAGTTCTCGGATGGAACCCGCTCCTACTTCCCGTCGCGGGTCCCAAAAACCGTCAAATTCAAGATCAGCGAGAAAGACGCAGACGACCCGTACGCCCGTCTCTTTGCCGACGACGTGGTTGACGCCGTCAACAACCTGACGTTGCCGCGTTACGGACTGGGAAACTACCAACAACCATCCCCGCACAAACCGCCAACGCCCGACGAAGCCAAGGTCCTTGGCGATCTTTCCCGCGCCGGCACGCGGCTGAAGGGCTTTTGTCGAACCAACCTCTTCAAGCGGCTGGAAAGCAGTGGGCATTCGTTCATTCTGTCCCTTGAACGTCACATCCTGCGGAACTTCATCTGTCTGCACGCTATCGAAAAGGGGTTGCCGCTCCCCATCGGCACCCAGGACATGGGCTTGCTCGACGCCTCAGCGAATGACGAGGACTCCGATTTATGGGACGCCGCTTCCGACAATGACGATAACGGCACCGAACGCGATCCGCTGTCCGCGGTCCGCCACGTCATGAGCGAAGCCGACATCCGTACGCGGGCATCGGAAATCTACGACGCCTACGCGGCGCACTTCCGCCGGCGGTTCAAGTGGCTGAAACCCGATCTTTTCAACGCCGACCTTGCCGAGGACTTGCGCAGAGACGCCAAGGCACTGATGAAGGTCCTGAAAAATGCCGGCGGATGGGACGCCGCTCGTGACGCCAAACTCCAAGCACTCTCGACCCTCTTGACCAACCGTCATCCCACCGAAAAGGTCCTGGTCTTCTCCCAATTTGCTGACACCGTTGACTACCTGTCCGACCAACTCAAGGCCAAGGGCATCAAGGCGCTTGAGGGTGTGACGGGGAATTCGGACGACCCGACATCCGTTGCCTACCGCTTCAGTCCCGTCAGCAACGAGAAGCGCGACCAGGTCCCGCGCGACAAGGAACTTCGCGTCATTCTGGCAACCGACGTTCTGAGCGAAGGCCAGAACCTCCAGGATTGCTCCGTCGTTGTGAACTTCGACCTGCCCTGGGCGATCATCCGTCTGATTCAGCGCGCAGGCCGCGTTGACCGTATCGGCCAGAAGTCCGACACGATTCTCTGCTACTCGTTCCTTCCCGCCGACGGCGTCGAACGCATCATTCGACTTCGCTCGCGTGTGCGTCAACGCCTTCAGGAGAACGCCGAGGTCGTCGGCGCGGATGAAGCGTTTTTCGAGGACCAGGACGATGCCCAGTCCTTCCGCGATCTGTTCACGGAGAAAGCCGGTATTCTGGACGGCGACGAGGATACGGAAGTGGACCTTGCGTCCTACGCCTACCAGATATGGAAGAACGCCATTGATCGCGACCCGGAACTCGAAAAGATCATCCCGGCGATGCCGAACGTCGTGTACTCGACGAAGGCATGGCCTGAAAGTGGTGCAGGCAGTGGTGCAGGCGTCCCGCCTGCCATCTCCGCAGCCGGGACGGCCGCACCACAAGGCAGCCACCCCGAAACCATCGCCGCCTCCACGGAACCCCCGTTGACACTGGGCGCTTGCATTCTGCGAGACCCTACAATCGCCAATATCGTGTCTGAGGCGCTCCGCCACTTCGATGGTCAACGCTACTACCTTCATGCATGGTGTGTGATGCCGAACCACGTTCATGCGGTTGTCACGCCGTGGGGTGAGCATTCGTTATCCGCGATTCTGCACTCCTGGAAGTCATTCACCGCGCATGCCATCAATAGAGCGCGCAGAGCGCGTGGTGAAGTGTGGGAACGAGAATCGTTTGACCACCTGGTGCGATCGTCCGAGTCATTGGGGCGCTTCGTTTCCTATGTAGAGCAGAATCCGGTCGTGACCGGCTTGTGTACGGAGCCGGGGCAGTGGCCATTCTCAAGTTGTGGTGCAGGCGTCCCGCCTGCCTCCTCCGCATCCGAGACGGTTGCACCACTCTTCCATCCCCCCGGCGAATTGGACTACTCCGGGATGAAGTCTCGCGGCGAGTTGCCACATCTGCACCAAGAAGGGGCCACCTACTTTGTCACCTTTCGTTTGCGCGATGCCGTGGTCCGCGGTGAAGTCGGTGGTGGTGCCGGCGTCCCGCCTGCAGACTCTGAAGCCGCAACCGGAACGGCTGTATCACGGAACCAGAAGGCAGGCGGGACGCCTGCACCACTTCAACCCGAAGGGGCGCTCGTCTATCTGCGGACGGCCGAGGGCAACGACGCCCTGGCATGGATTGACAAGAAGGGCAACAGCGTAACCGAATCGCAATTCGCCATTCTGAAGGCGGCGGAGTGTGAACCCAACACCCCCGCCGTCCCCCGCCATGACGACCACCACGAGTTGGTTGCCAAGGGCGTGAAACTGATCGTCGAGACCGAGAAATCTGTCGGCGGCCAACTCGGCCGACCATCCGGCGCGCGCTTCCGCGCCTACGAACGCCTCAAAGCCTACGCCGAGGAAGTCAAGGGCACCCTCTTTGATCTGCTGGAATTGCGCCACGCGATTGAGGACATCTACAAGTTTCCGCTGCTCCAGTCGGCAACTGACACCTTCAACCGCCAACTCAAGAGCGGAATCGGCAATCAGGGACTCGCCGAACTAGTCATCGCGCTGCGCCAGGATGCCCGACTCTGTCGCGTGAGCGAGAACGCCGAGTCCAACGAGCCACAGGTGATATGCTCGCTTGGCCTGAAGGAATGCAAATGAACCTCGCTAACGCGCGCAAGCACCTGCAGACCTTTGACTTCACCCGCCTTTTCGTTGAGGAACTGGGTTGGTCCAATCCGTCCTCGGCCAAGAGGGTTCCGATGTCGGTCAAGGAGATTGCCTTCAGCCGACGGGATGTCGCGCAGCTTTCCGGTGTCGTCGTCATCGAGATCACGGCGGATGACGGCGCGATTCCCGATGCGGCCGCCCGCGCCGCCATCCACAAGGAGATCGCGAAGCGGCACCATGAGAATGTCCTGATCTTCGTGGACGCCAAGCGGTCGCAAAGTCTTTGGTACTGGGCCAAGCGTCAGGATCGCAAAACGATTCCCCGCAGCCATATCTTCGTGCATGGGCAATCCGGCGATCTGCTGTTGAGCAAGCTTAGCACCATGGCCGTGGATTTCGCGGACTTCGACGATAGCGGCCAAGTGCCCCTACTGGAAGTCACCGACCGGCTCAAGCAGGCACTCGACATTGAACGGGTCACCAAGGATTTCTTCGTCAAGTTCGATGCGGAACGTGCCGAGTTTACAGAACTCATCAAAGGCATTGATGTCAGACGTGATCAAGAATGGTACGCCTCCGTCCTGCTGAACCGTTTGATGTTCATCTACTTCCTCCAGCGCAAGTTTTTCCTCGATGGCGGCGACGAGCGCTATCTCCAGAACAAGCTCGACCAGAGCAAGCAGAAGGGCGGCGACCTCTATTACGCCCGTTTCCTGAAGGCCCTGTTCTTCGAAGGCTTCGCCAAACCGGAAGACAAGCGATCCTCCGCGACCAACGCCCTCCTCGGCAAGATCAAGTACCTGAACGGCGGGCTATTTCTGCCGCATCCGATCGAGATGCGCTGGCCGAAGATCGCCGTGCCGGACAAGGCGTTCGAGAACCTGTTCGCACTCTTCGGACGCTACTCCTGGAACCTGAACGACACGCCCGGCGGGCAGGACAACGAGATCAACCCCGATGTCCTGGGCTACATCTTCGAGAAGTACATCAACCAGAAGGCGTTCGGCGCCTACTACACCCGCCCGGAAATCACCGAGTACCTGTGCGAGCGGACCATCCACCGCTTGATTCTCGACGGAGTGGCCAATGGCGAAGGCAAAGCCGCCCGGGCGTTCGACTCCGTCGGCGACCTTCTGCTCGCGCTCGATGCGCCGCTCTGCAAGAAACTCCTGTACGAGGTTCTGCCCAACCTGAGACTGCTCGACCCGGCCTGCGGCTCCGCCGCCTTCCTCGTGTCGGCCATGAAGACGCTGATCAACGTCTATGCCGCCGTCATCGGTAGGATAGAGTTCCTGAGCGACCGCGCGTTGCAGGACTGGCTGAAGAAGACGCAGAAGGAGCACAAAAGCGTCGCCTACTTCATCAAGCGCAGCATCATCACCAACAACCTCTTCGGCGTGGATATCATGGAGGAAGCCATCGAGATCGCCAAACTCCGCCTTTTTCTCGCCCTGGTCGCCTCCGCGAACGCCGTGGATGACCTCGAACCGCTCCCGAACATCGAGTTCAACATCATGGCAGGGAACTCGCTCATCGGCCTCATGCACGTGGACGACGAGGAGTTCGAGAATCGCCACCCGGCTGATTTCTTCCGCAAGAGTTACCGCGAGGTGTTGGAGGAGAAGAACGAACTCATCGAGGTCTACCGCCGCGCCACGACTTACGGCCACGATTTGCAGGAACTGCGCGACGGCATTCAGGCGAAGAAGCAGTCCGCCATCCCGACCTTGAATGACATCCTGCTGGCCGAGTTCTCCCTTCTCGGCATCAAGGTTGAGGAAGCCACTTGGGACGACAAGCAGAACCAGGAAGGCAAACCGAAGAAGCGCGCCGTGCGGGAAGCCGACATCGCCGCCCTCAAACCGTTCCACTGGGGCTACGAGTTCGACCAGATCCTGGGGGGCAAGGGCGGTTTTGACGCCATCATCACCAACCCGCCGTGGGAAATCTTCAAGCCCAACGCCAAGGAGTTCTTCGAGGAGTATTCCGACCTGGTCAGCAAGAAGAAGATGACCATCAAGGACTTCGAGAAGGAACAGACCAAACTCCTCAAGGACGACGATACCCGCGCCGCGTGGTTGAAATACCAGAGCGAATACCCCCACGTCAGCGCTTTCTACCGTTCCGCCCCGCAGTACCGGAACCAGATAAGCATCGTGGACGGCAAGAAGGCCGGCTCGGACACCAACCTTTATAAACTATTTCTGGAGCAATGCCATAACCTGCTGCGCCCGAGCGGACGCTGCGGCATCATTATTCCCAGCGGCATCTACACCGACCTCGGCACAAAGCAGTTGCGTGATATGCTATTCTCGGCTTCGGAGGTGGATGCCCTCTTCGGCTTGTCGAACGAGAAGTTCATCTTCGAAAACGTTCACCATGCCTTCAAATTTTGCATCCTGTCGTTTACCAAGGGCGGTCAAAGCCGTGAGTTCCGGGCGGCGTTCCGCATCAATCCGCGCGAAGCCGTCGCGTCCGATAGACTAGACGATTTTCTGCACACTCCCACCGAGCATCTCCAGATCTCCGTGGACCTTGTCCGCCGCCTTGCACCCGACTCTCTCTCGGTCATGGAGTTCAAGAACCCTTTGGACGTCCAGATTGCGAAGAAGATGGCTGTCTTTCCGAAACTTGGCGAAGTGATCGAAGGAAAGTGGGGTATTGCTCTCGGCAATGAGTTTCATATGACGGGCGATAGCAAACTGTTCAAGACAGAGGCGAGCAAGGATCGCCTCCCTCTGTTTGAGGGGAAGATGATCTGGCAGTTCGATCACCAACTGGCTTCCCCACGCTATTGGATCAACGAGAAGGAGGGACGACATTCATTGCTTGGCAGGACGGATGATGAGGGACAAACACTGGGGTATCAGGGATACCGAATGGGGCACCGGTCTGTTGCGGCAAGCACTAATGAGCGGACAATGGTTGCAACTGTGCTACCACCAAGAACGTTCTTCGGTCACTCCATTAACGCCACAAAGCAGCCAACAGATGCGAAACATGTTTTGTTCCTCACGGCTCTTCTGAACAGTCTCGTGTGCGACTCTGCGCTACGTTCAACCGTCTCTCAGAACCTGACGATGTTCTTCGTCTACAATCTCCCCGTCCCCCGCCTGACAGAGACTGACGCGGCATTCCGTCCCATTGTTGAGCGGGCGGCACGGTTGATCTGCACGACGCCTGAGTTCGATGATCTGGCGAAGGAAATCTTTGGCGGGCGGGCGACCTCGCGAACCGTCGGCGCGACCGAACCATCCGAGCGGGCGAGGCTCCGGGCGGAACTCGACGGTTTGACCGCCCATCTCTACGGCTTGACCGAAGAGGAATTCGCCCACATCCTGACCACCTTCCCGCTGGTCGAGGAGAGCGTGAAACAGCAGACCCTGAACACGTTCCGCGACTTGCTGCGCCTGGGAAAACTGCCGGAGCCACGACCATGAACCTGACATCCATCCGAGTGCGCCATTTCAAAGCCGTCGAGGATAGCGGCACGATCAAACTCGGGGCGCTCACCGCCTTCGTTGGCTACAACGGCACGGGCAAGAGCAGCATCCTCGAAGCCTGTGAGTTCTTTCAGAATTACGCTCTTCGGGGTACGGAAGCCGCCCTTGCGCCGTGGTTTCTCTTTGAGCATGTCCTCTGGCAAGGCGCCGACCGTCAGAAAGATGCGCATGGCATGTTCTATCAACGCCCGCTGGAGATCAAACTGGGCGGCAATGGGGGGGGAACGGCGTGGAAGGCGGCACTGGAAGTGGGCGAACTTGCCGCCCCCTTGGGCGGCTTCGATGCACGGGCCGTGCTCGCCAAACGCGAGTACTTGAAGGTCGGCAAGAACGAGAAGGAGTACCGCATCGGCGACAGGAACCGGGGCAGACCTCGTTCCGGTAGCCAGTTGTTCGATCAGGAGCGCGAGGTGGATTTCCGCAAGTGGATGTTCCTGAGCCTGAACCCGCATGAGATCGGACAGCCCCGTCGCCGTCCCGAGGGCAAAGCCGACGAGCCGTTTCTCAAGTCGGGCGGGAATCTGGCCGACCTTTTGAAAACGTTTCTCGACCGCGACGCGGGCGGTTTCAACGCCATGATCGAGGCGCTCCAGCACATCGTGCCGTACGCGGCCAATGTGCGTCCGGATGTGACGAAAGATATGGTTGAGCGGCGCTCCCTCATCCAGATGACCGAGCGGTTTCGCGCCGAGCGGAACGTGGTTCTTCCGGGCTGGGTGTTGTCAGGCGGCACGCTGCGCCTGCTCGCCCTTCTGGCCGCGCTTCGTAATCCTGATGGCCCATCCGTGCTTTTCATCGAGGAACTCGAAAACGGGCTGGACCCTCGCGCCATCGGCTTTTTGATCGAGGAGATTCGGAGCGCCGTTTACGCCGGCGACAGACAGGTTATCCTGACCACGCATTCGCCCTACCTGCTCGACAAGCTGGCCTTGGAGCATATCGTCACGGTCGAGCGCCCGGATGGCGGGCCGCCGGTTTTCCGTCGGCCTGTTGAAGAAGATGAACTCCGGCTATGGGCGACCAAGTTCGCGCCCGGTTCGCTCTACTCGATGGGCATGCTGCGAGCCAAAGAGAGGAGGGTCCGATGAAACTCGGCCTTGTTCTTGAATGCGACAGCGGCGGTCCGGACGAGCTGGTCTTGACTTGTCTGGCCAGACGTCTGGCTTCCGGGATCACAGTTCAGGCCGTCGCACTTGGCAGTAAGGAGCAGGTGTTCCTTAAAGGCCCCGAGACCGCCGCCGAACTGGTGGAGTCGAGCCGATGCGATCTTGTACTCATTGTCTGGGACTTGAAACCCTACTGGCAGCCGGTCACTGGCCGTAGTTGCCAGGCTGAAACTGAAGAACTGCGAAGCAAGCTTGCGGTTTTGCCCAATGCGACAAGCGCCAAGATCCGGCTGCTATGCCTTACGTGGGAAATCGAAACGTGGTTGATTGCCGATGCCCGTGCCGTGAACGCGCATCTCTCGACCTCGGCGCACAAGGCGAAGTTCAAATGCGCGTCTCCCTTGAGCATGAACGACGCCAAGGCGTTCCTTGACAGAGAATGCAAAAAGCAGCGGGGGCCGGCGCGCCGCTATGTTGATGTGCGCGAGGCCATCCAGATCGCCCAACTGATTCCCGACACACACAAGGCTCGGAGAATCCCCTCTTTCAAGCGTTTCGCGAATCTCGCGTGCGGGAATCCGCTCGCCAACTTCCAACAGTGTGGCGATGTCTGCAACGACCTGGTGTATCAGGCACAACGATTAGGTCGCGAATAGGATATGGACGGGATCGTCAGTCACAAAATTACGTTCCGCATGGACAGCGCGGAGGCGACGAGGAGGACGACGAAGGCGGAAGGATGAAGGCGGAAGGATGAAAACGAAACTAAGAGGGTGGAAGAGCACTCCATTGCGCGCCCCAAGCCGGGCACGTTCGGCTCATGCACCCGTCATGGACTTTGCCGCGTTGGTCTCGGCGATCCGGCAGGCGCATGAACAGTGCGCGGCGACCGTCAACCGGGCGGTCAACACGACACTGACCGTGCGCAACTGGATTATTGGCGGCTACGTTCATCATTACGAGTTGCATGGCAAGGATCGGGCGCAATACGGGGAAAACCTGTTTTCGACGCTGGCCGAGCGGTTGACGGCCTTGAGCATCCCCAACTGCAACAAGAGCCGTCTCTATCGCTATCGCGACTTTTTCACGACCTACCCGCAGATAGTGGCGACGGTGTCGCCACAATTCCGGAAGGCGCTGGTTTCGCCCGCAAAGCCGGCCGCGAATTCAAGAGTGGCGACACTGCCGCCACTTTCCGGGCAGGACGTGGTCGAGAAGCTGTCTTACAGTCATATTGAGTTGCTTCTCGAACTTGAAGATTCCTTCAAACGCGCCTTCTATGAGATCGAGTGCATTCGCGGCAACTGGTCGGTGCGGCAACTCAAGCGGCAGATCGCGACGCTGTACTTCGAGCGGTCGGGGCTGTCGCGGGACAAGGAGAAACTGGCCGCGCTGGTCAAGGCGGGGGCGGAAACGGCGGAACCGAAACTGGCCATCCGCGATCCATACATCTTTGAATTCCAACATCCTCAAGCAGCTTTCCGCGCTGTGCGAACTCAAGGAAGCGCCGGAGATCGTTGACCGAGCGAAACTGGTTCTATCGAGGCCGAAATGAAACGATTATCGACAGAGCAACAGCGCCATCTGGTCAGGATATGGCAGACTGCCGGGCCGGAGTTGGAACGAATTCGGCGGGAGGAACTGCGCGGTCTGCCTTACAAGTGGAAAGACGTGGACACGCTGCTCGATATGGGCGACTACTATGACGGTCCGCCGCGGCTGACCAGCGGTTTGGTCGAGATGCAGCGCCTTTTCATGAAAGCGGCACGAAAACAGGGCCGGCTTCCATACGCCGTGCGCGAAGAACCCACGGCCTATGG
>JACQHZ010000142.1 GCA_016198745.1 Verrucomicrobiota bacterium
GACGATGGATGTGCCGTCCTTCGTAACTGCTCAGGTTGTCAGAGCCTGCCCCCGCGAAAGCGAGGGGTTCACGGTTCAACGGTTCAAAGGTTGGGGAGCGCACGCCCTCGCGTGCGGAGTTCGGGGAGCACCACCCTCCAAAGGGTGGTGGAAATCGGCGCCCACGCCGATTTTTCCGGGGGTCGAGGGAAGCTGTTGGACGAGGGCGTCCAACAGAACACGCGAGACGTCCCGCCGTGGCGGGACTCCCCAACCGCTGAACCCTGAACCCTTGAACCGTGAACCTGAGTACAGTGTTCCAATACTCCAGTGTTCCACCCATTTGCCTCGTTTTCATGACGGTGGCGGCGCGCAAGTTTCGCGTTGAACGAGCCGAACCGGAAAAACCTGCAGTCGTTCAGCGGCGTCGGGGCGTTTGGCCAGAATGTCGAGCAGCAAGCGGGCCGCCGCCAACGCCATCTTGTAGCGCGGTTTGTGGAGCGTCGTGAGGCATGGCCGGAAGTGACACGCCAGCGGCGAATCATTGAAGCCGATCACGGAAATATCATGTGGCACCTGGATTCCATGCGACTCCAGGACCGGGATGATCTGGATGGCAATCAAATCCGTTTGGGCAAACAGAACGGTTGGCCGTTCAGGGTCCCGTTTCCCCAAACCAATCTGCTTTATCAGGGCATGCCAGATCACTTCGGGTTCCGCATCTTGAGGAATGTGCGCGATCCGATCCAGGCGGCAATTCCCATCGGCCAATTCACGGGCGCCCAGGCACTCGCGCAAACGCAGGTTGACCCCTTCCCGGTCAAGACCGCAAAAGGCAGCATGACGATGCCCCAGATGGTTGACGGCCTCCCATGCCTCGCAGTAACCGCGCACATGGTCGGCAGTCACGCTGGCGACCCCCAACGCTGTCTGATCGGCGCCGAGCATCACCATCGGCACACGCTGTTCGATCAGGTACTCCGTGGCGTCCGACGCCAAACGCATGTTGATCACGCCGCGCGTCTGGCCGGTTTCCACGAGCGTCCGGACCAGGTCAAGGTCCGGCTGATTGGGCCGCAGGTAGGCAATCTCGAAGCGGCACTGCCAGGCGTTGAATCCCTCCATCAGCCCGTTCAGATATTCATTGGCCAGCAGCGCATGTTCGCGTTCCGTCTCTGCCTCCAGGGTCGCACGTCGGATCACCATCGAAACCGGCGGCGCGCTCATGCGCTTGCGGTGCGCCGCCGGGGCGGCGGCCACCCGCGCGCCCCGGTGCCGTCCCACGATGGTTCCCAACGAACGGCGCTTGTGGAGCAACCCCTCGCAGGCCAGCAGGTCGAATGCGCGATTGACGGTCTGCGCCGACAGGCCGAGCGAACGCCCGATTTCCAAACAGGTGGGCAGGCGCGTCCCCTGGGCCAGATCCCCTTCACGAATCTGTTTGCGGTAATAGTGCGCAAGCTGCTCCACCAACGGTTTTCGATTGGCGAAATCCAGCTTGGGCGTGCTGAAAGACGATGGACAGGCTTTTCTCATTATCAACTTATCTATTTATAACATATCCCCAAAAATATGCAAGCCCATTCTTCCGGTTTCTGCAAGTCAATCACAGCCGGGGGCGGCTGTGCCACACATCAAGCGTTGTATCGAAACCGATACAAACCGTCCTTGGGAGGTAACTTTTTTTGTCCTGCACCCCTCAGCGCTTCCGATACGGACGCAATCATGCCCGGACCGAGCGACATTGCGGCATTGCGTGTACGGCGGGTTTATTCCGGCCCGGTCTTGGGTTTCTCATCCTTGGATTTCAGCAGAGTGTCCAATCCCTCGAACGGATTGGAGACCAAAGGAGGAGGAGACGCCTCGGCGGGGGGCGCTCCTTCGTAATACTTCCCGATGAGCGACTTCTCGTGTTCGTGATCGTGACAGTACAGGCACAGTAACTCCCAGTTGCTGCCGTCCGGAGGGTTGTTGTCATGATTGTGGTCGCGGTGATGGACGGTGAGTTCACGCAGGCGTTTGCCCGAAAACTCGCGCCCGCAACTCGCGCAGATATGCGGATACATTTTGAGAGCGCGCTCACGGTAGCCTTTCTGCCGGAATTCCTGATCGCGCAGAATCCGGGCAAGGGCCTGTTTGTGCCGGTCGGCATCGGGTGCTGCGTCATTGAGCGGCATGTGCTCCTCCAATGCGCCGCGTTTATTCCACCGTCACACTCTTGGCGAGGTTGCGGGGTTTATCCACGTCACGCCCCAACAGGACGGCGATGTGATAGGCCAGGAGTTGCAGCGGGATGTTGGTCAACAGCGGATAAAGCGGATCAATGGTGGCTGGAACGCAAATCACATCGTCGGCGTGTCTCCGGATTTCCTCGTCGGCTTCGGTGGCGATTGCGATGAGACGCCCGCGGCGGGCCCGCACCTCCTCCATGTTGCTCAGAGTTTTTTCGTGGATGGCATCGCGAGGGCAGATGAAGACGGAGGGCGTTTGCTCATCCACCAGCGCGATCGGGCCGTGCTTCATCTCGGCTGCCGGATAGCCTTCGGCGTGGATATAGGAAATCTCCTTGAGCTTCAGCGCGCCTTCCAGCGCAACAGGATAGTTGGCCTGGCGTCCGAGGTAAAGAAAATCGCGCGCATCTTTGTACCTGGCCGCAATGGTCCGGATGGCGTCGCTTTGTTTCAGGATTTGCGCAATTTTTTCGGGAATCGCCTCCAGTTCCTCGATGAAACGCGCGCCCTGGATGGCGGAGAGATGATGAAGTCGTCCCAGGTGCAGCGCGATGAGAGCCAGCACGGTGACCTGCGAGGTGAACGCCTTGGTGGAGGCCACGCCGATTTCGGGTCCCGCGCGGACATAGACGCCGCCGTCGGACTCGCGCGCAATGGTGCTGCCCACGACATTGCAGATGCCGAGCGCCTTGTGTCCCTTGCGCTTCGCCTCGCGCATGGCGGCAAGCGTATCCGCCGTTTCGCCCGATTGGGTGATGGCCAAGATCAACGTGTTTTTGTCAATGGGCGGATTGCGATAACGAAATTCACTGGCGTATTCGACCTCGCACGGCACGCGCGAGACCTCTTCAATGAGGTAATCGCCAACAAGAGCGGCATGCCACGATGTCCCGCAAGCGGTCATGATGATGCGATCCATCGCGCGCAATTCGGCGTTGGTCATGTTCAAACCGCCCAATGCGGCAGACGCCTCGTCGCGATTGAAGCGTCCGCGCATGGCATTGAGCATCGTCTGCGGCTGCTCGAAAATCTCCTTCAACATGTAGTGCGGGAACTCGCCCTTTTCGGATGCGCGGGCGTCGTGCTCGATCCGGCTGATCTGAACCTTCGCCTCGCGTTCGTCCAGGCGTTCCACCTGGAAATCATCCGTCTTCAGCATCACCATGTCGTTGTCACTGAGATAAACCGCGTCGCGCGTGTGGGCCACGATGGCATTGACGTCGCTTGATAGAAAATTCTCCCCTTTGCCCACCCCCACCACCAACGGACTGCCGCGTCGGGCGCCCACGATCGCCCCCGGACAATCCTCGCACAGGACGGCGATGCCGTACGTTCCCACCACTCGTCGCAACGCCTCGCGAACGGCATCCAGCAGTCCGCGTTCGTCCGGTCGTCCGTTTGCCGCGTAGGCCTTGCCGATCAGATGAGCCAGGACTTCCGTGTCCGTGGCGGAAGCAAAGACGTGGCCTTCACGAAGAAGATCGTCCTTGAGGGACTGGTAATTCTCGATCACCCCGTTGTGCACCAACGCGATTTTTCCCGAGGCATCGAGATGCGGATGGGAATTGGCGTCGCTCGGCGCCCCGTGAGTGGCCCATCGCGTGTGGCTGATGCCGACGACGCCGGTGATCGGTTTTTCGCGCAGCAAGGCGGCGAGGGCATCAATTCGGCCGACCTTCTTGCGGGTGTGGATGGCGCCATCCGAAAAGAGGCTCAATCCCGCCGAGTCATAACCCCGGTATTCCAACCGGCGCAACCCTTCCACGAGCAGAGGCGCCGCCGGGCGCGCGCCGATATAAGCCACAATTCCACACATGCGCCCGACTTTAACCGGCAAAGCGGCGGCTGCAAGATCAAAGGATGGGATTTCTGAATTCCAGGTGCAGGACAAATTTGTTGGTGATGCTGCAGGTTGGAAAAGGTGTGGCACAATCGCTCCCGGCTGTGTCCCGCCTCGCGGGAGGAAATCACAGCCGGGAGCGGCTGTGTCACATTGGCCGGGCGCGCCTTTTTGAGAAGGATGGAAAGGGTCTCGAGATGGTAGGTTCTTGATGAACCGGCGGCAAGAACCAGTCAGGCAACCGCCACTTTCCGGATGGCGCGGACGATATCGTCCGCGTCGCGGACCGTCAGGCGCTGATGAAGATGCAGGGCGATGGCGCGCCCCAGCCAGTGGAGCGTGTTGGGACACATGTCGCGCGAGTATCGGACGTTGCCCTTGTAAATCGCCCGGTTCCATGGAAGGCCGAGGCGGTCGCGCGACCATTTGTTCATCACGTATTCCCAGTGGCAGTAGATGTGACGGTCCGGTATGCCCTGGTTGAACATCGTGCCGTTGGGCACGCCCTCCCTCTTCAACGCCTCCGAAAAGGTTTGCGCGCGCTTTGAATCAGGCAGGTAAAAAACCAGTGAAATCCCGCAGTCGCCGTCGGGGTCCGGCACGTCCTGCAACCGTATATGCGGAAGATCGCCGATGCCTTCCACGATCCTCCTTTTGACGGCGCGGCAGCGGTTCAAAATCCAGTCGAGCCGACCGAATTGGACGAGACCGAGCGCGGCGCGAAGTTCGCACATGCGGTAGTTTTCGCCCGCAAACGGACGGAGCCAGTTCTCGCCGCGCGACCAGAACACCATGGCGGAATCGTGCGCCAGGCAGGCGCGCTGATAAACCGTCTTGTCGTTGGTGATCACCATGCCGCCTTCGCCGGAGGTGATGATCTTGTAATGCTGAAAACTGAACGCGCCGGCGTCGCCCAGCGCGCCGAGCTTGGCGCCGCGGTACGAACCGCCGTTGGCCTGGGCGACATCCTCAAGAACCTTGAGCTTGTGGCGTCGGGCGACCGCCAGGATTTTGCGCATCCGGCAGGGCGTGCCCCGCATGTGAACGGGGATGATCGCGCGCGTGTGGCGCGTGATTTTTTTCTCCAGATCGCGCGGGTCCATGGTCAGCGAGTGATCCACTTCGCAGATGACGGGCACCGCGTTGACGACGATGCACGCGGCGGCGGTGGCGATGTAGGTGTACCCCGGAAGGATGACCTCGTCGCCGGCGCCGACGCCGAGGCCGACCAATGCCGAAACCAGCGCGGTGGTTCCTCCGCTGCCAATGGCCAGGGCGTGCTTGCATCCGGTGTATTTGCGGTAGGCCGCCTCCAAACGCGCCGACTCGGAGACCTCCGGTTGGTTCAGGAATCGAAAGATGGTTTTCCGTCTGAGCACCTTGACGACCGCGCGGATTTCGCGTTCGCCAATCTCGCTGGTCCCATGCGGAAAGCTGGGAACTGGCGTTTTACGGACAGGTACGCCGCCGTGGACGGCAAGTTTTCCGGAAAATGATTGTTGACGTTTCATACGGCGGAAACTATCCGCCCTTGCCCGCCAACACAATGATGAATCGCATCTTTAAGAATAGGAATTTTGATTTTAAGGCTTGCCCGGATCGGGGGCGGAACCCGCGTGCAGGCAGCCTGTCTGCCGCCAGGCAGGCGGGCAGAGGCGCTTGAAACCGCTTGATCGTGGGGCGTTTCCCGTCTCAGGAGGTGTGGAGGGCATTTCTCCGCTTGCCGGCCTGTGCCGCCTGCCTGTCGGCAGACAGATGCCAAGGGTGGCATGCGGACAACAAGACACAACCAAGTCTTGACGGGGGTATCGCCGAAGATGCACGAGGAATTCATGCTGCAATAAATGGGTCCAAATTGTCCGCGAGTGCATCGGAAACGAATGAACCCATCCTTGCGGACGATCCGCTCCTGAAAAAAGAGGGAATCTGCGCTTCGCGTGAATTCTCTTTTTAAGCTATTTATTGCTCAATTCCTGTTCCAGATTTTCCATCAGTCCGTCCAACGACCAGGTGTCGTGCGGTTCATGCAATGCAAGGCGTCCAAGGTCAGGAGATTCGAACTTTTCGCTCTTTGGATTCCAGGTGAATTTCACTTCATTGTCCTGGGGCAAGGGATCAAGCTTTGGATAATCGTCAGCCGAACAGGACAAACCCAAAGCACAAGCAGCCAGAAAGATTATTGCCTTCATTGGTTGAAGTTGGGAATATGCATCTGTCGTCCCGTTCGTCCCAAATCATATCGCAAAAACTCTGGCAATTATTTCAGATAGCTTTCCCCCCTCCCGAAAATGAAAAGGCTGGTTTTGCTCCATCGTTGCTTGCGGGAGGCTTTTCCGATTGTTTTCATTTTTGAGATTGTTCGGGTGAACGCTGCGGCAACGACCGACTTCGATGTTCAGCATAAGAATTGCCTCACCAATAATCCTCCGGATGTTGTTTTTTTATTGAGGCTGAAAGATGGAAAAACACAATTTCATCCCGGAGAGTCTATTCGTTTGGAGCTTTGTTTTTCCAGCAAACGGAAAAACACCTACACCCTTGACGATGGAAGGTATGACCGTAGCGGGCGTCTTCCAAACGAGAACTGGAATCTTGAACCTGGGGAACGTGTGACCGATCCGCTCCAGGAATATTTTGAAGGCGGCTGTTTCATGGGTGGAGGGCTCCGTGGGATGCCTACTCTCACTTCCACCAACGAGGTGATCACCGTTGATTTGAATGAATGGTTCAAAATTGACCAGCCTGGCAAATACCGGTTGTATGACGTGTCCGCGCGGATCATTGATCAACGCAATCCTCCGGCTGCTCAACAGGAAAAACCGATTGCTTCCAACGTCGTCACGTTTGAAATTCTTCCAACCGATCAATCGTGGGCTGCCAAACGTTTGGAAAACATCAAACGCACCCTTAAAACTGCGATTGAGGAGGAACCGCTTCGCGATGCAGCACGAGGGCTACGTTTTCTGAACACCGAAGGGGCCGCCCGCGAACTCGTCAATCAAATTGGCAACGAACAGCACCCCGGGCACTTCGAGTTTCATCTTGGCCTGTTCAGTTCCCCGTATCGCAAAATCATTGTGGAGGAAATGGAAAAAAAACTCGTGGCTGCCGATTATCCAATATCGGACACGTTTTATCGGGATTTGGTGAAACTGAAGGCACTCTTGCTCCATCCAGAGCCGCTGCCTGTTGTCATTCACACGCTGAATCAAAACACCATGACGGTGACCAATGAAGAAGCGGTGATTGAACGTTGGCGAAAAACATTAAAAATCCGAAATGATGAGGGAAAACAATTGAGAATGACCTATTTTAGCCAATTGCTTGACGTGGTTTCAGCCAAAAAGGATTTCGCTCGGGCAATGACGCTTCGCACACTTTTGAACAACATTTCAAACACTCCTCTTACTCAACGCAATCCCGATTCGGCAAAGCAGTTTGAAAAGTTGCAAATACTTCTTGCCGTTTCCTTCCAAAAGTTACCGAATGAGATTCAAGCCAACCTGCTGGAATATAATTGGCAAACAATACGCTGCCCCGGACTGCTTCCACCATTGCGGAATATCCTTCAATCCACCCAGGGAAAAGCAGCCGTCTATCCGGATTTGCGAGGGCTGGCTCTGCGAAGAATTTATGAATTATCCCCCGAGGAGGGACGCAAGCTGATTTTACAGGAAATTCGCACGCCTCAGATTTCCGTTTATCCAGCGGCATTAGGGGTGTTGTCTGATAAAACCTTGCCGGATCTCGACGAAGTGTTTGCAGAGGGTCTGGAAAAAAGAAAGGACCTTGACGGCTTGGATTATTACAGTTTTCTGGTTGGACGGTATGCCACCGGTGCGATTTTGGAACGCGTTAAAAAGTTTTTTGGGGGAGTCTCCAAGGGATGGGCGTGCGCCATCCAAGCTCCATTGCTCGCCTATTTTCTTCGTGTAGATCCTCCGTATGGTTCTGACCTTGTTGACCAAGCAGTGGATTTTCAGGGAACAGGCTGTCGCCACACTGTTCTCGAAGAGGTTGCGAAGATGCATTGGGACCCATCTCTTGAAAAAATTGCAATCAAACACCTTTCCAATCCCGATCCCGAAGTGGCAGCCAGTGCCGCAAGAATGCTGAAACGCTACGGTTCACCTGCCGCCCTCAAATCTTTGCAAGACCGGCTGCAAAATTTCCACTCCCAATGGAAAGATCATCCCAAAGACCTTGATTTTGGATATGGTGACGCCAAAAACAATGCATCTCATGCCCAGCTCGAAAACGCGCTGGTTGATGCCATTGGGGGCGCCTTGCACTGGTTTCCGGACAAAACAATCCTGAAACAAACCGAGGCATTTTGCGTCACATCCAATTCTCTCAGGCAGGTCCAAGGTTGGATGAATGAAGGCATTACCAACAGCATCACTCACGTTAACCTTGGTGACAGGGACGATTGGCAGTTAAGCATGGCGCGTTGTCAGTTGAATTCCGAAGCAGACTTGAAAACCAAACTCTCCCAATTTCCACCGGGTACCGTTTTCATCTGGAATTGGTGGAGCAACGGAAACCCCGAAGAGGAATCAAGAGACCAAAAGCTTTTTGGTGAATTGCAAAAGTTTTTGGCACAACACAACATCAAATTGGAACGAAATGTTGTTCCCAATGATGAGATGAATTTCTGGTAAACAATCTTGCGAACGAAATGCATGCAGACGTTCCGATTCCTGAAAAATGGTCGAAAATGGGTTGGCCGCTGTGATCTGCAGCAGAATGAAATGCTTGATGCCGAAGTCGGAGATGAACGGGGCGGGGGCAGTGCCGCACACCACGGAATTGGGATCGCCCCAGGTCCGGCCATTGTCGCAGCTGATCCATCGAATCCGCCCATCGCCGACGATTTTGCGCATGACTTGAGCATGACGGGGAAACTGCTGGTGGCCCTGATCGTCTTGTGCCTCGGAGGGGGCTTCTGGATTGCGAAAGCCCAGGCCGCGGAACATCTGGAGGGCGGTATTGTTCGCGCCCGGGTGCGGGTTTCAGCGGGCTTGCACGAGCGGCCTGATTTCGCCGGACGGATGTCCCTCGACGCGCAACGGCTGATCGAGGCCCTGCCGAGCAAAGCCCTGCCCGTTCCGTTGACCGTCGAGGCGCTGGACCTGGAGCGGAAGGTGCGCGTCCCGTGCCGGGTCGCGGTGGTCAAGGCGGCTGACAAGCCGGACACGCCGGTCTCTGTTGACGTTTTCTTCTTGGTGGCGGGACCTCTGCCGGTGATGGCCAGCCGCGAGTTCGAGATCGCGCTTGGGAAAGACCTGCCCCAGGCCGGCGAGCTGAAAGCCCCGCCGCCGTTCCTGTCCGTCGTCCCGGTGGAGACGGTTCTGCTCTCCCTCGACATGACCGGTCCGGGCAATGTTTACCGTCTGGACGAGAAATTCGTGGCCGGAAAAACCATCGTCAACGGCGGGTTCGAGTGTGACACCTGGCTATCCGGAAGCGTGGGACCGGGCTGGACGCACCGGCCATTTTTCTATGCCGCGCCGCCGAAGACCGTTCGCGCTGATGCCGTGGCGGGCGATCCCAAATCTGGCAAGGCTGTGCACCTCCTCGGCAGCGGTCTCGTGAGCGCGCCTTTCGAGGTGACGCCCGGAGCCAGGTATCTCGTCCGTTTCCGCGCGCGCGCCGGCGAAAAAACGGTCCCGCAGGGCGCCCTTGTCGCTTTCAAACTGGTTGGCCCGAAAGGCGCCGATGATCACGCGGCCCTTGGACACGTGAATTGGCCGGATATTTTTCTCACCCCGGAGTGGCGGTCATACGAAAAAATCCTGCCGGTGCCGTATGGACCAAAATGGGGACATCTCATTATCAAGACCAGGACAGATTACGATTTCTGGGTGGACGATGTCCAGGTGGAAAAACTGGACCACCTTGCCCCGGTGGCACGGTTCGACTCCGCCGCCGTCATCCTGCCGAAACGGAGCGACCCCGAGGAAGCCAGCCACGAAGCCGTGGCTTGGAACCAGGCGGAGAAGGCGCTCACGCTGATGCCGTGCGAAAATCTCATTACCAACGGCTCCTTCGAACAGGACGGAGGCTGGACCCTGACGCAGACCAATCCGCCGTTGCTCGAACGTTCCAAGGCGATGAAACGGACCGGTGAGTACGCCCTTTGCTTCAAGCCGCCTGCCGGCGCTGCCAAGCCCGTCCTCCAATCTTCCGTGTCACAGAAGTTCACGATCGATCCGGAACAGCCGTACGCACTTTCCCTAAACTATCGGTTGAACATCTCATCCAGCCTGATACGGATTCGGGTGGAGACGGATGACCGCGCCATCCTGCTCGATGATGTCCTGGTCGGCTGGGCCCAGTTCCCGGCGGAGAGAGGGGACGGCTGGATGCGCCGCACCGTCGTGATTCCGTCCGGCCTGTTCCCGCCAAAATCGGAGAAGTGCGAGGCAACGCTGTCGCTCTTCTGCCTGCCCAAGCAAAACGGGCCGGGCTATGTAGATTCCGTCTGCCTGGTTCAAGGCTCGAAACCAGCCTGCTTTGGCGAGAAGAAAACTTATCCGGAAGAAGGAACCGTGGTCTCCGAAATCACCGACCTGGGACTGGGTTCCGCGCGGATTGCTTGGGAAGCTGATGCGCCGGAAGGAACCTCGCTGATCCTCTTTGCCCGTACCGGCGCCAGCCCTTGGCACGTGGAGAACGCGTGGAACCCCTGGCGGCCCGTTGAAAATAACGGCGAGGTGCAGTCGTTGGGAAAAGGCATGGACCAATTCGTGCAGTGGAAAGCGGTGCTCAGGACCACCCGCGGGGACGCAACACCGAAACTTCGTTGGGTTGAAATCCGTCGCGACCCGGCGTCAGGCGCGCTGGTAAACCCGAAGATTCGCATCACCGCCCTGAAGAACGGCGAGATCACGCGGCCTGCCCTCGACTGGCTGAAGACCTTGCAGAAAGAGGAACCGCTCGACGAGTGGCTCAAAAATCCCGATTACCTGGAGATGGTGAAGACCGCCGGCCGACAGGTGGCGCCGTTCCACGACGATTTCGACCAGCAGGACGCCCTTTTCACCTATTTCAAGAACCTGGTGGCCGTCAACTATGGCTCCTCACCGGATTCGCGCCGGCCACCACTGAAAAAGGACTCGCGGTTGTCAATCCTCACATTGTGTCCGTCCCAATATTTCCGCTGGTTCGAAAGCGGCACGCGCGGGGACGAAACATTGTATTGCGGCCATTATGGCATCATCTACTGCACTTTCTGCCGCGCGGCCGGGATTCCCGCCCGTGGGATGGGGCTGGGGGCGCTGGCGGGCGGCGGGCACGACATGTGCGAGGTTTGGTCGGATCAGTTTCAAAATTGGTATTTCACTGATGCGCAATATGGCGGCATAATCACGCTCGACGGCATCCCGCAGTCGCTTCTCGAAATCCAGGAGCTTTACTACCGCGACCAGTATCACCGCTTGCGGGTCCATGTGGGCGGCGAACGCCGTGACCCGCAGATGTATTTCGAGAATGCATGGGGAACCCTGTCCGATTCCCATCGCGTCGGGCGGCTCAACATCTCCCCGTACAGCGATTGGCTGTCCACCCATTTCCCCGGCTGGAACGAGGAACGCATGGACTTGTGCCGCTGGTATATCCCCCCGGAATGCCTGTTCATGAACGTCCCGTACTACCTGGAGCGGAACGAAAAGAGCTATACCATTGGAGCGCTCAAGGGACGCGAGGAACTCGACTTCAAGCTGAATCAGGTCGAAATGGCGTTCGACGTCACGGGACCCGACTCCGTCAAGTTGCGCCTGCGCCACAGCGGCATGGACTTCGACCATTACGAGATGGCCATTGATGGCAAGGAATTTGATTTGAGGGAGGATGCGTACGCCTGGCGGCTGAACCCCGGTGCCAACCATATTTCCGCGCGAACCGTCAACCGCCAGGGGCACAAGGGCAAGGAATTCACCGCCGACCTTTGGCGCGAGCCGGCGGATTGATGCGCCGGTTTGATAGGAGGATCGGTTGCGTTCGAGCCAGGCAACGTCCACAACCTGTCATTTAATATAACAGGAAGCTATGAAACACTTTTTCAGCGCATTTTTACGAGGTTCCTGTTAACTTGCATTTTTCACCAGTTTTTTGAGCATGACATCAAACACATGAAGGCATTCTCACTCAAGGGCAAGACGGCGCTCGTGACGGGCGGCAACAGCGGCATCGGGCTTGGCATGGCCCGCGGTCTCGCGAAGGCGGGCGCGACCGTCGCCATCACGGGGCGAAACGCGGCCAAGAACGAGCGGGCGTTGGCCGAGTTGAATCGAATCCAGCCCGGCTGTCGTGGATTCGCAGCGGACCTGGCCAAGACCGACTTGATCCGCAGCGCCTATGCGGAAGCCTCGAAGGACATGGGTGGATTCGACATTCTGATCAACAACGCAGGCACGACGATACGCGGACCCGCGGAAGACCTGACCCTCGACGACTGGAGCACCACGATGGCGCTGAACCTTACCGCGCCGATGTTCCTGTCGCAATGCTTCGCCCGCGAACGCATCGAACGCAAGCAAGGGGGCAGCATCATCTTCACCGCTTCGCTCATGAGCGAAGCGTCGCGGTCCACGACCGCGGCATACACGGCGTCAAAGGGCGGCATTCGCCAGCTCATCAAGGCGCTCGCCGTGGACTGGGCGAAGTACGGCATTCGTGTGAACGGTATCGGGCCTGGTTACATCGAGACCGATCTCACTCGCCCGCTTCACGAAAACGAGGAGTTCAGCGCGTGGGTGAAGAAACGCACCCCGCTCGGACGGTGGGGGCAACCCGCTGACCTTGAGGGCATGGCTGTGTTACTCGCCTCGGACGCGTCGGCATTTGTGACGGGACAGATTTTCTATGTGGACGGCGGCTGGCTGGCGACGTTCTGAGTCGCTGCAATAATCAGTTGTCTCAGGAGCCTCTTGCAAAACTCCGCTGCGGAATCTGGGCGGATATTTCACACTCGCGGAGTGTGAAATATCCGGGTTAGAGAGGTGCTGCTTCGTCAGCGCCTTTTGCATTGAAAGCGATGGCGGCTCGGCCTTCGCAGCCAGTGCTGCTTTGGCGCAGGAGGCAGCGGCGCCCTCCTGGAAATGATTTGCGGGGATAGCCTGTAATCAAATATCACAAGAAAAAGTGAAACACTTTTATCGCGCATTTTTTTGGATTTGCCGCTAGGATTCAATTTGTGCCCACCGATCCCATTCCATCGAATCCTCCTATTGCCGACAATTTTGAGCATGACCTGAGCCTGACGGGGAAGTTGCTGGCGGACCTTCGGCCGCCTGGGTTTCGCAAGGGCAAACGCCTTGATTGGAAATTGTGGCAACCGCATCGGGCTTCGATCGCAAATCGCGCGCTTGCGGTGTTCGGAAAATTTCCCGGGCATTCTTCACACATCGAAGTTCGATGGGGACATTCAAAAAAACTGCCCCTCTACACGCGGCATGAAGTGAGTTTTTCCGGTGAGAAAAGCGAATGGATCAGCGCTTTCCTTCTGATCCCTAAAAAGCTGAAGAAACCCGCGCCGGCGGTCTTGTGTCCGCATCCCACTCATATCCAAGGCAAATCGGCCGGCGCCATTCCCGGTGTGGCGAAAGATGGTTTTCAATACGCATGGGAGTTGGCCGAGCGTGGATGCATAACACTGGTATGGGACCATTTTACGCTTCCGCCGAGGGCGCCCAAGGGCAGCGAGTATGACAGCCGCGAGTTTGAGAGAAAACATCCGACCTGGTCTCCGCTGGGCAAAGCCATTTGGGACGCCATGCGCAGCCTTGATTTTCTGGAAACACTGTCGGAAGTGGACGTTCACCGCATCGGCAGCATCGGCCTGTCATTGGGCGGAAACACGACCTTCTTTACGTCCGCTTTCGACGCCCGGATCCACGCCGCCGTCTGCGCCTGTGGTTGCAGCACTTTCCGATCGGACCGCAATCTTCGCTACAACTGGGTGCGCGACCAAGGCAACTATCACTATATGCCGCGTCTGGCGAACTGGTTGGATCGCGGCAAGCCGCCGCCTTTTGAATTTCATGAAATCGCCGCCATGATCGCGCCCCGGCCATTGCTGATGTTTTCGGGGTATCACGACGAGTGGTGTCCCGGCTCGGCGATCATGGGGGAATTTACCGTTCGCGTCCACGATTTGTATGATCGGCTTGGTAAAGCGGAAGCCTTTTCGCACATTCATCATGGCGAGCACCATAGTTTCGGGCCGGTCTGGCGCGAGATGGCCTATGC
>JACQHZ010000147.1 GCA_016198745.1 Verrucomicrobiota bacterium
CCCCTTATCGGTTCCAGGCGAAAAGCCCGCAGACAAATGAAAAAATCTACTCCAAAAAGCTTGTGACATTAGCCGTTACGACTGCGTCGATCGGCTGGTCCTCAACGGCTATTTTCCCTTGGGACAAACCAGTGGCGGCTTGCTCACTTGGTGGAATATCCTTTATCCCGGCGTGGCCTTGGATCAAAAACGCCTCCAACAGATGGCCGGCGACTTTAGCCGCCGTGTCCACGCTTTCGCCAAGAGCCAAGGCGTGCCGATTTTGCACTGCCCTATCGGCGACAAAACCAAACATGCCCGTGCCGAAGCGCTTCTGCCGAAGGAACCCAACTTCCGTGGCGTATTTGCCATCCTCGTGGCTCGGGCACCGGGGCTGGTCTGGAAAGCCAAGAAGAACCGCAAGGGTCAACTGGTCCTGCGTCGAGCGGAGCCCTGGCCGCTGATCCAGCATTATCACTTTCACCTGCTGGACCCCGACTGGGGGCATCTGACGATCAAAATGAGCGGCCACCCACCCTTTGGGGTGCAGGTGATGGTCAACGGCCACGAGTGGGTCGAACGCCAAGCCCATCAGCAAGCTATCTCCTGGATCAAGGAGGGCAACTGCTTTACCGCATGCAGCGACCTGGATGCCTTGGATCAACTGACCCGGGACCTGCGCCAACCACATGGTTTGGGTCAATTGGCCGCTATGGTGGATCGTTGGGTGTATTCGGCGTGTTTGTGCTTCGCGCTGGATTGTCAGAGCCAAACCCGATCTGGTTTCCACTACCAGTATTCATGCTACCAACTGGAGTACAGCCGCAATCTGATCTTCCAAAGTACAACGGCAGACGAGCGGCGTATGACCTGCGCAAGCTTCGTGGCAAGCAGGTGGTCGAAAACAAGATTCCAAAGGTTGGTAGTACAGAAATATTGGAAATTGGATGAGGAAGTTTGGATGAAGTTCGACGGCGACACCGGGCTATATGCCCAGTGCTCATACGGAAGCGGTATAATCAAAAAATCAAGACGAAGTCGCAATCATCCACCTCAGCATGCCCATGGATTAGGGTCGTTCATAACCTTGGAGAAAAGACAGCCCCACAAAACGCTCCTTGGGCGTGATGCGGACGCGGAACGACTGGACTTCGCGCGGCTCGAATTGCGTCACGCGCGGTCCCTCCAGATCGGCGACGTAATCGGCGCCTTTCCCCACCATCGTCCATTCCTGACCTCCAGGCGGTTGAACTTCCACCGCGTAATCCATGCGCCCCTCGGAAGCCCAGAACTCGGCCTTGGTGAAGTTGCCTGACAGAACAATGGCCGACAACTTGTGCGGCCGAGAGTAACGGACCGTGATCACGGATGGATCGTCATGGAACTCCCAGTTCTGATTCCCTTTCCACGTCACCAATTCCGGATGCCGGATGTAGGTCCGCCAGTTGGTGTTCTCTCCCAGGTTGTAAATTCGATCCACGGAGATCGTGCTGCCGTCAGGCGCGCGGTACGTTTTATCGTCAAGCCGCGCGCCGCCGCGCAGGTCGACCGGTTTTCCCAGTGCTGAATCGTCCGGCCAATCCAGCAGACGGTTTGCGGCGGAACGCAGCGCCACCGTGGGCGCATCCTTTGCCCTTCCGCAAGCAAGGGGCTTGATGCCCGCCTGCTTAGGCGCGGGCAGGCCGGTCAGCGCGAAAAGCACCAGGCGGATGCCGTTGTTACGGAAGGGCGTCCGAAAAATCACCTTGGCGATTGTGCAGTCCGGATACGGATTGATCCATTCCGAGGAGACGAGGCTCACCGGGCTGCCGTCGCCGGCGTCTCCGTGCCAGGCCACCTTGCCGCGCAGCATCACCGGTTCGGTGCCGACGTAGGTTTGGCGTCCCTTGCCAATGGGATTGTTCCATTCCAGGATGGATTCATTGTACCGAATCGGAAGGGCCAGATATTGCGAGGCCTGCGCCGCGCCGCTCGTGGCAGACGGCTCGTTGGCGTAATGAATTTCATAGTAGCCGAGCAGGTAGTCTTTCAAGACGTAGCTTGCATGAGGTTTTGCTTCGGCGGTGTGGAGAAATTCCAGCGCGCCAAGTTTCTGGTTGACCGGAATCTCCACGTGACACGGAAGCTTGCCGCTGGCGAAACCGTGGGGCTGGATCATGATGACCGAATGGGTTTCACCCGCTTTCGGGTCCAGGATTTCATACGGCACGCCGCCGAATTGCTGTCGGCCCGTGGTCAGGTGGCGCAGGTCCTGGTTGCTGCCGAGATCAAACCATCCTTTTCCGCCTGCCCGCGCCTCGGCAGGCGGGTCGCCCGGTTCCGCGTCCGCGTGCGATCGATTGACGAGCGATTGCAACGAAATGGGGACGAAATCGGCGGGGGCTGCAGCGCGCGCGGGCGAAAGAAGGCCAAGCTGGTCCTGGGCAACCAATTCGTAAGCGCGCTCCATCTGGCGGTAGAATTCCGGCGAGCCGATGGCGAGTTTCTTGGGAGACCACGCGTATTCCGCCCATCCCACCACGCGACCGAGATTGAGGCCGCCGTCGTCGGAGACAAACACGCCGTGCCACGGATGTTCTTTTCGCTCATGCACCTCCTTGTCGCCGTAGAGAACAAGTTTGTAACCCAGTTTAAGAAGACCCGGCGCGACCTCCTTGTGCCACACGCCAATCGGGATGTCGCGCGGGATTCGCTCGAATGCCTCTTTCATTTTCTTGTAATCCGTCGAATACATCGAATCGAGCATGAAGGGTTTTTTCCCGACCTTCGCCATTTCGTCGTAAATGAACTGGAGCCATTCCGCCATCAACTGGCCTCCGTCCATCTTGCGGGCGGCGCAAAGGGCGCACACGTTCCATCGGCTGCCGTTGTATTCCTGATACGTCTCGTCCATGGCAACGTTCACGTATTCGCTGTTGTACTTGAAATCAGTTGCCAGTTTTTGGAGTGTTTCGGTGACGGTCTTTCGAACCTGAGGATTGCTGGGGCAGGGATTGGCGCGCGAGCGATTGGGCAGATCGTTCAGGGTTTCACCCGGATTCAGTTCGATCCCGCCGGGGATGTTTTGCGCCCACGCAGTGCCGGCTTGCGCGAGGAGGATCGGCATGAATTTCATGCCGCGCTTCGCGATGTCGGGAACGGCGGCGGCGGCATTCGGTTCCAATCCCATAACCATTGTGTGATTCATCTTGAGCCAGCTCAGGGCGTTGAGCAGCCGGCGACCCGATGGGGTGGTGTAGGCGTAGTCGTTGCAGAACATGCGCAATGGCCAGTCCGGCCAATCCTCAATCTCCACCCCCGGCACCGACAAATGGTTGTTCGAGACGCACGCCAGTTGCGAGAGCGTTTGGAGTCCGTAAGCAAGCCCGGTGTCGTCCACTGCCGCCAGCAGAATGCCGTCGGCCGGGTGCACGCGCAGAAAGTATCCTTGCGGCCGCAATGTTTTTGGAACACACGACAGGTCCGATTTGTCAGCGTTCACGGTCATGACTGCCAGTCCCTTCGGCGTCTCGGCGAGAGCGGTTGCCTTCTTCCACGACAGCCCGTAAAAATCGCCAAGACGATTCAGATAATGTTCGACACTTGATTGTTGAACCGGCGAGAGATTCACGCTTGTTGAAACCAGCCAGGCGTTTGTCGTTTGAAACACCCCCTTGACAGGGACCAGCTTGTGAGGGGAAGGGAAGATGTCGTAATCGGACCGCGCGGCGATGAACGGGGGTTTTGGATTCGCCTTGGAAACGGTCATCTTACCGTGATTGACACGGTACGGGGACAAGTTGACTGCTTTGGGATCTTTCTTTTGATCCGACCAGATGCGGACCTCGGAAAGCCCGATATCGCCGCTGCCCGAAGAGTCGCCTGTAAGACGGACGCGCAGATAACGCGCGGGCGTGGAGAGGTTGGGGATTTCGGTGTACCCCATGCTCTTGCCCCCGAGGTCGCGAAGCGAATTCTGCCGCCAGACCAGCGTGTCCTCCTCATCCCGGTCGCGTCGGGCAAAAACCGAGATTTCCGTCAGGGACGCGCTGACGGAATCGAGATCAATCTGCTCAACGACATGATCTTTGAGAAGATCGAACACGACCTCCTTGCCCGCGCCGACGCTCCAATTGAGCCAGACCGCGCGCGTGGGTTTGCCATCAGTGAGGACGCCTTGTTTGAAGTCCACCCATCCTTCAACCCGGTTCCCTTCCGTGCCGGTGCCGTCTTTTGCGCCTGTGGGGAAGTAATCGTCGAGGGAATTGAAATCCCGATACGTGTATCTCCCGTTCGCCTCGCGTTTTGGCCCGGCCAATTCCGATGACCCATTGCCGGTGAGACAGACAAGGTTGTCCTCCGAAACCGAAGGCGCTTCTTCAACCGAGAAGTCGTCCACCAACAGTTCGCCGCGGCCGTGATAGGCCGTGAGCGCAAAGTGCAGCCGGTCTTGTTTGGCGTCCGTGCGATGCAAAATCGAGAGGCGTTGCCAGCCCTCGCCCGCGACGCCCTTGGCGCTCTTCTGGGGATCGACGTAAAACTCGATGCCGGTGTTTTTGTCGGCCGCCGCCGCGTTCACCCAGATCGAGGCGCGATAGGTGTGTTCCGGCTGAACCGGGACGCCGGTATAAACCTGGCAATAATCGCCCTCCAGTTTCATCACGGCGGTTTGTCTTCCGGTATGCGCCGCGCCGTCGCGAACAAAAAAACGATCGGGAGTCTTGAGGCCGCTTTGCTCGGACGGTTTCCAGCCCATGGCGCCTTGTTTCGGAAAACCGCTCTCCGGGCTGTCCTCCTCGAACGAGGGATTTGCCGCCAGATTCGCGCCGCCGAAAATGAGGTCGCCGAATGCAGAAGGGTCCTCCAAGGCGTTGCCCACAAATGTCCAGGAACTGATGACCGGTGTTTTATCCTTGGTTCCGTAATCTTCGCGCGCCAGCTTGATGTTCCAGCGGGCGCCGGGCGTCGGGGCGCCGCATCCGAGCGTCGCAAAAGGAACGAAAATCTCAGCGCCCCAGCCCTCGGCGGTCTTCCGGGCGACGGCCCGCCAGGCGCCGTTCCATGCGGGCTTCATCTCCTTGGCGTCATAAACCGAACCGGACGCGTTTACGATGAAATGATACGCGTTGTTTTTCCGGTTGGCGGGGTCGAGAAAGATTTCCACACAGTCGTCATCCCATACATCCGCGTCTCTTTCGCGCGCCCGACTCGCAACATCGGCGTCCGCGACGTCAAACCACAAATAAAGGCCGTCTTCCGTACAGGCGGCCAGGACCTTCGTTTTCTGGGGAGCAGCCTTCCCGGTATTCGCCGTCTGAAACTCGCTTGCCTGGAAAGGCTGGGCGCGCAAGGATTCCTCGAACGCGCCGTCAATGGCCGGTTCCACGTCCATCCGCGGCGCCACGATGGAAGGCGCGGCAAAACCGAACGAGACCAGAAACCAGGTGGACAGAAAAAACAGGACTGCCCTGGCATGCGGGCAAGTGTAGGGGAGGGGTTTATTCCCTCCCGCTCCGGCAATTGGGAGGGCGTAAAGCCCTCCCCTACACTTTGCCAGTATTGCAATGAAATTGTGAGGCGGGGAAAGACGTGAAATCTTGACCACATCGTGAGCCTAGTATATAAAACAGATAAATGACAAGCGATATATCGCATGGCCGTCGCGCCGCGCCGCTGGCCGGCGCGGTTCGCGGCAGGACCGCGAGGCCGGCGCCGACCGGACCATCCGACGCCGCTCCTCTTTATCAGCGCATTGCCAGCGTGTTGCGAACGGAAATTCTCGAACTTCGCTCGCCGGGCGAACGGATCGAAGATCAGCACGCCTTGTGCCGTCGGTTCGGCGTCAGTTATATGACCGTTCACAAGGCAATGGAAATTCTCGCCGGCGAAAGGTTGATCAGCCGCGTGCCGCGCCGCGGAACCGTGGTGACCGGCGGCGATTCCCGCGAAGGAAAGACCGTCAATCTGCTGGGAATTCGCGGATGGCCCACCAACGCGACGGTTCGCGAGCTGCTGCGCGGTTTCCGGGCGCGAGGCGGTTCCGACGTCCGTTTCCAGGAGGTCGAGGAGGAGGAATTGGCGCGGTGCGTCCTGGATCTGCAACGGCGCGACGCGAGTCCCGATCTTCTGCTGCTGAACACATGGTGTTTCCGGGAACTCATGGCTGCCGGCGCGTTGCAGGATGCAGCGCCGATGGTGAATCGCGCCATTCTCCGGCAATGCGATCCCATCGCACTCCGCTGGGCATCCTCAGGATCGCGATTGGAGGGTGTGCCGATCTGCCTCTCGCCTGTGGTGATGTTCTGCAATGATTCTCTTTTTCGCAAGGCGCGCGTATCGCCGCCACGCAAGGGATGGACGTGGAATGAATTTATTGAAACCAGCCGGCGCCTGACCATTCGCAATCCCAAACTGGGCACCGTGGATCAGTACGGCTATGTGGCCAACGAGGATCGCAACCGCTGGCCGATCCTGGTTCTCCAAAATGGGGGCCGGGTTCTTTCCGAAGACGGACGAACCTGTTGCCTGAACGAGACCAAGGCGGTCGAGGCCATCCAGTTCTACCGCGATCTCATTCATGTCCATCAAGTCTCGCCTGCGCCGCGCCCTTATCAGTATGGCACCCAACTTGCCGTGAGCGGACGGATTGGAATGTTCGCCACCGGCTTTTTCGGGCTTCGATTTTTCCAGCACGCCAACGCTTTCACATGGAACGTCGCGCCGTTGCCGACAGGGAAAAACCGCACAACCTACCTCTCGACTGTGAATCTCGCCTTGCCGAACGGCTCGAAACAGCACGATGTCTTCCGCAAATTGGCGGCGTTTCTGCTGGCCGATGAATCACAGATTCAGATGGGCGTGCGATTCGAGGGGCTTCCGTTACGACGGTCGCTTTGGAAGACAAAAGCGTGGCGCCCGCCGATCAACTCGGATATCGATTGGGAAGTCTTTCTCGAAGCAGTGTCGGACGGACACCCGTTGGTGACGAAACCGCGTCAGGATGTCATTCGTGCGATCACGGAGCAGCTGCGTCTGGTGTGGAGCAACCTCCAGCCGGTCGGACCGGCCTGCAGAGAAATCAAAAAAATGGCCAACACCATGCTGCAGTCTGCCGCATCCCGTTGAAGTTGAGGCGGCGAAACCGCCCCGAAGGTTAGCTTCAGCGAGGGGGCATGCCGCCCTGGATCGACCGGCAAATCAAGGTTCGAATGTCGAACGCCAGCTCGGAAGTCATACAAAATAGGTGTGACACGTGTCACAGAAATTTTGGGATACAAATGAAGAGGCGGGGATGAAGTCCGGGGGCGACACTGGTTTGCGGTCAAGTGATCACTCAAAAGCGACCACGTCGAAAATCAGCAAACATTCGCAATCAACCTCTGCAGCATGCAGACGGGCAGGCATCCTTTGGTCGGCGCTGCCAATCTGCCAATGGAAAAACCCCGGCAGAACTGCCCTGCGCTCCGTACAAGCAGGAAGCAGAAATCGTGGTTGCGTTCTTAAACATAACATGTATGATACCTGTTATGTCATCTACCGTGACGTTGCCTTGCAAGCCGAGCCGTGTCCTCGCCTGGAACACGGTGGCCGTCGCCCTCCGCCGGGGAATCAAAGGAGGGATCTACAAAACCGATGCCATGATCCCTTCCGAATTGGAATTATGCCGGCGTTTCAAAGTCAGTCGCGTCACCATTCGCGCAGCCCTCCAGCTCCTGGTCCGCGACGGGTTGCTCGTCAAACAACAAGGGCGCGGCACGTTTGTGCGCGAACCAAAAAGTCGCCGCCAGACGCGCCTGGGTTTCCTGGTTGCGGGCGAGGATTTGTTGAATCCCATCTATGCCGCCGTGTTGCGCGGGGCCGAAAACGCCGCCGTGGAACATGAGGCCGTCTTGCACTATCAACGAATTCCCATTTTCCCAAGGGGCGCCCCCCGGACCCAGAGCGCATCTTCGGAAGCGCGGCTGATTCGTCGCATGGTTGATGAGGATCATGTTGACGGTTTTATGGTCATTGGGTGGATTGATGCGCCTCTGATCGAAATGATCCGTTCATTCCGGTTGCCTCTGGTCATACTTGGTTCTCATCAGCTTTCCGATGAAACCGCGGCGCGCCTGCAGTCCAGAGGACGGAACGGATGGGATCAGGTGGACGTGGATGATGCGGCCGTCGGGCGCATCGTTGGAAAGTACCTGGCCGATCTGGGACATCAATGCGTGGCGACGCCTGCGGTGCAACCGCCGCTCAAGACCACCGAATGCATGCTGGCCGGCTTGAGAGAGGTCTTGCCGGAAAGAAGCGTCGCGATCCTTCCCTGCCTGTCCACCGGCGACGTGCAGGCCGAAGACATCGAGAAGGCCGTCCTGCGCGCCTTTCGGATGACGCCGCGCGCCCGTTGGCCGACCGCGATCATCTGCGCCGATGCCGAGGCGCTTGCGGTGATGCGGGCCGCGCGCACGCTTGGATTGGCGGTTCCACAAGATCTGAGCATTGTCGGTTTGGGCGATTTGAGATTGAACACGAACTACGATCCGCCCCTGACCTCCGTGCGGCTGTTTCCGGAAGAAATTGGCCGGCGCGGGTTTCGCATCCTGATGTCAAGAGTGGAGGACGCAGTGCCGAGCGCAAATCCCGCGCCAAGTCTGGTGCAGCCCGAATTGGTCATCCGTCTTTCAACGGGAAAACCAGCGGGGCGCCCGGCTCACATCGTGACCTCTCCCCTCAAGCCAAACTCCGTGACTCTTCAGAAATCATGAGGCCGACCCGTCGTCCATCTTCTCGAACGCGGCGGGGCTTCACGCTCATCGAGTTGCTGGTGGTGATCGCCATCATCAGCATCCTGGCGGCGCTGCTGATGCCGGCCTTGAAGAATGCGCGGGAAAACGCGCGTTCTGCCCAGTGCCTGAACAACCTCCGCCAGGTGGGGCTCGCCTGCCGGCTCTATGCAGACGATAACGGGGGGCGCATTCCGCCGACCTTTGCTCAACCTGGCACCGTCAAATGGACGCGGAACATCAATCCGTATCTTGGCGCCAGCGGTCCGTTCGACTTTCCGATGATCTTTTCCAAAGCGTACCTTTGTCCTTCCGACCGGTATCCGTCGGGCGATACCGACACCAGTTATGAGCAAAGCATGGTCTTGCAAAATTATTACGGCGATTGGGCGGTGTACCCACCCCCACCGGGTCCACAGGGCGCCCTGATTGACAGGATATCCACACCGGCGGAGACGTTATTGCTACTGGAAGCGGACGTCGTTGTTTTTCCGGGTTGGTATCCGGCCAACAACCCGGCTTATCGGCACGGCAGTTATGCCAACGCCGCTTTTGTAGATGGACATGTCGAGCGCGTGCCGTCCTCCAAGATCGACGTGGTCAACCCGCCCACTCAACCGCTCTGGTACTGATTCATTCATGATTTTCCAGTCCACAGTCCATCGTCCACGGTCCAAAGTCCATGGGCTGCCATCTAGGATCTCTGCCTGCCGATCTGCAGCCAGGCGCAACTTCCAACGATGGACGATCGCCTATAGGCGGTGGACGATTCCAGTTTGCGGATTCTGCATTCTGCATTCTTTATTCTTCATTCCCATGGCGTGTGCAGCGGACGATTCTCTTGTGAGAAACGGCGACTTCGAAAACGGCGACTCCAACTGGGAAGCCGTTCACAAGGACAAAGGGACGTTCAGCATCGAAGAGAACGGCGGCATTGACGGGACACAGTTCCTCCGGTTGAAACCCTCTGATTCCGCTTATCCGGCTCTCTATGCCATGCAACAGTTGATCAAACCGCCCATTGAAGGCGGCAAATACAAATTTCGCGCGCGCGTTCGTCTGAGCGAGGACTACGCGAGCCGGATGCCGATGGTGGAAGTCAACTTCAAACCGCCGCGATCGGACAAGGTTCAATTCATTCACGTCGAACCGCCGAAAGACGCTGAACCCGGCAAATGGACGACTCTTGAAGCAGACATCGATCTGCCGGAAGACGTGCCGCATCTCTACGTTCACTTGTTTGTTTTCGGCGCAATGGGGCACGTCGATTTCGATGGCGTGGAAATGGTTGCCGCGCCGGTTGCCAAACCAAAGAAATGACAGCATTCATAACTACTCAGGTTCAGGGGTTCAGGGTTCAGAGTTCAGAGTTCAGCAAACAAGCACAGGAATTTTGGAGGGCGCTGCGGTGCCTGTCCCC
>JACQHZ010000160.1 GCA_016198745.1 Verrucomicrobiota bacterium
ACAGGCAGGCGCAGGCAGGCTAACCGTTGAACCATGCCCGATTTCAATCGTATTTCTTGGTGAACTTGACCTTGCT
Organism: Verrucomicrobiota bacterium; assembly: GCA_016198745.1. Classification (GTDB taxonomy): domain Bacteria; phylum Verrucomicrobiota; class Verrucomicrobiia; order JABWAM01; family JABWAM01; genus JACQHZ01. The sequence continues at coordinate 77 of JACQHZ010000160.1, forward strand.
TTCCGTCGTCGTCGTCGCAGCTTGAATGCCCTGTGGTTTGGGTGATTGCGGTTGCGATCCTGCGGGGGAATGCCTGGAAGGCGGCGGCGCCGGCGCCGGCTCATCGGCCAAATCGTCTTCCTCCGAGGTTTCAGCCGCTTCCGTCGCCTTGCGCGCCTTGCCAAACTCGCCGGTCTTGCTTGCAACCTCGGCGAACGCGGTCTGCAACTGGTAAAGAGTCGAGGAAATCATCTTGTCTTCCTCACGGGAGAGATTTCCTTTGGTCTTCTTTTGGAGAACGTTCAACATTTCAATGAACATCTCCGCTCCGTTGAGGTCCGGCGGCCGTTGGCGGCCCTGACGATCCGGCATGGCGCCAAGCAGCATCACCGCGTTTTGCGTCAGAATCTCCACGAGTTGCGCGAAGAGCGCAGTTTGTTTTCGTCCCTCGTCATTTTGTTTCGTGCGATCTTGCATAAGCCTTTATGATAACCGGCAGGTTTCGAAAGACAAACGAAAAATGAGGCAACGCGGGGCGGGTCAGGAAATCTGAGACTGCGCCTTGCTCCCCCCTAACCTGGATATTTCAGTGCGCCCCCTCGCGGCGCACTGAAATATCCGGGTTAGGGGGTAGGGCATAAGGGAACCGGGACGTTATGCCCTCCCGCCTTGGGGTGCGGGCGGGGATAAACGTCCCAACTCCCTTCTTCCCTACCCCCTACCCCGCCCCTACATTTTCACAGCCCCCTGAGTAGTTACGTTTCTGGGTGAGTGGTTGTGTGTCACGCTGCTGCCGGGCCACGCTTCGCCCACAAGAGAAACGTCGAACTGAAGACGACCGTCACACAGCCCGCTTCCTGGAAAATAACCGCAATAATGGGCGTCATCAATCCCATGACCCCCAACGTCAGCCCGAGGACGTTGTAGATCATGGAAAAAAAAATATTCAGTTTGATTCGACGCAGAACTTTCGCCGACATCCATATAAAATCGGCAACGCCGGAAATGTCATCGTTCATCAGGGTGACACCAGCCGTTTCAATGGCCACATCCGTGCCGGCAGCGCCCATGGCGATGCCAACATCGGCCAATGCGAGGGCCGGGGCGTCGTTAATGCCGTCACCGATCATTCCGACGACATGGCCATTGGCCTGCAATTTCTTGACGAACTCCTGCTTTTGCTCAGGAAGCAGCGCCGCCTGAAAATCATCAACGCCAATCGCCTTGGCCACCGCTTCAGCTACCTGGGGATGATCGCCGGTCAGCATGGTGATTCTCGAAACTCCCATTGTTTTGAGCAACCGGATGGTTTCAGGAATCTCAGGACGGATCTCATCCGCAATTGCCAGCAAGCCAATCGCTTCATGGTTGTGCGCAATCACGACAGCGGTGCGTCCCTGCTCCGATTGTTTTGCAATCTCCCGCTCACAGTGTAAGGCGATGGACACTCCGGCCTTCTGAAGGAATGCCTGCTTCCCCACCAGAATCTTTGCGTTGTTCCACCGGGCCTCGACCCCCATGCCGGCCGCACTTGCAAAATGATCGGGATCAGGGATGTCTAATTTACGCTCTTTACCGGCAGCCAGGATGGAACGCGCCAAGGGATGTTCGGAATACTTCTCGGCAATGCATGCCATGCGCAGGATGTCTTCTTCGCTTCTGCCGTTGAAGGAGATGATGCCTTCAACTTTGGGTCGGCCGAAAGTAAAAGTGCCCGTCTTGTCCACGAGCAAGTGAGTGATCTTGTGCCCCAGTTCCAGGAAAATACCGCCTTTGATGAGGACCGCTCTGCGGGCCATGTTGGAAACACCGGCCGTCACGGCGGTTGGCGTGGCAATGGCGAAGGCGCAGGGACACGCCACAAGCAGAACGGAAACAGCAGCTTTGACATCGCCGGAAATGACCAAGGCGATGATCGCAAGCAGAACCACCGTCGGCAGAAACCATGTCGTGAAACGGTCCGCAAGATTCTGAATGGGCGCCCGCGTGCCTTGCGCTTCCTGCACGAGATGCACGATCCTGGACAGCGTAGTATCCTCCCCAACTTTGGCGGTTTGGATATCAAGACGACCGGATTCATTCAGCGTGCCCGCAAAGACCTCGGCGCCCTTGAACTTCTCGATTGGCATGGATTCCCCGGTAATCGGCGCCTGATTGACGCTGCTTGCGCCTGCGACAACCGCCCCGTCGACGGGAATGCGTTCGCCGGGCCTCACAACAACAACATCACCGACCCGAATTTCGGCAACGGGGATGGTGATCTCGCCCTCCTGCCTTCTGACCGCGGCCATTTTGGGGGCGAAATCAAGGAGATCACGGATGCTTCGCCTGGTCTTGTCCAAGGTGTAGGACTCCAGTGCCCCGGCCGCGGCCATGATGAAGACGATAATGGCGGCCGGCCTGAACTCGCCGATTGCCATGGTGGCCACGAGCGCGACCACGACAAACACGTTGACCGTGATCTGCCGCTTGAAAGCATCCTTGAACCCGGCAATGAACCGTTGAAAGCCGCCGAATATGACGGCGACCATGGCGAGCGCCGAATTGACGAAAGCAGGACCGATTTTCCAGTGAGCGAGCCCCCAGCTCATCAGAATCAAGACCGCAACGGCGGCGGGAACGATGGACAAGACGGCGAGGTCCTTGTTGCGCTGAGCGTAACTGCCCAGGTTGGCAGGTTCACGGTTCACGGTTTCTTCCATTACTGTTCATCACTCAACACGTTCTGCTTTGGAAGCGTCAGTCTTCTTTTCTGTTTTCTTCTTGTCTTTGTCCGGCTGGGAAGAACCGCAACAATTATCGCCGGAACCGCAACAGCCGCCCGTCTTGGTCATCGACTCCCATATCGCGGCCAGGATGCCTTTCTTTTGTTTCTGATTTTTCAGTTTGGTTTCCATGGTCTTATCTCCTTTTTGTTTAAGTTGGGTTTAGAATGTTGCCAACAAATAGAATCCCGCGCAGATGAGCAGCCCACCGGCGATGTTTCGGATCACGGCTTCCGCCTTCTGCGCCTTGATGGCTGCCTTCCCGAAAGACACGCCGAACAGAACGGCGCCGAGCGGCATGCTGAAGCCCACGGCAAAAGCCGCCATCAGAACCATGCCCCACACGGCATGGCCCTGCAGCACCGCCGCGCCGAGCACGATGAAGATGACCGGGTTGCACGGCAGCGAACAGGCCGCCACGCCGCCGCCCATCAACAACCCCGCAACCATCGTGCCCAACATCCCAGGGACGGCGGAATGCGCGTCGGTCTTTTGAGTAAACTGCGGCAGTTTCACCGGCAACAACTTGAGCGCCGCAAGCCCCAAGAGCACAGCGATGAGGCCCGCAAAGAGCTTCCAGTATCGGCCAAGTAACGCCTGCGCGGCTTGCCCCACGAACCCGGCGACAAGCCCCAGAACGATCAGCGCCAGAGTCGTGCCGATCATAAACGCGATCGCAGATGCGAAGGCCGTTCGCCGGTTGGCGTCTTGCCGCGTGCCCGAATAGGCCGCCAGCATTCCCATCGCGGGCAAGGTGCAACACGCACTTGCCACCGCGCTAACCAGCCCCAGCAAAAAAGCCAGCGGCAAGGCCGCCGGACCCATGCTGGCCGATTGAAGCGTGTTGGTGATGGATTCAAGCATGTTTGTCTTCTCCGCATGATGAGCCGCAACCACAAGCGGATGGCTTGATAGAATGTTCATTCACAGTTTGAAATTCCGGCGCTGCGTCCTGCACAAACGACCCGCCGTTCAACAACGCCTGCTCCGCGCGAGCCAGTTCTTTTCCCAAATAGGCAGCGTGATCGAGGCGCGACACCAAACTCTTTTCAATGGCCGGAATGTACATCTCAGCGGGTGCGCGGCCTTCGATGACGACATCCAGAACGCCATCGTTGCGATAATGTTCCAACATCAGCAATCCGCGTCCGCAGTCAGGAAAAACCACGAAGTATCCGGCGGGGTCGGAAATCATGCGCTCCGGCAAATAACCTGCGACGGTGGCGACCAACCGTGTTCCTGCAAACGGTTCGGCCGGGCCGGGATTCCGTGCCGCGCAAGCTTTCGCTGTGTCGAGAATGTGCGGCACGCTGGTTTCGCCAATCATATCAACTATCTCAACGGTGCGCCGAAAATGTTCAATCGCTTCGCGGCTCACGTTGCGAAGAACGGGCCGCTTGCCTTGCGCGCCGATGATGCGCATTCGTTCATCCACGCCCGAACGAACCAACGCAATCAAGGATTGCCCCGGCAAGTGACCAATGGCCTGCTGCGAATCCGCTCCGCACAACACGACAAATCGAATGTTGGAATTCGCCAGCGTGTTTTGCATCAGCCGTTCAATGCCAAGGTTTTCCGTCTGCATGGTCCCGACGATTGCGATTTCCGTTCCTGCCGCCGAAACAACGGTCTCGCTCAAGGATTCATCGGTGAGTGCGCAAACTGCGACCGGAGCGTGATAGCGTAGAACATGGTATGAGCCGGGCAATGGCGGCCAACCCTCTCGCGATTCGGCTGCTTCGCTTGGGCAGGCGTCGCCTTCGACACCAAGCGCATTGATGGCAAGGGCAGGCCAACACACTTTGCAACCAAGACAGTCATATTTCACATCGCTTAAACGCGAGCAGGTCAATTCGACAATGGAAGCCAATGCCTCCGGTCGCGCAGATTTTGGGTAAGCTTCTTCAATGGCTCGCAGCGAACTGCGCAAACAGCCGCAATGCCGGCATTTCTTGGCCGCTGCCGCATCGTGCAATTGCTTTACCGCCTCGTCCACCCCCGTCTGGTTCGACTGTTGAGACTTCGGATTTTTCATGGGTCACTTCTCTAATTGCAACCGGACGGCCCGCAACCGCCGCTGGTTGGACCACAGCCGCCCGCCCTTGAAGCCGCGACAAATCCCTGCACCAGTTTCGTTTCCGTGATGTCGCCGGAAATCGCGCTCATCCCGCGTCCCTTGACGATGGCCAGAACGCCCGGCCCGGCCATTTGCGCTGCGACCTGTTCATAGTCGCGTGAGCCCGCCTTCAGCGTGAAAATGCCGATCTTGCCGCGCACTTGGGATTCTATTGTTCGAACCGCAGCCCGGATTTGCGCCGTTGGCGCCTTGGCGGTTGTCTCGCTTTTGCCCGGCAAGAACACGAAAACCCCAGCCATATTGGCAGCAATCGCGTTCAGTTCGGAAAACGTTCCAATCTCTTTGACGCCAAGCGCGTCCGGTGGCGTAACCGCACCATCAAGGGCAGGCGCCTGTCCCGGAGCAGTCAGGGCCGCAAACCCGGCTGACGCCGCATCGGTCGCTGCCCCATTGTTCTTGATCACGGCCCGCGCCACCAGCGCCCCAGCGGCAACCAGCACGATGGCGCCGATCACCCATCGCGTTTTACCCAACGCGCCGGGGGTGTGGCAGCCGCACCCGGTTCCGCAGGCCGTGGCCTGCGGTTTTGGCAATTCCATGTTGTCAGGCTGTTTTCCATCTTCATTTGGTGAGTTCATCATTTGTCGCTCCAGGTTTCTTGGCGTTGATCTTTGATCACAACCGTCCGTCGCCCATGGCGAATTCCTGGCATCAGAGGAGCAGCCATGGTTGCCAAGGACATCCAGCGCGAAAGATTTTCAGCATGGTTCATTTTCACTTGAGTCACTCAAGCCGACACCACCCGCTGATACCAACCGCGGGAGGCATTGCACATTTTACATACAGAGAGCATCACCGGCACTTCCACCAGCACGCCGACCACGGTCGCCAATGCCGCGCCGGAACTGGGGCCGAACAGCGTGATGGCCACGGCCACGGCCAGTTCGAAGAAATTGCTGGCCCCGATGAGCGCGCCGGGCGCAGCCACGTTGTGCGGCGCCCGAAACCAACGCATCAGCAGATAAGTCAGGCCGGAATTGAAATAGACCTGGATGAGAATCGGCGCGGCAATGAGCAGCACGGCCAACCAGCGGCTCGTCAGATTCTCCGCTTGGAACGCGAAGATGATCCCCAGCGTCAGCAGCAAAGCCACGATCGTCACCGGATGGAATTTCGGGAGAAAATTCTTATCAAACCAATCCCTGCCGTATGACTTGAGCAACAGCGTGCGCGTGAGCCAGCCCGCTGCCAGCGGGATGACAATGAACACGACGACCGAAGTGATGAGCACTTTCGATGGCACGACCACATGTGCCACTCCACACAGAAACATGACGATGGGAGCGAAGGCCGCGAGCATGATGATGTCGTTCACCGCGACCTGGACAAGGGTGTAGGCCGGGTCCCCGTCCGTGAGGTAGCTCCAGACGAAGACCATCGCCGTGCAGGGCGCGGCGGCGAGGATGATGAGGCCGGCGGTGTAGTTCTTCGCCATCTCCGGATCAATCCATGCCGTGAAGACATGCTGCATGAACACCCATGCCAGCAACGCCATGCTGAACGGCTTGACGAGCCAGTTCACGAACAGCGTCACCAGCAGCCCCTTCGGGCGGCGCGCAATGCCGCCCAGCGAACCAAAGTCAATCTTCAGCATCATCGGGTAGATCATCAGCCAGATGAGGACGGCAATGGGGGCGTTGATGTGCGAGTCGGCGACGAATTCGAGGCGGCTGACGCGGGCGGTCTGATCGGGCAACGCGAGTCCGATCCCGACGCCAACGACCATGCAGGCGAGGACCCAGACCGACAGGTAACGCTCGAAAAAGGCCAGCCGCTTGGGCGCAACCGCCGGCACCGGGGAAGACAAGGTTTGGTTTTGCATTGCGAGTGTTTCCTATGATTCCGCTTTCATAAGCGTCATGTTAAATATGGGGAGGACGGATCGGATGGTTCCAGTCGGCTGGCTTGCATGCTTCTGGAACCTGGGGCTTCATGGTTTGGCCAAGGATTCGGGCAGCGTCTCAACAAAACGACGGATTTCATCGCGGACCCTGCGAAAGACGTCGAGTTTTTCCTCCCCATCGGGAAGATTCGCCGTGAGTTTCGGCGGGTCCTCGAAACCGACGTGGACCACGCGCGTCTTTCCAGGAAAAACGGGACAATGCTCGTTCGCGTTGCCGCAGACGGTGACGACAAAATCAAAGGCGACCGGCCCGATTTCGTCGAGCGTCTTGGATCGCTGGGCGCGGATGTCCACACCCGCTTCAGCCATGACCATGACCGCGCAGGGATTCAGGCCGTGCTTCTCGATGCCGGCGGAGTACGGTTCGATGCGATCGCCTCTCAAATGGCGCGCCCAGCCTTCCGCCATCTGACTCCGACACGAATTGCCGGTGCACAGGAAAAGAATTTTGATTTTTTCCTTCATGTCTTCGCGCTTTTCAACAGGTTGTGGGCGAGGGTTTGATAGTACCGACAAAGCGCGACCTGGGGTGTCCCACGAACTTTGCGGAGCTTTTTCTCGTCCACGATTTGGGTTTTCCCCTTGGGCAAGGATCGTGCGATCCAGGAAAGAGCGCCTCGGGCGCAGGGACTTGAGGCCTTTGGGAGACGGTAATAAACCCATCGGCCGGACTTGCGGGTTTCAACAAGTCCCGCCTGATACAGAATCGCCATGTGCTTGGAGACGGTGGCCGGGGCCAAGCCCAACAAGATGACGATCTGGCAAAGACAGAGTTCCCCTTCCCTCAGGCAAAAGAGGGACTTCAACCGGCTCGCGTCCGCCAACGCCTTGGCGATGGTCAGCGGTTCCTTCATTTGCAGTATGTGTATTGTTTCGTCATTTGGCGAAATATAAATATGAAACGGGTGGTTGTCAAATTGATTGTGAACAACGCCCGCATCAATCAGGGTTAATTCATGAAGACGGAATCTCTGTTCTTGTCATTCCCGCGAAAGCGGGAATCCAGTCCGCTCGATGCACCTCGCTCTAGGACCGGAGGCTGGATGAGTCTTCGACCGCATGCACCCGCTTTCGCGGGAATGACGGCAAGCGACGAGGATTTGTCATGCTCATGAATTGGCGCTGCGCATCAATCTCGTCATGGGCGCGGCAACCGTCGGAAACTTTTCGGACCGGATTGACTTTGCGCTGAAAATCGGACACATCATCGGGCATGCTCCGCACAACTACTTCCCGCAAGGACACGACCATCGCCGTGCCGCCATCGCATGATTGGCGGACAACGGATGAAGACGAAATCAACAAACGGCGTCTTCGCGCCCGGACCGAATCGTTCACCATTGCCAACACCGACGCCTCCCATCCGATCTTCTCCAATTTTCGCGTGAAATCAGGCAGCGGGATGACGTATTCGGTTGAGATTCGCGACCTGGTCCAGCGGCATGTCGCCTGCAACTGCACGGATTTTCGGTCCAACGGCCTCGGGACCTGCAAGCATGTGGAAGCCGTGCTCCTTCTTTTGGAGGCGCGCCATAAGCGGCTTTATCGCGATGCAAAAGAGAAAGGATCGGATCGGATCGACATCGTGCCGGACCAGGTTGCGGGAGTGTTGCGCATCGAGCGCGGCAGGGACCGGCTGCCGCCTGCGCTTCGGAAGTTGTTTTCCGGTGAAAACGGATCGTCGCCGTCCGAGCCGCCGGAAGCGGTCATTCAAGCTCTTGCCAGGGCGGCGGTATCGGGTTTGCGCATCTCGCAGGAGGTCGCTCCCTGGGCGCAGGCGCTTCAGCACGCGGAGGAACGCAAGCGGTTGCGTCGCGAGTACGAGAACAAGGTCCAGGCGGGCGAATGGCCCGTGCAGGAAACAAAGGTCCCGCTTTATCCGTACCAGCGCGAAGGAATGTTGCACCTGGCATTCATCGAACGCGCGCTGCTTGCCGACGAGATGGGACTTGGAAAGACCATCCAGGCGATCGCCGCCTGCGCCCTGCTTCACCGGCTTGGCAAGGCATCGCGCGTCCTGGTGGTGACGCCCGCCTCGCTGAAGACGGAATGGGAGGAGCAGATTCAGCGGTTCACCAGCCTGCCGTATCAACTGGTCTTCGGCCTCCGGCATCGGCGGCTGCAATTGTACGAACAAGCGCCCTTCTTCACCATCGTCAACTACGAACAGATGGTGAAGGATTCGCTGGATGTGAACGAGCGATTGAAACCGGACGCGGTGATCCTGGATGAAGCGCAGCGCATCAAGAACTGGAGCACCAAGACCGCGCAGGCCATCAAGCGGTTGAACAGCCGCTACGCCTTTGTCCTGACCGGCACGCCGATTGAGAACCGGATCGATGAACTCCATTCGCTGATGGATTTCCTGGATTCATCCGTCCTGGGGCCGCTGTTCCGCTTCAACCGGGAGTTCTACACGCTCGATGACCGGGGGCGGCCCGCTGAATATCGCAACCTCGACCGGCTTCATGCGCGAATCAAACCGTACATGTTGCGGCGACGGAAGGACGATGTGGAAACCGAACTCCCCGACCGGACCGACAAGACTTTTTTCGTCCCGCTCAGCGGCGAACAGCAGAACGCCTACGACGATCACGAGGCGAAGGTCGCGCGGCTGATATCCATCGCCAAACGCCGGCCTCTTACCCAGCAGGAGCAGGAAAAGCTCATGCGCGAGCTGGCCATGATGCGGATGGTGTGCGACACCAATTTTATCCTGGACCCGGAGGACCGCGTCTGTCCCAAACTGGCCGAGTTGGAGAAGATTCTGGAGGAATGCCGCGAGAATGCGGAGGTGAAGCTGCTGATCTTTTCGGAATGGGAACGCATGCTGCTCCTGGTGCGCGAATTGTGCGAGCGCATGGGGATGGGGCACGCCTGGCACACCGGTTCGGTGCCCCAGCGGCGGCGGCGGGCGGAGATTCTCCTCTTCAAAAACGATCCGAATTGCCGGGTCTTTCTCAGCACCGATTCCGGCAGCACCGGCCTGAACCTGCAAAGCGCCAGCGTGGTGATCAACTGCGACCTGCCGTGGAATCCGGCGAAACTCGAACAACGCATCGCGCGCGCCTGGCGCAAGCACCAGACGCGATCCGTCACCGTCATCCATCTCGTTTCGGAAAACACGATCGAACACCGGATGCTCGGCACGCTGGGAAGCAAACAGGCGCTTGCGGACGGCGTGCTCGACCTGCGCGGCGATCTCAAGGAAATCAAGCTGAGCAGCGGTCGCGCGGCGTTTCTCAACAAATTGCAGCAGATCATGGCCCACCCCGCTCCCGGAACCGTCGAAGAAAAGGCGGCGCCGAAAATCCTGCCGACGGATCGCGCGCTGGCGTTTGCGCAACGGGCAAGGCAGACCATCAACGGCGCGATGGTCCGATGCGAGGAACGCTACCCGTCGGAGGGGGCGCACTCGGTGCTGATGGTGGTGGTGGATCGCGACGCGCCGGTCTGGATGCAGAAACTGATCCCTCTTCACCAGGGGCTTTTCGGCGCCGGACAGTCCGATCCGCTCGCGCCCGTGATGCTCGAGGTCATTGATCGCGCCACCGACGAGGCGCTTCAGCGGTTGCAAAAGGCCGGCCTGGTGACCGTGACCGCGCGCGCCACGCGTCCCCTTTACCCCGAAGTCGAAGCGGCGGCGGGGCCGCAGCCGCTTTCGGCCGAGGAAAAACAAAAGGCCGACGCGCACCGCGGCCATGCGGCGCGCAAATTGAAAATGGCGCGCTTGCTTGGCCAGGGCGAGCTGGTCGAAGAAGCTCGTGAGTCGCTTCAGGACACGATTTTCTCCCTCAGCCGGGCTTTGGCGGTGGAGAAGCGCATGAGGGAACCGGCTGATTTGAAAGACGCCCTCCTTCCACCCGGCGCATTCTGGTGGGGCGAATCGTTGCCGGCGGTCCGCGATTTCATCGTCAACCCGGAAGCCTGCTGGAGAAAAACGGCCGAAACGCTGGAAAAAGTGCTGACCGCCGGCGCCGGCGGCGGTTGACGAATGGACGTTCAACGTAAGTTCAGAACTCCTGAGACACCGATCCCATTTCTGATACCACCTCCGTGGTCAACCCGGCTTGGCGACCCCAAATCCGGACGTAAGAACGGTTCTGCTTGGCAGCAGCCTGGCAGTGCGGCACTGCCGCCGCTGCAGATGACGTAGTTCCGGATCGGGTACACAGCGCGGCATAGTCGCAACCAACGAACTTGTCCCCCCTCTGAGGGGGGATATAGCGGCGCTTCTGCGAAGCGCCGTGGAAGGGATG
>JACQHZ010000148.1 GCA_016198745.1 Verrucomicrobiota bacterium
CTCTCGGTGAGTTCAACCCGGCTCCACTTGGCGATGAATTCGGCAATGTTCAAATATTTTTCCTGCCTGCGCCGCCTCGGCAGGCAGGCCTGCACAAATAAAGGCCCGGCCATCATGGCGGAAGCCCGACAGAAATCGAGGCTTTTGAAGGTGAGATTTCAAAATCAGGTTGAATTGTCGGGCAGGGGATTGATAATGTCCCCCATGTCTGTCTCAAGCGGCATCCAGGGAATCAAAAATCGGCGCCGTGCGTTGGGGTTTCCGTCCGATACACCCGCCAATCAAGCCTGGGTGTACGGCTTGGGACTGCCTTTCCAGATCAGTCCCACCGAGGCCGGGATTTTTGCCAACATTGGGCGCAAGGATCTCTTCGATCCTGCCGATCAGGGCAAGCGGGACCTGGAAGCCGGCACCGACCTGATCATTTTCGATGAGCTTGACCGCATTGGCTCAGGTCGTGTCATCCCGCTTCGGCGAGCGGAGGTAACCACTCATCCGCGTACCGGCGAACGGCTGTTGATGTCGTCCTATCCTGTGGCGGGCGGATTTGTTCCGTGGGGAGCGAAGCGCGCCGACGGTTCTCCCCATCCGCACGCGGGCACGGGATTCGGACTGAACGTCGAATGGGCCTATCCGCTCGGTCGTCCGGGCGGACCCGAGAAGCTTGCGGACAGGATCGAACGCTACCGCGCTCAACAGTATCGTTACGATGGCAAGAACTTCCGAATCACGAGTTCGCACGCCATCGAGGTCCACCAACCAATGAGTTGCGCCATTCCCGACGGGGATGACCTGCTCATGGTCTTGATGCCGAGGTCGGAAGCAGATGTGTTCGTCAAGCCGAATGCCAAGGGGGGCGTGGATCGCTGGCGTATTGAAGCCAACCAACACCTGGATCGTCCCGTGCAGCAGTTGAGTAACCTCGTGGGCGTGGCGCGCTGGCGCTTTGACGCCAACCAAGGCTGGAAGGTGATCGAGTACATGCCGATCCCCGCAGCCACCAACACGGGCGAGGCATCGCTCATTCGCGACGTGGACGGCTCGTTGTTGGTCACGGCGCGTTCCTGGGTGCCACCCGTTTATGACGTCTTTGTCTGGCAATCTCGCGACAACGGCGCGTCATGGCGGGAGATCCTCCACGCGGAGAACCTCCGACGCGCGCCCGTGAGCATCAACCGAACTGTGGACGGCACCCCTTATATCGCCTCGAACCCGTTGCATACACTGTCCGGCCAGCCGCGCGACTATCGCACGGTATTGCACCTCTGGCCGCTTGCGCCCGACCGCCGCTCGCTGCTGTCGCCGATGTTGATTCGCGATCTGGTGGAATGGGGACTCGCCAACACCGGCCGCAAATGGCAGATTGACCATCCTTCCGGCTGCACGGTTCGACTCAAGGATGGCAACTGGCATCACCTCCTTGCGTATCGCGTGGCTGGAAAAGGCGAAGTGCGGGTTGGAATTGACCTCGCCGCCACGCCGATCCCGGGTTTCTACGTGGACGAAGTCCTTTCCGTCGGCGAGCCCGCGCCGGAATGGCGATTCTGAGATTCCATTCGGAGAAGGCTGCCACGTGGAAAAATCGTTCGAGACCGTTCACTTGTTCCTAGCGGATTTTGGAGGCAGTTCGCGGATGAAGGACCAAGACACCTCTGCGACTTCGCCGGTGTCGTAGTAAACGAAAAAACCAATGCGACATTCTTCATCCAGTTCGACCCGTTCGACTGCGGCTTTTCCGGAAATCTTGTTGGCCTTGCGGATGGTGCGGTGTGGTTCCAAGAAGCTCAGACCGTCCTCAAATTCCACATCGAACGCGTCCTCCCAAGCCAGGTATCGCACGGCGTTGATACGAGTCATCTTGGCAGTCCCGAAGGGTTTTTTGAGGTTCGTCAGCGATCTCATAACTTTCCTTCCCGTTCCAGTTGTTCAATAACCTTTAGCAGCTTTCGGCTCGGTTGCCAAGCTTCCATGCCGCGTCTTGTTTTCAAATTAAAACGGCCAATGAGCTTGCCGTCTGCCGTCTCAACGTGGACATGACGCGGTTCATGGTCGCCAATGAACCAAGTGATGATGTAGCCGCCTCGTCGAATGCGTCCCATCCTTTACACCTTCTGGTAAACCTCCGCACCCTTCTCCACGAATTGCTTCAACTTCCTCCCCATCCCCTTCCTTGATGCCTCATCCTCGAAGATGCTTGATTCGGTGGTCGCGCGGCGCGGGGTGGAGTGTTTGGTGATTTTCATGCTGCGAAGGTGGGCGCTTTGTTCATGTGGAAAATTGTTCTCACCAAATGAAGCATACACATCAAGTCTTGACGCGGGCAAGTCTCCGATTCGGCGCACAACCACGGCGGGCGGCACTCATCAGCCAGCCGGTGATATAGGCCGCCTGCAACCGGACAATTTCATCCTTGAAGTGGATGTGGTCCTTTAACAGTTGTTTCATCGGGCCAAGCGTTCGGGTGAAGCCCGGCAAGTCCAGGATCGGGACATGCTGCCGCTTCAGGAGGATCTCCGCGGCCCGGTTGTACTCATCGAGATCCTTTTCGAAACGCTGGAAGGCCCGGCAGCGCGCGTTGTGCAACGTTTCGTCGAGCGGACCGTTGCGAATCCAAACGAGCCTGATGTGTCGCTTCTTGAACCAGGCGATGATGGCCGCGACGTTTTTGCGGTAGTCTGCCAGCGTCACCCGGTTCCGGCCGGTCCGGAGATCCCGCTTGATGTCGTGAGCGCCCACATGGAGCAGCACGAGGTCGGCCTGAAAGGATCCGGCCCGATCCAACGAATGGAGATAATCCAACACCATCGCCGAGTCGCCCGCGTTCGCTCCCCGCGGAACATCCAGATTTCTGAAAGCTTTCCTGATTTCGGATTTCTCTTCGCCCTTCCGCGAATAGCTGAACACGCCACTGGTCATCTGCTTGAGGTAGGGACCCATGTGCAAAGTGGTGCTGCTGCCAATAACGAACAGCTTGGGCAATGAAGAGTGGATCATTGATGACACCTATCTGACCGGCAAGACGCCGGCGGCGCAGGATGTGCGCGTGGACTCGCCCATCTGGAACTGTCCGAAAAATCCATCGCAGGTGGTCACTGGCCGCTACACCGGCGACAGGCTGATGAGAAGAATGAGAAGATCGCTGACTTCCAGGCGGACGGCAACCTGAATTGGAGCGTGTCGGATGGGGCGGCTTCCGCGGGAGATTTTTTGGAGAAGTTTCGGGCCTCGCCGTTGTTTGAAGAAAGCAAGACGCAATATCCACCGGGCTGGGCGGCCAACGATCTTTTTGCGGACCCAAAATTCGCCCGATTCAGCGGCAACTGGAAGGATGCTCTTGATCTCAGTCTGCAACAAGGCAGTCCGGCCATCAACGCCGGCGTGGCGGTTCCTTCCGAGTGGCTTGATCCCTTGCGCGGCACCGACAAGGGAAAGCCTGATGTTGGCGCGCTTCCCTTTGGCGGCGAGCCATGGCGTGTTGGCATGAGAGGGAGACTCACCCTGTTTGGCGAAAAGAAGGAGTCTCTGGCCATTTCCGCTTGTGAACCGAAGAAAGGCGGTGGAAGCCATGCCGTCTCCGGGGAAAATAAAGTGATCCGGAAACCCGCGGTGATGATCCAGGGTTATCCCGCCTTCGATGCGCCGTATGCGGAATTCGCCTTGAAACGCCGGGGCGTTCGGGTGGATATCCTCGATAAAACCTGGCTGGAGCCAGGGGAGTACGGGAAATACGGTGTCGTCGTGATCGTTGGAAACCTGGCGCGCGCCCAGGTGGAACCCAGCAAGTATCGCGAAGAAGACATGGGGCGCCTGATGAAGTTCCTCAAAGACGGCGGCGCTCTGATGTTGATGCACTCAACGCAGGATTTATTTGCGAGCGCGGAGGGTTTCGCATTTCTCAGCGAACTGGCCGGTCTCGATTCCGACGCGGCGCTCGCCGGAAAATCCAGGGCGGTGGAAGGCCCCGTGTCCATTCGCAAGCCGGATCACCCGTGGGTGAAGCATCTTGACGCCAAGAAACCGCATTCATGGCTGACGCCCGCGGGCGACGTTCTGATTCCCGCAGGGATCATGAGCAAAGGAGAATGCATCCTTGGAGATTCGTCGGGGCGCGCCATCTTGTGCAAGATTCCGGTCGGCAAAGGTACATTGATCTATCTGGGCTGGCGCATCTCCCGCTCCATGCCTTCCGGAAGAGAGCCGTCCACCGTCGAGCAGGAAAGCGCCTTCGAAGACCAGATTCGAATCGTCATGAACATCATGTCGGAGTTTTATCCGTAAGGCGTCCCTTGATTGCACTCGCCCCTGTTCTTCTGTTAGATTCACCCGAATGGCCTCGCGCATTGAGAAGTCGTTTTGGAACAGGGCCTCACGCTGGTCTCGGCCGGCGTCGCTGAAGCTGGATCTGTGGTATCTTGGATGGGGCCGGCGTTTTTACGGCAAGCAACCGCGCATCCCGATGTCCCACCCCACCTGGCGGTATTACCTGGTGAAAAAGGGTCATCCAACTTTTGTGGAAACCCATCGTCGTTTTATTTTGAATCCCGGTGAACTTTTGATTGCTCATCCCGATTTTGCTTCGGGTTGGACGGATCAAACCATGGCGGCCTGCGAAGTTTTTGTCTGGATGTGGGAAACGCCGCCGCGTTGCCCGGAATGCAGGCCAAAGGAAGGCGCCTGCCTGCGGTTAATGACGGATCCGGCTTCCCCGCGGGAGATCGAGAACGTTCATGAAGCCTGTCGAAAAGAGGTGAATGTTCCCGATCACCTGAGTCCGCATGCGATCGAATCCCTGCGTCTTCGACTCGATGTCGCCATTGCCCGTTCATTTCACCCACCGGGTCGGACTTCCTCATCCTCTTTGCAGCTTCAACTCGCCGTCGGATGGATGCAAAACAATCTCGCGGTTGTTTCTTGCGTCCCGTTGATTTGCGATTACCTTCAAATATCTCCCGGGCGTCTCTATCGACTGTTTCTGGAACATGCGGGCAAATCCCCCCTGCTTTATTTCAGACAATTAAAAATGGAGGCGGCTCGAGAAATGCTCAGGAAAGAACGGAAATCGGTCAAGGAAGTCGCTTTTTCGCTTGGGTATCGTTTTCCAAACGACTTCAGCAGGGCCTACAAATCGGTGATGGGCAGGTCACCCCACCTTGTCGCAAGAGTCTCTTAGGAAAACACAGGTTTTCTTTGCGAGGCGTGCGGGTCATCCTGTTATTTTCTTGACTCGCCTGCAACAAATTTTGCACCCTCCCCTGAATTTATGCCGCTCGAAAAGCCCAAGAATACCATCCTGGAATCACAGGTCAAGAAGTCCATCTTCCGGGTGGGCATTCCCAACACCGACCGCAAACGGGTGTTGATTGTCCTTGGCAACGTTTTCCTGCACCTGCACCCGACCAAGGTCCGAACCAGCGGCGTGAAACTGCGTTTCACATGGTGCGCGGGCGGTCTCGCTTTCTTTCTGTTTCTTGTGCTGACACTGACCGGGGTGTTGTTGATGTTTTATTACCGGCCCACGGTTGACCTGGCTTATCCCGACATGGTGGACCTGCGCGAACAGGTGCCCTTCGGCATCATGCGCGAAATGCACCGATGGGGGGCGCACGCGATGGTCATCGTGGTGATGCTCCACATGTTCCGCGTTTTCATGACCGGCAGCTACAAACCGCCGCGCGAGTTCAACTGGGTCATCGGCGTCCTCCTCCTGGTATTGACCTTCCTGCTTTCCTTCACCGGTTATTTGCTGCCGTGGGACCAATTGGCGATCTGGGCAATCACGGTGGGGTCCAACATGGCCAAGGCGACGCCATTCCTGGGCGCGGGCGGTCCGGGGGCGGAATTCCTGCAGATCGGCGGCGTGCCGCTGATTCATCCGGGCGATGACGCGCGCTTTTTGTTGATTGGGGCGAAGGAGCTGGGCGGCATCACGCTGAACCGCTTTTACGTGCTTCATTGCATCTTCATCCCGCTGGCGGCGGCGGTGCTCATGGCGGTGCATTTCTGGCGCATCCGCAAGGACGGCGGCATTTCAGGGCCGATGTGACCGGCTGCAAATTATAAATGAAAAATTAAAAATTTCCAACTGCACACCGATCGCGTTCGGGACTTCCTGAATTTTCAACTTCGAATTTCTCATTTCTCACTCGTAGGCGGTCATGTCCGAAACTCTCAAACACATCGTCAATTACTTCAGCGCGCCGGAGTGGTCGTTCACGATCTTTTCGGTCCTGTTCATCTGGGCGTTGTTTCAGCGATGGATTTGGACCAGACAGGGCGTCATCATCGCCATGGTCGCCATCTCCGTCGCCCTGGGATGGGCGCTCCAAGACGCCAATTTCCGGGTCACGCTTCTCAAGCCGGACAACGCGCCGATCTTCCTGATGATCTATCTGTTCAGTTTCTTCCTGTGGATGGCGATGCTGCAGGCGCACAACAACGATCGCCGGATGGAGCAAAGGCTGCCGCCGGAGGAAAAAGAAACCAGCGACCAGAAGACCTGGGTCTGGCCCGACCTGGTATATATCGAGCTACTGTGCATGATTCTCTGCACGGTGGCGCTGGTGGTCTGGTCAATCACCGTCCGCGCCCCGCTGGAAGAACCCGCCAATCCCGCCAACACGCCCAACCCCTCGAAGGCGCCGTGGTACTTTCTCGGCCTGCAGGAGTTGCTGGTCTATTTTGATCCCTGGTTTGCCGGCGTGGTCCTGCCCAGCATCATCGTCCTCGGCCTGATGGCGATCCCCTATATTGACGTGAATCCCAAAGGCAGCGGGTATTACTGTTTCAAGGAACGGCGCCTGGCGATTCTCACCTTTCTCATCGGGTTCTTCGTGATGTGGGATTTTCTCATCCCCATCGGGACGATCCTGCGCGGGCCAGGTTGGAACGTCTTCGGGCCGTTCGAGGAATGGAGTTCGCACAAGGTGGTGGCGCTGACCAACGTCAACCTTTCGGAGTACGTCTGGGTCAAGGCATTTTATCCCTTGGGCCAAGCGATCGGGTGGGAATGGCTCGCCCAGGGATTGCCCGCAACGGACGGCAGCCTGAGCCTCGCAAACATCACCCGGGTTTTCAAAAAGGAATTTGCCGGAATTTTGATTTTGGCGTTTTATTTCTGCGTCCTGCCGGGGCTGCTTGCCCGCGGTTGGCTCAAGGATTTTTGCGAAAGGCTCGGATTCGCGCGTTACTCAGTCGCGATCTTTCTTTTTCTCACCATGGCAACCGTTCCAATGAAAATGTACCTGCGCTGGCTGGTGAACCTGAAGTATATCGTGGATACGCCGTGGATCAAATTTTGAAGTCAGGTTGAGCGGTTTCCATTTGCGGTTTTGATCTTCCATCGGGCGCCATTTTGCATTCTTAATTTTCAATTCTTCATTCCCCTTCCCCATGCGCAACCTGCCGGAGACCGTCCACGCCTACAACATCCCGAAGCTGAACGTCCTGTTCATCGTCAGCTCGGTCCTCCTGATTCTTTGCGTGATCTGGATGCTGGCGGACGATTTTTACCGCGAATGGAAACCGTACCAGCGGCAAGCCAAGGCATTTGAAATCCAGAAATTGCGTGAGGATCGCGCCGCGGCGGAGAAGAAAATGGAGGAGGCGGGTTTTGCAGGCATCACCGGCAAGCTGGCCCAGGAGGAAACGAAATTGCGGGCGAATGCCGGTGAAATCGCCCGTCTTCGCGCCGACCTGGAGCGGATCAGGGCGAATCTGGCCGTCCAAAAAATCAAGTATGCGACCGAGAAGGCCCTGCTGGATCAGCGCAAGAGCGAATACGACGAAGCGGTGGAACTTCATCGCGGCGAAAAGGCCGTCGGCAAAAAACTTGGCGCGCTCCGCGGTCAGGAGACCGCTGTGAATGCGGTGGATCTCGAAATCCAGGATATCGAGAGGCAAAAACTGGCGGCCGAGGCTGCGCTTTCCAGGTTTACGGCCGAGAAGGAAACTCTCGAAAAAGAAAAACGCCGGCTCGGCACGGAGAAGGGGCTGATTGAAAAGCGGTTGGCGTATCTCGGCAGCCGGCTGTTGCCGGCGCTGCTGGATCAGCCGTTGATCGAATTTGCCCAACCCACGATCAGCGTCCAACAGGTGATTGCGGAAGACCAGACCTACAGTCTGAACTTTGCCGACGTGGCGCGCATTGATCGCTGCATCAGTTGCCACACTTTCAGCGACAAAAAGGACGCCGTCGCAGAAGGCGAAGAAGGTTTCCGTTTTGCGAACCTGCCGCAGCCATGGCGGGCGCATCCACGCCTGGACCTGTTTGTCGCGTCGGATTCGCCCCATCCCGTCGGGCAGTTCGGCTGTTCGGTGTGTCACCAGGGGTGGGATCGGGGCGCGGAGTTCGTTCATGCGGCGCATACGCCCGAATTCCTGACGATTCGCAGGGACTACGTGAAAATGCCGCTGGTGGAGGGCGCGGCGCGATGGGTGGCGATTTCGGCGGTTGAGAAGTGGCAACCCGGTCTTGTCGCCAAAGCCAAAGAGCGCGTCAGACTCGCGGAGGAATTTTGCGCGTTGAAGACGGCGAAACTCCACAGCGCCTCCAAATTGAAGGAAACACGCGCTGCGCTGGTGACGGCGGAGAAGGAACTCAAGAGTCAATTTGGAATGGATCGGGGGCAGCTCGAGAAATTCCGGTTCGCGTCGCTCACGCAGGAACAGGCATGGGAGGAGTCGCTGCACTGGCATCCGATGCATCACAAGGAAGACCCCATGCGTCCCCGCGAGTTCACGGAGTCGTCCTGCATCAAATGCCATCAGAATGTCACCGACGTGCCGGTGGTCAAGGACCCGACCGGTACATCCGAGGCCAGTCCGGGCGAAAAGATCAACGCTGGTTTGCGTCTGATCGAGCAGGCCGGTTGTTATGCCTGCCATAGAATGCAGGCGTTGGAGACATCGGTGAAACGGGTGGTGAAACCGGGCGAGAACCTGGAGACGCTCGCTCACACGCTGGTCGCCGAGCCAACCGCCATCCTTGCCGCCAACGGCCTCAAGGACGCCTCCGAGATCAAAACCGGTCGCGAACTGATCATTCCGGTGCGTGCGCCCTATCCGAAACCCGGTCCCAGCCTGATCAGGATCGCCTCCAAAACCTCGAAAGAATGGATGATCAAGTGGCTGGAGAATCCGAAGGCGTTCCGACCGAACACATTCATGCCGCAGTTTTGGAATCTGGACAACAACCGCAACGGCGCGTGTTTTGAAGGAAGCCTGACCGGACGCGACGGCAAACCCATCCGGGTGGACTGGGTTGACCGCAACGCCGTGGAGACGCGCTCGATCACGGAGTATCTCTTCAAACTCTCTGAGCCGTCAGACCATTCGCCGCCGCCCTCGGGCAATCCTGCGCGCGGCGAGGCTCTTGTCAATTCGGTGGGCTGCATGGGGTGCCATGTGATGGACCAGAAACTGACCGACATCCCCCCAAAGGAACGGCGGTTTCGCTCGCAAGGACCGATGCTGTTCGGTTCGGGTTCCAAATACAACGCCGGCTGGCTCTATTCCTGGCTGAAAGACCCGGTCCGGCACCGTCACGACACGCGAATGCCAAACCTCCGCCTTGCCGACCAGGAGGC
The DNA here is from genome assembly GCA_016198745.1 of Verrucomicrobiota bacterium. Classification (GTDB taxonomy): domain Bacteria; phylum Verrucomicrobiota; class Verrucomicrobiia; order JABWAM01; family JABWAM01; genus JACQHZ01. The sequence goes on from JACQHZ010000148.1 coordinate 9,585, forward strand.
CGCCGATATCACGGCCTACCTCATGGCCAATCGCAACACGGAGTTTGACGAACGCAAGACGACGGAAATCAAGGTCGAAGTTTTGAAGGACACAACCGTTGATTATCTCAAGGACGAAAAACCGTTCAAACAGGCGATCGATCAGGCGAAGAAAATGGGAGAAGAAGAGCAGTTCGCATATCTGGGTGAAAAACTGGTGCAGCGTTACGGCTGCATGGACTGCCACAGCATCAAGGGAATGGAGAACGCCAAGCCCATTTCCATCGAGCTTTCCGACTGGGCTGGCAAGAATCCCGGCAAACTGGACTTCGGGTTCATCGAAATCCCCCGCAACAATTTCGCCTTCCTTCATCAGAAGCTGCAGGCGCCGCGTTCGTTTGACCGCGTGACGACCAAGCGCCCGCAGGAACTGCTGCGGATGCCGCAGTTCAATTTCACCGAGGACCAGATCGAGCTGATCATGACGGCAATCATGGGGATGACGGGCGAAACGCCGGGCGCAAAGGCCCGCCGCAATCTCACGGAAACTGAGTGGCGCATCGAAAACGGTCGCTGGCTCATCAAGGAACTCAACTGCATGGGGTGTCACATCAACGAGGGCAGAGGCGGCGCGATCCGTAGCGCCATGGACGAGGATAAGACATTCCTGTTTCCACCGAGCCTGGATGGCCTCGGCATCAAAGTGCGCCCGGCCTGGCTTCATGCGTTCCTGAAAAATCCGGGACAGCACCGGTTCCGTTACTGGCTGGATGCGCGGATGCCGATCTATCCGTTTTCGGACGATCAGATCAACGCCCTGACGCAATACTTCGCTTTGCGCGACAAGCAACCGTATCCCTTCGAGACTGACACCATGGAAACCGCCGCTTATTCGCCTCCCAAGGAATCCTTGGACGCAGGCGAGAAAATCGTCGTAAAGGGCGGCTGCATGCAGTGTCATCAGGTGCGAACGGCAGAGCAGGCGGTTGCCGCCGGCAACCCTGCGATTGATTTCGCCATGGTAAAGCATCGGATGCGGCCCAAGGGGTTGACGGCATGGCTCAGGAATCCGGGAGACGCCTCGAAGGGGGGCGCCGTCACGCCCGGTGTCAACATGCCCGCCTTCTGGAACGAGGGGCAGCCGAATCCATTGCCGGACATCCTCAATGGGGATACGGAAAAGCAGATTCAAGCCGTGGCGGATTACATTCGTGTTTATCGAGAACCGCCGCCCGCTTCGCCTCCTCCGAAAGTGCCGCCGACCGCCGTCAAACCTGCCAGGCAGGCCTCAGCCAAACCGTGACCCAAATCCGGACGTAAGAACCCCTTTTCGAGTGGACCGATGCTCACAAAGCATTCCCGCCATGGCGGGACTGTAGCGGCAGTCTATCTGCCTGTGCGTTGCACGCAGACAGGTGAGCCTCTTGCAGAACTCCAGGAAACACGGCCGCGATCCCGCCTCGGCGGGATGTCCCTCCCAAAATCCAGAAACCAATTCTGTTTTGCCTTGGAGGGACGCGCTCCGTCGCGTCCATCGGTCGCGTCCATGGGAAATTTTGCAAGCGTCTCAGGTGACCGCCGTCGGGTGGTTCTCGACCTGTCTGCGTGCGGACCACGCACAGGCAGACGGAAAACGCGGAATGGCGGTCACCCCGAACTCCGACATGGGTCGCGAGTCCCCAAAGAATTTCAGAGACGTTCCATAAGTTTGAAAAAAGGGTGTTTTTCAACCCATTTCAGAAGGGAAGAGAATGAGTTTCCGAAAATTGAGTTTAAGAATTTTTTGCGAGGGGAGCACACGCGTCCCGC